>JAGQIK010000646.1 GCA_020431405.1 Myxococcales bacterium
CCCGCCGGCCAGCATGGTGCGCAGGTGTCCGCGCGCGAGCAAGGCCAGCGCTTCGTAGCGCTCGGTGCTGCCGTGCGCGTCAACGCTGCGCACCAGCAGCCGATCGGCGGACGACGAGGCGAAGTAGAGGTACAGCTGCGGCCCGGCGTCGTGCCACAGCACGGCGATGGCGCCGTGACGCTTGGCGACAGCACGCGCCAGCCGCAGCCGCTCGGGCGTTCGCGGCGGCAGCCGCTCGACGCGCTCGACGCGAAACGTCAGCGCCAGATCGCTGAACTGCGCGCGCAGCGCGCGCTCGAGCTGGCGCGACGCGCGTGGCGCGGCGCCGTCGACGAGCGCCACCACCACGACCTTCCGCGCGGCCGCCGCCGCCGGCGCGCTCGTGCCCGACAGCCAAGCGGCGACAACGGACGTGATCACTATGGCGCGCGCCGACCGCAGCATTCGCCGCTCAGCGTACCGCACCCATCGCCGCACGAAATATCTGTCCCTGTTTGTCGGCGCCGGCACTGAGCGCGACGAGGAGATGACGACGATGCGACCATCAACCGCGAATCGCCATGACATGTTTAGACTAATTACGCTCGCCGTCGCGCTCGCGGCCTGCTTCGGCTCGGCGCACTGCGGCGACGTGATCTCGTCGGACACCTGCCGGCTGGAGCCGCAGCTCTGCGGCGGCGGCGCCGGAACGATCTGCAACGACGACCGCGACTGCAACGGCGGCCTGATCTGCTGCACCGCGAAGAGCAACTGCGCCGGCGGCATGTGCACCCTCGCGTGCAAAGACGATCGCGACTGCCCCGCCGACATGGCCTGCGAGCACGACGTGTGCTTCTACCGCTGCGAGACCGATCGCGACTGCGCGCCCGGCATGACCTGCGAGCACGGCAACACGATCTGCGAATACCCGTAGCGTCTGCGCCAGCGCCGCCGCGATTCGCGTCGCCCCGCGTGCGTGCGGTACCATCGGCATCTCCGATGAGCTCGCCCGCACCCACATCCTTTCTCGCCCAGCTCGAAGCGGCCTCCAACGCGGTGGTCAACTTCGTCTGGGGCCTGCCGCTGGCGGTGATGCTGATGGCGGCGGGCCTTTACTTCACGCTCGCCGGCGGCGCGCCGCTGCGCCGGCTCGGCCACGCCGTCGGCATCCTGCGCGGGAAGTACGACGACCCCGACGACCCGGGAGAGATCACGCACTTTCAAGCGCTGTCGTCGGCGCTCTCGGCGACCATCGGCATGGGCAACATCGCCGGCGTCGCCATCGCGGTCAGCCAGGGCGGCCCCGGCGCCGTGTTCTGGATGTGGATCGCGGCGCTGTTCGGCACCGCCACCAAGTACTTCACCTGCACGCTGGCGACGATGTATCGCAAGCCCGACGAAAAGGGCGTCGATCAGGGCGGCCCGATGTTCTTCATCGAGGTCGGGCTCGGCCCGCGGTTCAAGGCGCTCGCCATCATGTTCGCCGTCTGCGGCATGGTCGGCTGTCTACCGCTGTTTCAGATCAACCAGCTCGCCGAGCTGATGGACGAGAGCCACCAGGTGCCGCGGCTCGCCACCGGCCTGGCCTCGCTGGTCTTTGTCGGCGCCGTCACGCTGGGCGGCATCACGCGCGTGGGCAAGGTTGCCTCGCGCATCGTGCCCAGCATGGCGCTGCTCTACTTCGGCGCGGCGACGGTGATCGTCGCGCGCAACGCCGCCGCCGTGCTGCCCACGCTGGCGCTGATCGTGCGGCGCGCCTTTACCGCGGGCGCGGTCAAGGGTGGCGCCGTCGCCGTCGCCGCGAGCGAGGCGATGCGCATCGGCGTCAAACGCGCGGCGTTTTCCAACGAAGCGGGCGTCGGCACGGCGCCCCTCGCACACGGCGCAGCCAAGACCAAAGAGCCGGTGCGCGAAGGCCTGATCGCCATGCTCGGGCCCGTGATCGACACCAACATCGTCTGCACGCTCACCGCGCTGGTGATCCTCGTCACCGGCGTCGACGCCAGCGGCAACAAGGGCGTCGAGATCACCGCGCGCGCCTTCGAGTACGGCATCCCCGGCGGCGTCGGACGCTACCTGCTGATGGTGGCGGTGCTGCTGTTCGCGCTCTCGACGATGATCTCGTACTCCTACTACAGTCAGAAATGCGCCGGCTATCTGTTCGGCGAGCGCATCGGTCGCGGCTACATCTACGCCTACCTCGCCTCGATCCCCATCGCCGCGATGTGGTCAACCAAGCTCGCGGTGAACGTCATCGACACCGCCTTCGCCTTCATGGCGGTGCCGACGGTGGCCAGCGCGCTGATGCTCTCGCCGCGCGTACGCGCCGCCGCGCGCGACTACTTCGCGCGCATGCGCGCGGTGGACGCAAAGACGCCCGAGCGCTAAAGACCAGCCATGCAATCCATCGACGTGGTGCGCCAGCACCTCGAGCTCGACAGCGGCCGCGGCACCACGCTCGCCGCCGTGCTCGAGCAGCCCGCCTATGGCACCTACTGCTACGCGCTCTTCGCGCACTGCCTGAGCGCCACCGCAGACGACGAGAGCGCCGCCGACCGCATCAGCCGCGCCTTGTGCCGGCGCGGCATCGCGGTGCTGCGCCTCGACTACAGCGACGAGGCCGTCACCTGCAACGCCGACGATCTCGTCGCGGCGGCGCGTCATCTCGAGCAGCGGCTCGCCGCCGCGCCGCGCCTGCTCGTCGGCCATAGCCGCGGCGGCGCGGCAGCGCTCGTCGCCGCCGCGCGCATCGACAGCGTCAAGGCCGTCGCCACCATCGGCGCGCCCAGCGACCAGGCCGACCTCACCGCGCTGCCCAAGCTGCGCCGCGCGCTCTTGCTGCTGCACGCGCCGCGCGATCAGGTCGTCGGCGTCGATCACGCGCGCATCCTCTTCGAGCGCGCCAAGCACCCCAAGAGCTTCGTCTCGCTCGACGACGCCGACCACGTGCTGAGCCGCCACGACGACGCCGAGTACGCGGCGACGGTGCTCGCCGCCTGGGCCTCGCGCTTTCTCGACCCCAGCGGCGACGAAGCACGAAACAAGGCCGCCGACGTGCCCGAAGGTCAGGTGCGCGTGCAGGAGCAGCCTGGACAGCGCGAGCAGGGCTACCGCAACACCTTGCTGGCGCGCACCCACGTCTCGAGCGCCGACGAGCCGCTCGCGGCCGGCGGTCACGACAGCGGCATGACGCCCTACGAGCTTCTGCTCGCCGGGCTCGGCGCGTGCACGTCGATGACTATGCGCATGTACGCGCGCCGCAAGGGCTGGCCGCTCGACGGCGTCACCGTCGACCTGCGGCACCATCGCGTCCACGCCGCCGACTGCGACGACTGCAGCAGCAGCGAGGGCAAGGTCGACGTGATCGAAAAGCGCATCGTGATCGAAGGCCCCGAGCTGAGCGACGAGCAGCGCGAGCGCATCTACGGCATCGCCGCGCGCTGCCCCGTGCATCGCACGCTCGAAAACGAGATCAAGATCCGCTCCGCGCTCGCCGCGGCGCCCGTCAAGTGACGAGCCACCCGCCGCCCTACGATCGCATCCGCGCGCGGCGCGACCGCTTCCGCAGCGCCATCGCCGAGCGCTACGACGTCGTGATCGTCGGCGCCGGCACCGGCGGCCTGTGCGCGGCGGCGCTGCTCGCGCGGCGCGGCAAGCGAACGCTGCTCGTCGACCAGCACTACGTCGCAGGCGGCAACGCCACGGTCTTTCGCCGTCCGGGCTACGAGCACGACATCGGCCTGCACTACATCGGCTCGTGCGAGCACGACGGCGCGATCCCGCGCATCCTGCGCGCCGCCGGCGTCGATGACATGCGCTTTGCTCGGCTCGGCCCGCCAGGCGACGTCTTCGTGCTGCCGAGCGGCGAGCGCGTCGACGTGCCCGGCGACGTGGCCGCCTTCGAGCGCCTGCTCTGCGCGCGCTACCCCGAGCGGCGGCGCGGCATCGCGCGCTACTTCAAGTTCGTGCGCACCGTCGACCGACTGGGCCACATCGCGCAGCGACCGTGGTCGGCGCTGCACATCGTGCCGCGCTCGCTCGGCGCCTTGCGCTACTTCAACGCGACCTTCGCCGAGCTGCTCGATCGCCTCGTGGACGGCGGCGCCGGGCGCGACGGCGGCGCGCGCCCCGGCGGCGATCCGCGCGCCGCCGAGCTGCGCTGTCTGCTCGGCGGCTGGCAGATCGTCTACGCCCTCGCGCCGAGCGAGGTCTCGGCGGCCGTGCACGTCGGCTCGATGATGCACTACATCCAGGGCGCCTATTACCCGCTCGGCGGCGGCCAGCGCATCAGCGACCGGCTCGCCGAAGAGGTCGAGCGCGCCGGCGGCGAGATCCTGCTCGGCGTGCGCGCGCGCCGTATCATCGTCGAGGACGGCCGCGCGCGCGGCGTGGTGATCGCGGGGCGTCACCACGGCGAACGCCGCGTCGAAGCCGATCACGTCATCGCCGCCGGCGACATCCAGCGCGCGCTGCTCGAGCTCGTTGACGAGCAGGCGCTGCGCCACCGCACGCGCGCGCGCGTCGCTGGCTATCGCTGGCCGCCCGGGCTGGCGTCGGTCTATCTCGGCGTGCGCCGCGATCTCGCCGCCGAGGGCATCACCAGCGCCACCTACGCGATCTATCCCGAGCTCGATGTCGAGCCCGCCTACGCCGCCTGCGCCGCCGGGCGTCTCGATCAGAGGCCTTACGTCTGCGCTAGCGTGCCGACGCTGAAGGACCCGCAGAACCCGCGGCTCGCCCCGCAGGGCGTCTGCAACGTACAGCTGATGAGCATCGCGCCGTCAGACCCCGCCGCCTGGGGCGTCAGCGAAGCGGCGCTCGCCGACGGCAGCTACCGCGACGACGCCGAGTACAAGCGCCGCAAGGCGCGCTACGGCGACATGATGATCGCCGTAGCCGAGGCGCTGCTGCCCGGCCTCTCGGCTGACATCGTCTTTCGCGAGATGGCGACGCCGCTGACCCAGCGCCGCTACACCGCCTCGAGCACGGGCACAGGCTACGGCATCGCGCTCACGCCCGATCAGTTTCTCTTCAAGCGGCCGCCGGCGAGCACCGAGATCGATGGCCTCGTGCTCGCGGGCGCCAGCCTGCGCACCATGCACGGCATCGTCGGCGCGCTGCACTCGGGCGTCGCCGCCGCCTCGGCCGTGCTCGGCGAAAACCTCGGCAAGGCGATCTTCAGCAGCTCGGGCATGCTAGACCCTAATAGTCGCTCGAGCGCACCCGCCGGCGTGCCGCGCTGACGCTGGAGATCGTAGATGAGACGTGTCGCCCGGTTTTTCCCCGTCGCCGCCGCCGCCGCCCTGCTTCTGCTGCTCGCTTCGAGCGCCAGCGGCGCCAACAGCCGCAAGCCCAGCGCCCGCTACGCGTCCACCGCGGCGCTGGTCAAAGACGCCAAGCTCGCCGCGCTCGTCGACGCGCTCGCAAAGAAAGGGCGCGTCGACGACGAGTACATCGGCTTCGCGGCCCAGCGCAGCGCCGTCTACGCGATCTACGCCAAGCTGGCGCGCGCCGCGTCGCCCGCGCTGATGCTGCGCTTGCTGCGTCATCGCAGCGCCGCCGTGCGACTCTACGCCGCCGAGCATGTCGTCAAGAAGCTGCGCTCGAAGACCGCGCAGGTCTACCCGCTGCTCGCCGACCGCAGCCGCATCACGACGCAGAGCGGCTGCACCGTCGCCACCGAGGCCGTCGGCGACGCGTTGCTGCAGACTTTCGCCAACCACGCCAGCGACAAGCAGGGCGCCGTGCTGCGGGCGCTGATCCGCCGCGCCGCCGCCGACGGGCGCCTACCGGCGCCGATCCGGCGCTCGGCCAAGGCTTTCGCCAAGCGGCTGTAGCGCCTCGGGCCCCCGCGCTCGCGGGTGCACGCGCGCGAGGCTCGCGCGGCGATGGTATCCTCGGGGGCACGCGAACGTTGGCGAGCCCAGGGAAGAGCGATGGCTGAGGGCGGCAGTCTGATAGGCCGCGTCCTGCAGAACACCTACCGTATCGAGCGCAAGATCAGCGCGGGCTCCATGGGCGCGATCTACGAGCTGTCGCACCTGCGACTGTCGCGCAAGAAGCTCGCGGTCAAGGTGCTGCACCCGTCCGTGATCGAGCACAAGTCGATGCTCGCGCGCTTTCGCCGCGAGGCGGAGGTCACCAGCGCCATCGGTCATCCGCACATCATCGACGTGCTCGACATCAACGAGATGGACGACGGCTCGCCCTACATCATCATGGAGCGGCTCTTCGGCGAGGATCTCGGCCAGCGCATCGATCGCCGCAAGCGCCTGACGCTGCGCGAAACGGCCTCGATCCTGCGCCAGGCCGCGTCGGCGCTCGACGCGGCGCACACCGAGGGTGTCGTCCACCGCGATCTCAAGCCGCCCAACATCTTTCTCTGCAAGCAGGGCGAGCGTGACGACTACGTCAAGCTGCTCGACTTCGGCATCTCGAAGGTGCTCGGCGCCGGACAAGCGATGACCGGCATCAACGACGTGATCGGCTCGCCGAGCTACATGGCACCCGAGCAGATCGTCAGCCCCTCGGATGTCGGCCCGCGCATCGACGTCTACGCCATGGGGGCGCTGGTCTACGAGATGCTCACCGGCGAGCCGCCGATCATGGCCAAGACCGTGATGCTGCTGTTCGAGGCGGTGCAAAAGCGCGTCCCGCCGCCGATGCACCATCGACAACGCGACATCCCGCGCGAGATCAGCGCGGTGGTCGCGCGCGCGCTGCGAAAGAACCGCGACGAACGCTACGGCACGATGCGCGAGCTCTGGCAGGCCTTCGAAGCCGCGCTCGCCGCCGCGAACGTCGAGTTCGAGGAGCAGAGCGCCATCGGCGACAAGGCGTTTGTCGGCTGGGCCTCGGCCCAGCCGCGCGGCACGGGACCGGGCTTTCCGATCGTGCCGCAGCTAACCGGCCCGCAGCGGCCCATCGCCGCCACCGCTGCCGCCGCTGCCGCCGCCGCCGCCGCCGCACCGCGCGATCGTGCCAACGACGACGAGGACCTCGACGATCACGAGCTCGACGAGAGCACGCTGTCAGGGATCGACGACAAGCTGACCGGCTCTATCGCCTTTGACGACGACGACGAGGCAGGGCCCTTCGCTGGCCGCAGCGATTTCGACGAAGACGCCGAGACGATCAGCCGTCCCCTGGCGTCGAACGAGGACGAGGCGGCATCGGCCGCGCCACCCGCGCCGCCGCCGCCGCCCGCGCCGAGGCCTGCCCTCGCGGCGGCGATGCCCAGGCTCGCGCCCGCGCCCACGGCGCGCCGACGGTTCCCGACGGTGCTCGTCGTGGTGCTCACCGCCGCGGTGACCGGCGCGGTGACCGGGCTCATCGTCGCCAACCGCGATGGCGACGACAAGAGCAGCGCGCGCAGCAAGGGCAGCGCGAGCGGCAAGGTCAGCACGAGCGGCGGCGGCAGCGCCAGCGGCAGCGGCGGTCATCGCGGCAGCGCGAGCGGCAGCAGCGTGTCCGTCGGCGGCGGCGTGCCGCGCGCGCGAGCCGACGCAGCGCCGACCGCGAACACCAACGCCGCGGGCAGCGCAGCCGCGCGCGCCGACGCGTCCGCCACGTCACCGCGTGACGCGGCAGCACGAAAACGCGACTACTGGCCGCTCGGCCGGCGGCCCGAGCCTGGCGACGAAAAGTGGCTCGCGCAGCAGCGCCGCCGCCGCGAGCGGCTCGCCAAGGAGCGCGCGCGCAAGCGCCAGTCCGCCCGCAGCGACGCCGGCGCGGAGAAGATCGACGCGCGATCGGCCGCGCCGGCGCCGTCGTCGCCGCCGGACGCGAGGGGCGCATCGTGGGCCGACTGAAGCTGACGCTGCGCGCGTTGACGAGCGTGTGCCTGCTTTCGAGCGTCGGCTGCTCCGGCTTCGAGCCCGTGCGCGACGACGGCGGCACGCGCGACGACGCCGACGCGCGCGTGGTGGTCGTCGACAGCAACCCCGGCGGCATCTTCTCTTTCGGCATGTGCTGCAAGGGCAACGCCGAGTGCAAGAGCGGCCTGTGCGCTTCCATCGCCGGCGGCGTGCTGTACTGCACCGAGCACTGCCAGCGCACGCCCGACAGCTGCCCGCCAGGCTTCGTCTGCGGCGAAAAGAGCGCCCTCTGCGAGCCCCCCGACCGCCGGGCGTCGATCTGCAGCAGCGACATCCAGCTCGCACGCGCACCGCGCCTGGTCGGCCAGTGCTGCGGCAAGGACGACGACTGCGCCTCCGGCCTTTGCTACGACAACGGCCGCGCCTGGCGCTTCTGCTCGCGCCCCTGCACGGCGAGCACGCCCTGCCCGACCAACCTCGGCTGCGACAACGCCGGCACCTGCGCGCCAGGTCCCAACGACCTCTGCAGCTGGTAGCAACACTCTGCCCCCCGCGAGGCCCGCGCGCTGGTACATTAGTGGGTCGATGCGCAAACACCGCGTGCTCTTCGGGCTGCTGTTGCTCGGACTCGTCGCGCGCCCGACCGCTCCAACGGTCGCGGCGGTGTTCGTACGCGCCTCGGCGCGCGTCGGGCGCAGCATCTCGGCGGCGCTGCCCGCCAGGCTCGACGGCGCGCGGCTGCTCGCGGCGCTGCAGCGCCTGCCTTCGCGGCCCTTCATCTCGCACGTCGCGCGCGTGCCGCTGACGCTTCGCGGTCCCGACGGTGCTGCCTTGACGCGCCGGCTGCACCCGCAAGGCATGAGCCTCGACGCACGCCAGCAGCGCATCTACCTCACGGCCGTGGAGCTTCGCGGCGTGCTGGGCATCGGCGGCGGGCGCGCGCTGCTCTTCGAGCTCGACTTTCGCGGGCGCCAGCTACGCGCCGTGCAGCTTTCGCGCGAGGGCGACGTATTTCATCCGGGCGGCATCGACCACGACGCGGCGACGGGCCAGCTCGTGACGCCGATCGCGGCCTACTACCCCGGCGGCACGGCGCAGCTGGTGGCGATCACGCCGGCGACGCTGAAGTCGCAGCGGCTGCATCGCGTCGCCGACCACCTCGGCTTCACCGTCGCGCTCGGCGCGGGTCGTTACCTCGCCGGGTCGTGGGACAGCACCAGCCTCTACGTGCTCGGCGCCGGCCACGCGCAGCCGCTCTGCGAGCTGGCCAACCCCACGCCGGGCGGCACGGCGCATCAGGACGGACAAGCGCTGGTGCCGGGCGTCGCGGTGCTCGGCGGCTACTCGCCGACGTGGCCGCGAACCTTCAGCGGGCTCGACATCGTGCGCGTTCGCGCGGGCAGCTGCACGCTGGACGTGCTGCGCTCGCTGCGCTGGTCGATCTCGTCGTCGCTGCTCAGCGCGCAGGGCCGAAGCCCGCTCGAGAACGCGACGTTTCTGTGGGCCGGCCCGCGCGGCGCGGTCTATCTGCTCAGCGCCGCCGACGATCAGCACAGCACCGCCGCCGGCGGCGCGGCCCTCGATCTGTATCGCCTCGAAGCGCGCTAGCGCGCGGCATACAGCGTGCATCACCTCCACGATGGCCATGACGACGGAGGATGTATGAGCGTGCCGCCCGATCCCGCGATCCAGCTCTACGAGACGCTCGGCCCCTACCTCGCAGGGGCCGCGGCGGCGCTGCTGCTGCTCGCGGTAGTCGTCGCCGTCGGCATCTGGATAAGCCTCGCTCGCGCGAGCAAAGCGCTGGTCAAACAAGCTGAAACACAGCGCTATCAGGTCGAAGTGATCAAGTGGCTGGGGACGCTGCTGCGCGAGAGCGGCGCGGGCCTGCCGCCGGGTGATCCGCCGATGGACGCCGCGGTGACCAAGGTCTCGACGAGCACGCGCTCGGTGATCAGCGCCTCGGCGCCGAGCCTGTCGCTCTCGCGCCAAGGCACGCGCTGATCGTCGCCACGCGGCCACGCATCGAGGACACGATCCCCAGCTAGGGCGTCGCGCAGCGATCCGCTGGCGCAGCGATCCGTTTGGCGCACCGCACTGGTGCGCCGATACTGTCAGGCTGTGACACGTGGTGTTTCACCAGCACTGGCCGCCGGCGCGCTGCTGCTGCTGCTGCTGCTGCTGCCGTTGTCGGCTTCGGCGCGGCCCAGCGACGCGCGCTGCGTGCGCGGCTCGGTGCGCGACGCCAACGTGCGCCGCATCATCGCGCGCGTCTTCGGGCGCCACGGCCGCGACGCGATCCGCGTCGCACGCTGCGAGTCGGGACGGGCTGGAACACACGCGCGCAACGGACAGTTCCGCGGCCTCTTTCAGATGGGCCGCTACGCGCGGCGCAAGTACGGTCACTCGCGCTGCGCTCGCGCGCAGACGCGCGCCGCCTATCGCTACTTCGTCGATGTCGGCCAGCGCTGGCGGCCGTGGCACAACTGCCGTCCGCAGCGCCGTCGCACTAGACGACGACGGCGGCGCCGACGGCGGCGATAGCTAGAGCGTGAGCAGCCAGATCGTGCCGACGACAAGCAACGCGCGAATTCCCCAGTAGCGACCGATCAGATAGAAGCCCATGGCGATCTCCTTGGCGGCGTGTCGTCGGCGACGAGCGAGCAGCGAGGCGCGACTAGCGATAGGTGATGCGGCGGTAGCGCACGCGGATGATGCGGCGCGTGACCGGGCGATAGACACGGATCGTGCGTCGACGGATGACGCGATAGCGGACCACGCGGTGGCGCACGGGGCGATAGACGCGCACGACGCGGCGCACGGTGATGCGGCGGACGTAGCGCGCGGCCTCGGCCGGCGAAGCGCTGAGCAGCGGGATACAGGCGGCGACGGCAACGGCGAGGGTCAGCTTGGCGATGAGGTTCGTCTTGGTCTTCGTCATGGTGCGCTCCTTCGTGCGGTTCGTGCGCAGCGTTAGAGCAAGGGCGGGGCCAAGACACAAAGCTCTGGAATCGTGCGCCTATCGTCATGCGGCGCGTGCTCGCGGCGACGGCCGTTCACGTTCACGTCGCCGTGTGAACGCGCGTTGGCGGCCGCGCACCGTCAACGCGCGGTAACATACGCGCGCGCGAAAGGAAGCGTCGCCTTGTCCTACAGCCGCTACGAGCCCGCCGCAGCGAAGAAGGCCGGCACGAAGAAGGCCCTGCTCCCCATCAGGCCGAGCAAGCGCTAGTGCACGCGCTCGTACGTCGCCGCGGCCGCGCCGACGAGCTCGAGCTGCTCTACGGCATCATGAAGCGCGCGCTGCGCGAGGCCACCGAGCGCATGTTCGGGCCGTGGGACGAGACCCTGCAACGGCAGATGTTCTTTCGCTCGACGAAGCCCGAGCAGCACGAGCTCGTGCTACTCGATGGCGAGGTCGTCGGCTATCTGCTCATCGAGCGCGCCCGCGAAGCGATCACGCTGCAGCGCATCACGCTGCTGCCCGAGGTGCAAAAGCGCGGCCTCGGCACGCAGCTGATCCGCGAAGTGATGACCGAGGCCGCCGCACAGCGCGTGCCGCTACGGCTGCAGGTGTTTCCCGACAACCCCGCGCGGCGACTCTACGCACGCCTCGGCTTCGTCGAGATCGGCGCCAGCGAGACGCACGTGCAGATGCAGTGGCGACCACTGCAATGAGTTGGCATCACCGCCTGGCTCGCGCACTAGTCGTTGCGCTCGCTCCACGGCGCTAAAGCGAGCGCAGTAGTTCCTGGGGTCTAGCCGCCGATCGGGGCTGGATCGGCCATTGCATCGGCGACGGCCGTCATGAAGCGCCTCGCCGCCGCCATCCTGCTGGTCCTGCTCGCCGCTGCCGCCGCGCCGACGCGCGTCGCCGCCGCACCGCACGAGCCGCTTCCGCCTTCGGGCGACAGCAACCTCAGCTCGGCGCAGCTTCTCGGCGCCGGCCGCGCGCTGCTGATGATCCTCGCGCACCCGCTGGTCGCCGCCGCCGTGCACGACCACAGCACCTTCACCAAGGGCAACGACTCGCAGCGCATGCAGCGCTTCGAGCGCACCGACAGCATGGTGGCGGGTCTGATGTTCGGCGACAGCGCGCAGGTCGAGCGCGCGGCCAACGCGATCCGCGCCGTGCACTCGCGCGTACACGGCACGCTGCACGCGCCGGCCGCCGGCCTGCCCGCCGGCACGCCCTACGCGGCGAGCGATCCCGATCTGCTGCGCTGGGTGCTCGCGTCGTTCGTCGACTCGATGATCGTCGCGCACGAGCGCATCTCGGGTCGCATCTCCAGCGAGCAAAAGGATCGCTTCACGCGCGCCATCAGCAAGCGCGTAGGCAAGCCCGTCGGCGTGCGCGGCAAGGACTTGTTCGAAAACCACGACGCGCTGCAGCGCTACATCAAGCACATGTTCGAGAGCAAGACGGTGCAGGTCACTGACACCGCGCGCTCGCTGGCCACGCCGATCATCGACCCACCGCTGCCCAAGCCGCTCGGCAAGCTCGCACGCGCCACGACGCTCGGCCTGCTGCAGAAGGAGCTTCTCGCCGGCTTCGGCGTCAAGCGAACGCGCGGAGACAAGGCGCGCTTCGGCGTCATACGCTGGATCGGCGGCCCGCTGCTCGGTCGCGTCAGCCTCTACACGCGCAAGCTGCAGGCAGGGCCCTTCGAACGCGCCGTGATCAAAACGCTGCGGCGCGTGCGCCCGCGCCGCCGACGCCAGCGCTAGTCCCTCGACCGCGTCGCCGAAGCGGCGCTACTGTTGTGCGCCAAAGCCGTGCACGACCGCCGACACACCCGAGCGCCTCGTTTGCTCGCCGCCGCCGCCGCGCTGGCGTTGCTCTCCTTCGGCGCCGGCGCGTGCAAGCGCGAGCCCTTTCGCTGGACCGACGAGGCGCGCGCGCGTGCGGCCAAGGCGCTGCCCGCGCTGGCCGAGCCGATCAGCGATCTGAGCGCGCCAGCGCTCGCGCTCGAGCTGTCGCTGCCCGCCGGCGCGCTGATCGCGCCGATCACGCACGTGCCGGCGACCACCGGCGGCGTGCTCGCCACGCTGCACGTGCCACCGCACCGCGGCGAGCGCGACTTTCGCAGCCCCGTGCGCCTGCAGAGCCACGGCAACTTCTCCAAGCTGATCTGCAAGTACCCGAAGCTGTCGATGGCGCTGCCCGACGCGGCGCGCGCCGTCAGGCGCAGCTGGTTCATGCAGAGCCACTGCAACGACCGCTCCAAGCGCTACCTCAGCGCCGACTACCTGCAGTCGCTGCGGCTGGCCTTCGCGCTGCACGTGCTGTTCGATCTGCCCACGCTGCGCATCAAGAGCGCGCGCGTCGACTACATCGACAGCCGACGCCAGCTCGGCGCACGCCGCGACAAGCCGGCGCTGCTCGTCGAGCACGCGCGCGACCTGGCGCTGCGCGCGGCCGGCGGCCTTTCACACTTCGTGCTCTCCGGCAAAGGCAGCGTCGCGACGATGGACGCCGACGCCGTCGCGCGCCTTCATCTCTTCCAGATCCTCGTCAACAACAACGACTGGAAGCTCTACGAGCTGCAGCCGCTGGCGCGCTACCTGCGCTCGGACGTACACAAACACTACCTACACAACGTGCTGGTGCTCGTCCCGCCCGCAGGCAAGCCGCGGCTGCCGAGCGGCTTCGACTTCGACATCTCCTCGTTCGTCGGCATGCCGCGCGGCCTCGCCGAGCTTTCGGGGGCGGGCAACCGAACGCTGGTCAAGAGCTTCGTCGCCCCTGCCTTCACCGCGCGCCACGGCGCGCTCGCCGCCTGGTTGACGCTGCGCGTGGTGCACTTTCTAGCGCGCCACCGCCGCGCCGTCGCCGCGCGCGCCCTCGACTTCGTGCGCACGCGGCGCCCTGCTTTCGCGGCGCTGTTGCTGCACGCCGAGCTCGGCACGCCCGCGATCACGCGCGCACGAAAGCACGTCGACGCGTTCTATCGCGCCATCGAGCTCGCCACCGGAGGCTTGCAGCGCGTACGCACGCGCGCCGGCGCGGCGCTGTTCGTCGAAGCGAACGGCACGCGACGCGCCTGCGACAAGCTCGTCGCTGGCACGCCGCTCGAGCTCGTTGCCGTGGGGCATTCAACGAGCTCGAGCTCTCCGGCCGCGCAGAAGTCTTCCGCGGCGAGCTCGCCGGCCAAGCGTGTCGCCGTGCGGCTCGTCCAGCGCTCGCGCGTGATCGCCGACGAAGGGCTCGACGCGCTCTGCAAGCGCGACGGCCTGGCCGTCGAGACGCTGCCGCGTCAGGCGTTCATCGAGCGCGCGGCGATCGCGCCGCTTTGGCGGCCATGACGCGCGGCGCGAAGCGCGACTCGTGCTCGACCTTGCCGTCGACGCCATAAAAGCGAACCAGCGCGCGATCGCCGCGCAGCTCGAAGCCCGCGAAGCCGAGCGTGCTCTGCGCGAAGCGCGTCGCGCGGCCGCGACGCACGGGCCGCACGCTGGCGCTGGCGCCAGCGACGACGAAGATCGGTCGATCCGCGCGCACGAGGATCTGCTTGTCGTGATCGTGGCCGCTTATGTAGAAGTCGGCCCGCCCGCGCAGCAGGTAGCCGAGGTTGCGGATCATGACCCGGTTGTCGCCGTGCATGCCGTGCGAGTAGAGCGGGTGGTGGCCGTAGACGATGACCCAGCGCCGCTTGGCCGCCGCGCGCAGCTCGCCATCGAGCCAGCTGGCCTGCGCGCGACTCCAGCGCGTGGTGTCGAGCGCGATCAGCTGCACGTCGCCGACGGCGAAGCTGTAACGCGGCGCCGGCATCTGCCAGGTGCGCGACGCACCGACGTAGCGCCACTGGGCGCTGGCGTCGCGCGCGTACCAGTCGTGATTGCCGAGCGTGGCGTAGACCGGCAAACGCAGCCGCCCGTAGCTCTGCTCGTAGAAGCGCTCCCAGCGCGCGTCGGTCACGCTGCGCACGCCGCGCGGATAAAAGTTGTCGCCGAGCGTCAGACCGAACGTGAAGCCTGGCGCGCTGGCAACCGCGCGCGCGACGCCCGCGGCCACGTCGCGCATGCCGGCGTTTCCTTGGCCCCAGTCGCCGATCACGAAGAAGCGCACGACGCCGTCGGCGCTCGGCCGCGCCGGCGAGCGCCAGCGCGAAAGCGCGCGCTGCTCGTCGGCGTGCGGCGTGCGCGGCTCGACCATCACCGCCACCAACGTGGCGCCGAGCGCGAGCACGGCGAGGCCCGCAAGTGCCTCTCGCAACCTCGCGCGGCGTCGCTCGCGCACTGTGCTCTTGGATCGCAAGACGTCAGTAGTGTGGCTCAGGAGCGCGACGCTGTCTCGCGACCTCGCGCCGCTCTAGATGTCGGCGATGCCGCAGAACTCGAGCAGCAGCGCGAGCTCCTCGCTCGGCTCGAACTGCAGGGCGACGGCGTGATACGCGCGGCCTGGATCGATCTGCGTGATATGCAGCACGGTCCCTGCAATATCGACCTGGCCACCACGCCACCCCACACGCATGCTCACGCGCGCGCCTGAAGCGATGCCGGCGTCGAAGGTGCCCCTGCTGGTCAGCAAGGTCCCTTGGGCGTTCACCTGCTTCATGCGGTAGTAGGTGCGACGCGCCGAGTCCGCGGACGTAATGCACACCGTGACGCGTGATGGCGGTAGCACCATCGCATCGATAGGACCCGTCGACGTATCCAATCTCACTCCATACACCTCTGGTAGAAGATCACACAGCTGGTGTTCGACCGCAACCGATCGAGCAGAGGTCGTCTGCTAGAGCGCGAAGCCGACCAGCGCCTGAAAGCGCAAGAACGTGTCGCTGCTGCTCGACGGCTCGGTGGTGTCGGCGGTGCCAGGACGCGGCGTGCTGGCGGCGGGATCGAGCCCATCGAAGCTGCTCGAGTAGCGCTCCGCTTCGAAGGCGACGCGGTAGTAGAAACCCGAGCGGTGCTCGCCCGCGAAGCCGGCGCGCGCGGCGAAGCCAAATCCGCCGAGGCGCTCGCCGAGCACGTCGGTGGCCTGCGAGCTGACCGACAGCAACGGGCGCAGCTCGAAGCCGGCGACCAGGCCGAACATGGACGTGCCGATGGGCAGCGACCCTGACGCGCCGATGCGCATGAAGCGATAGCCGATGCTCAGCACGTCCGGCGGTGTGGCGAGCGCGTCGCGCATACCCCAGCCGAGCAGCGCCACGACGCTCGCGGCCGTGGGGCTTGGCGACGAGCGCCAGCGCCAGCGCAGGTCGACGACAAACTGCATCGCTTTGAGGCTGTAGGCCTCGCCCGAGGCGAGCGGCAGCGTGGCGCCGATGGCGCGGGTGAAGCCGACGCCGAGGCCGACGTCGCGCATGAAGCTGCGCGTGAGCAGCGACAGCGGGTAAAAGGAGGCTGCCAGCGACAGCTCGGCGGCGGTGTTGCTGTCGCCGCCGCGCGACTGCGCGCCGACGCCGAGCGACTGGAAGCGGTGCATCGCGCCGGCGCCCACGGCCAGCGAGATCAGCGTGTGATGGCGCTGGCGCCTGTTGGTGCGCAGCGTCTTGATCGACACGTGGCTGCCGTGCTCGCTGTCCGGCTCGTCGAAGAGGTCATCGCCGTCGTCGCCTTTGTCGCCCTTGTCGCCCTTGTCGCCGTCGCGCGCCGAGCCGGCGAGCTTCGCGCCGGGCTTTTTCTGCTTGGGCGTCTCGAAGCCGAGCCAGCTGGGCAGCTTGGTGTTGCCGTCGCGCTTGCTGTCCCCGTCACCTTTGGCGTCACCGGCGCCCGCGGTGCGCTGCGGCGGCTGGCTAGGCGCCGGATTGGTGGGCTGGCGTGCCGGCGTTTTGGCGGTGTCTGCGCCGTCGTTGGGCGTGTAGATCTTGATGTCGCCGCCGTCGTCGCGCGGACGCCGCCGTCGGCGCGCGTGTGCTCGGCGTCTGCGCGCGCGGCCGCCGCCACCGCCGCCGCCGCCGCGCAGCACGCCCATCGCCTGTCGTGCTGCGTGATAGGCCGCGCCCGGAATGCCGCGGCTCGATCGCGACGCGCCGCTGCGGCGTCCGAGATAGCGCCCGCTGCTGCTATAGGCGCGCACGCGCACGAGGTAGCGACGATGCCAACGCACGATCACCGCGCGCACGATGCCGCGGCACTGCAGGCGGCGGCATCGTCTCACCGCGCGCTTGAGCGACGAGAAGAACACGCGCCCGCCCGTCGCCTTGGCGATCGATCGCAGCGCGCTGCTGGCGCGGCGCCCGCGGACGCCGATGACGAGCACGGGACCAGCAAAGGCGTGCGTCGGAACAACCAGTAGCAGCACAGCGGCAGCGAGGGCGGCTGCCGCTCGGGCGCGCACGCCGAGCACGGGCACCTCCAGCAAAGCGCTGCTAATGGTACAACACATATCGCCGCGCGGCATTTCGCACTATGCTGCACGCCGTGTCGAAGCTGCATCCGCTGGCACGCCGCGTCCTCGCGGTTTTCCTCGTGCTCCTCGCGACCGCCAGCTGCGGCCTCGGCGATCTCTCCATCGACGAGGCCGACCCCGACAGCATCCCCGCCGATCCGACCTACGAGGGCGAGGTGCGCCCGCTGATGCGCTACTACTGCGTGGCGTGTCACGCGCCCAGCTCGCAGCTCGGCACCGCCCACGACTTCGATTATTCGACCTACGAAGGAACCAAAGCCGGCTACGGCGGCATCCTCGACACCGTGTTCGAGCAGCAGTCGATGCCGCCCGGCGCCGCCCGGCGTATGTCGCCGCGCGAGGAAGCGATCGTCAAACGCTGGGCCGAGCAAGGCTTCAAGGAGAAGCCCACGCCGTGAGCCGTCGCGCCGTTCTCGCCGCCATCGCCGCAGCCCTGTGCCTCTCCGCGCTCGCGCTGTGGCGCGCCTCGCCAGCGCGCGCGCTGCCGCTCTACACCGCCCGCTCGGGTCGCACGTGTGACAACTGTCATACGGTCCCAAACGACTGGAACAACCCGACCCTGCCCTACCGCAAGTGCACGCTGTCGTGCATGGGCTGTCACGTCAATCCCAACGGCGGCGGGCTGCGCACCGTCTCGGGCCGCTTCTACGGCCAGACCACCGTGCCGGCGATGTTCGCCTCGCACCGCGGCTACAAGGACTACAACCGGCATCTGCTGCAGTTCCTCAGCCGCACCGAGCGCGTGCGAAAAAATCGCCTGCCCGATATCGCCTTCGGCAAGCCGCTCGGCGGCACCACGAAGATGGCCTTCGATCAGAAGCGCTACGCCGGTCTCGCCGCCGATCCGTTCGTGCTGGTCGGGCTCGACCTACGCCTGGCGGCGTGGTTCAGCGCCGGCAGCGCGCTTTGGTTTCCGATGCAGCTCGACACGCACCTCGCGCTGCATCCCGTACGGCACGTGACGGCGCTCGTCTCGGCGGGCGTGCTCGGCAAGTCCAAGGGCTTCGCCTCGACCTTCGAGAGCCGCACGCCCTACATGGTCAAAGACGTCTTCTTGATGCTGCACCAGCTGCCCTACATGGCCTACCTGCGCGTGGGACGCTTCATCCCGCCGTTCGGCACGATGGTCGACGATCACACCTCGCCGATCCGACGCGACTTCGATCTCGATCAGGGGCTGCTCGAGAGCCGCATCAGCGGCATCGAGTTCGGCCTCTCGCCCAACTATCCGTACATCGCGCTGGCCATCTTTCGCCCCAGCCCCGCCGACCGTTTCGACACGCGCGACCCCGAAGGCGGCGCGCTGCCGCCGTTCTTCGGCGTTAACGGCTGGGGCTTTGCCGCCAGCGGCGGCTGGCGCGATCTCGGCTGGCAGGTCGGCGCGAGCCTGATGGTGCGCGGGCGCGACCTGGTCGACGGCGGCGACACGACCAGCATCAGCATCCAGTGGGGCTTCAACCCGTGGTTCTACTCGGACGCGATCCCGATCACGTACATGGGCGAGGTCGCCTTCGGCAATCGCCAGCGCCCGGTGAGCGGCGCGACCACCGGGCAGGTCGCCGCGTACCACGAGATCGACTTTCTGCCGTTCAACGGCGTCAACCTGCGCCTCAAGTACGACTACTCCGATCCCGACACGGTGCTGGCCAGCGACCACTTTCACCGCATCAGCGTCGGCCTCGATCTGGTGTTCTTTCCCGGGCTGACCTTCTCGACGCAGGTCAGGGCGCGCATCGCGGCGCGCGACACGAGCACCGACGTCTTCTTGCAGACGCATATCTGGTACTGAGCCACAGCAGGCCGAGCAGCAGCAGCAGCACGAGGCTGCCCGTCGCGCCGCGCGCGCTGTCCGCCGCCGCGTCGCAGCGACAGCCCTCCACCGGCACGTTGGCGTTGAGGCCACCGTCGCCGCTGCTCGCGCCTTGGTCGGCGGGCAGCGCGCCGTCGGGCGGGATCACTACGCCCGTGTCGGCGGGTGAGACGCCGCTGTCGCTCGGTCCGACGGGCGCGTCGCTGGGTGGCGGCGGCGGTGGCGTCGTGCGCCCGGTGTAGACCAGCGTGACGTTGTTGAAGCCGCCGCCGCTGGTGCTGTTGTTGCTCGCCGTGCCGTTCTTGTTGAAGTCGACCGAAAAGAGGTTCGAGCTGGCGCCGGAGTTTCGGTCCGCCGACTCGAAGCGGATCTTGTAGGCGCCGTCGGGCGCGACGCCGCCGCCGCGCTGGGTCATGTCCCAGACCGCCGTCAGCGTGCCGTTGTGCGAGGTGCGCGTAGCACCCATCACCGCGTCGGTGTCGCCGACGCCGGCCGCGCCGACCCAGGTCGTCATCTCGAGGCGGCGTTTGTTGGCCCAGCGCCCGATGGTCTTGACGAACCCGCCCGCCGCCGTCTCGACCCACACGGCGACGATGTTGCGCGGCGCGTAGTTGGGGTTGGGCCCTGGCGTGGTGCTGAACGTCACCGTCAGCGTCTCGGCGGCAAACGCGTCCGACGCTGGCAGGACCAGCATCAAGCTGAGCGCACAGGCGAAGCTACTTGCCCGGAGCAGCACGGTAGAGCAGATCATTCCACCGTCTCGACTTGTATTCAACTGGGCGCCCGCTTTTGTCGAGGCGCACGATCAAGGCGTCGCCGCCGAGCCGTTCGACCAGGCGCAGCGCGCGCGCCGGCTGCATCGTGGCGCAGGCCGTCGAGAGCGCGTCGGCCAGCCAGCAGCGCGCCGCGCCGCGAAAGACCACCGAGACGAACAGCAGCGTCGCGTGCGCCGGCTGGCCGCTGTGCGGATCGAGGATGTGATAGTACGGTTTGCCGCCAACGCGGATCGCGCGGTGCGCGTTGCTGCTCGTCGCGCCGCAGAAGCCGCCGCCCGGATCGACGATACGCGTCCACAGCCGCGGCGGCGCGCGCGGGTCTTCGATGCCGATCACGTGCGGCCGACCGCGCGCCGAGCGACCGAAGACCGCCGTTTGACCGCCCAGCTGCACCAGGTAGGCGCGCACGCGCGCGGCGCGCAGCATGCGCACGACCTCGTCGACAGCGATGCCCTTGATGATGCCGCCAAAGTCGAGCGACATGCCGGCGGCGCGTATCGACAGCGTGCGTCCTGCGAGCGCCAGCTTGTCGCTGCCGATGGCGGCGCGCACGCGCGCCAGCGCGTCGGCCGACGGCGGCTTGCCGCTCGCCGCCGCGCGCTTCCACAGCTGGCGCAGCGGTCGCACGGTGATGTCGAAGGCGCCGCCGGTCAGCGCGTGCGCGCGCAGCGAGAGGCGCAGCGCGGCCGCCATCTCGCGCGAGACGGCGAGGCGCACGGGACCGCCTTTGGCGTTGATGCGCGAGACCTCGCTGTCGCGCTGATAGTCGTTGAACGTGCGGCCGATGGCGGCGAAGGCAGCCCAGACGCGGCGCGCGAGGGCCTCGTCGGCCGGCGCGAAGCGAAGCAGCGTCGGGATGCCGTCGTAGAGATCGCGCTTGGCGCCGTACCAGGCGAGCCGCGCCGGCTGGCTGTCGCGCGCGCGCGTCTCGGGCTGCTCGCAGGTGCACGCGCCGAGTGCCGCGCTCGCCGAGCAGGCGACAGCCAGCAGTGCCCACGTCCGTTTCATCGGCGCTTTGCTACCACGATCCACCGGCGCGCGACACGTCGCGCCGGCGACGGCTCCGTCCGCGTGTAACTTTCGGCGCGGTGCTGCGCTGCGTTATGCTGTTTGTCAGCATGGCCAGCATGGATCAACAACGCGAAGCGATCGGCGCATTCTGGGGCTGGTGGGATGGCATTCGCGCCAAGCTCGCCGCGGCCATCGACGCGGGCGCCGTCGACCCGTTCATCGAGTCGCTCTCGACGCAGGTTCACGCCATCTCGTCGCGGCTCTCCTGGGAGCTCGGCGCCGGCCGCGAGGCCAGATACCAGCTCTGTGTCACCGCCGAGGGCGACGCCGAGGGGCGCATCATCACCGAGCGCTGGCTCGCCGCGGCGCCCGACAGCGACGACGCGTGGGAATACGTGGCGGCTCGACAGCCGCACGAGACGCCGGATCTGCTGGTCAGCATCGGTGACGTCGAGCTCGACCTCGCCGAGTTCTACTTCGCCGCCTACATCGACGAGCCGTGCGAGGTCATCGACCTGTGCGTCTTTCATCCCGTCTTCGCCGAGGTCGAAGCCGACGGCGACCAACGGGCGATGGCGACCTTTCTCTACCTCGAGCAGCTGCTCGGCGAAGACGGCGTGGCGCGCTGGCTCGGGTTCGTCGACATCTACACCGAGCCGTTTGCCGACGAGGCGATCGACGGCCAAGGCCTGCGCGAGGTCGTCAAGGCGTTGCAGGCGCGCGCCAGCGGCGAGCACTGGATCACGCTGCGCGGCGACGTCGACGGGCAGCCGGGCGAGCTCGAGGCCAACGTGGCGATCAAGCGCATCGACCACTTGCTGCTCGATACACGCATCGAGCTGTCGATCATGCTCGAGGATGACATCGAGGGCATGCCGCCGGCCGAGGAGGCCGAGGCCCTGCGCGCGATCGAAGCCGAGGTGCTCGGCGCGGCGGGCGAGCACGTGGTGCTGCTGGCGCGCGAGACGCACGGCGGCCAGCGCATCCTGCACCTTCACGCGGCAGCGGATGGCCCAGCGCTGGCGGCCATCGACGCCGTGGTCGAGGCGCACGACGACCGCGCCATCGGCGTCGACACCGAATACGATCCGACCTGGGAGCAGCTAGCCGCCTGGCGCGAAGAGATCCGCGCGGCGCGCGAGGCGCCTGGCTAGCTGCTCGCACGATGATCAGGCTGGTGCCGCGGCTGCTGCTCTGCC
>JAGQIK010000647.1 GCA_020431405.1 Myxococcales bacterium
CGCCTGAGCTACTCGAAGCGCGATGGCGCGCTGATGGGGCTGCTCAGCATCGGCGCCGGCATCCAGGGCCTGCTGCTGCCCGATCTCGCTGGCCCCGGCGCGACCCACGAGCAGCGCGGCGGCGGCATGGCGGTCGCCATGTCCACCGCGTTGCTCGCGGGCGCGCTGATCGCGCAGGGCACCGACGTTCACCCGGCCGACGCGGGTCAGGGCGTGGCCTCGATGCTCGTCGGCGACGTGGTGGGCGCGGGCGTCGCGATGCTGGCCAAGGCCGAGTCGCACGACGTCTCGCGCGCGGCGCTGATCAGCGGCAGCGCGATGCTGGTCGGCGGCTCGGTGCTCGCCCCTTACCTCGACTACTCCAAACGCGACGCGCTGCTGACCACGCAGCTCGGTCTCGGCGGCTTCGTGCAGGGCTTGATGATCGCCGACACGTTCAGCCGCGACGTGAGCGCGACGCGGCGACTCGGCGGCGCGATGGTCGGCCTCGGCGCGGGCGTGCTCGGCGGCGCGCTCGTCGCGCAGGGCAGCGAGGTCGCGGCCGGCGACACCGGCGAGATGGCGCTCGGCCTCGTGGCGGGCGACGCGCTCGCTGGCGGCATCTCGCTGCTCGCCGGCCTATCGCAGCAGAACGCCATGCGCACGATGCTCATCGGCGGCAGCGCGCTGTGGCTCGCCGCGGGCCTGCGCGCGCCGTACACGCGCTATAGCGCCGCCGACGCCAAGCTGATCTCGCTCACCGCGCTCGGCGGCTCGATGCTCGGCAGCTTCATCCCGGTGCACCGCCACGGCAGCTTCGACAGCGTCTCGGCGCGCGAGATCGGCGGCGGCGCGGCGGCAGGCTTCGGCGGCGGCCTCGTGCTCGGCAGCCTGCTGGCGCAACAGATCGAGCTTCCCACGGGCGCCGCCACCGAGATGGTGATGACCAGCGCCGGCGGCATGCTCTTCGGCGCGGGCCTCGGCATGATGCTGCCGGTCAGCGACCACCGCCCCATCGTCGGCTTGATGCAGGGCTTCGGCGTCGCCGGCGCGGTCGGCGGCGCGCTGCTCGCCGAGCGCACGCACTACAGCGGCCCCGATCGCCTGCTCACCACGCTCGCGGTGGCCTACGGTGGCTGGCAAGGCGTGGGCGCGTCGCTGCTGTTCAACGGCACCGACCGCCAGGTCGCCGGCGCGGTGATGGCCACCGCCGGCCTCGGCTATCTCGGCGGCGCGCTGATCAGTCAGTACATCGACCTCAGCTACACCGAGGTGTGGACGCTCTTTTCGGGCTCGATCTGGGGCGCCTGGATCGGCGGCTTCGCGGCCAATCTCGCGCGCAACAAAGGCGCCGATCTGACGGGCCGACACATCACCGGCATCGCGATGCTGGCCAGCGATCTCGGCATCGCGCTCTCGGCGCTGACGTTGACGCCGCTGCTCGGCTGGACCCCGGCGCGCCTCGGCTGGGTCAACCTCAGCGGCATGCTCGGCATGAGCCTGGCGACCGGCATCGGCGCCGCGTTCTCTGGCGAGGCCGCGCAGATCGGCACCATCGCCGGCGCCAGCGGCGGGCTCGCCGCCGGCGTGATCATCACCTCTCTTATGTCGTGGGCCAAGGACCGCCCGCGCTCCGCGCGCAATGCCTCCGCGCGTGGCATCGCGGGCGGTCCCGGCGCCCTCGGCGCGGCCGCCGATCCCACGGCGTCTGCCGCTGCCGCCGCTGCCGCGCAGGCCAAGCTGCCCAGCGGCCTCGGCAAGGTCATCGCCGATTGGGCACCGCTGCTGCGCGTCGAGCCGCCCACGGATCTCGCGGGCCGCCCGGTCTCCGACGGCATGCAGTTGACCGTGGGCGTAACCGGCATGCTGCACTAGCCAGCGCTCGCGCTGAATATCGGCCGCTCTTCGCCACGAGCGCGCGTGGATCCACGGGCACTTACCGCAGGCACGGGTGTTGCTTCGTCGCCACGCCCGTACCCACGAGGCCATCGCGCGCCTCAGCTCAGGAGCCCTCGACCGATGCTCACGCTCTCTCGCACCCTGACCCTCTTCGTCGCCCTCGTGCTGCCCAGCGTGGCGCTCGCCGATCGCGGCGGCACCGCCGCCGACGCCGAGGCGCTCGCCATCTACAAGCAGGCCGTCTCGGCCCCCGAGGTCAACGCGCCGCAGCCGCGCTGGAGCGCCGGCAACGTGCTCAAGGCGCTGGCGATGCTCAACACGCCCTTCGATCACAAGGGGCGCACCATGCCCGAAGGCAAGCTCAAGCTCGTGCACGGCGGCGACAAGACGCAGGCCGCCATGGGCGTGCTGCGCTTCGTGCCGTCCGCCAACAACGGCATGCAGGGCTTCTTCGGCAAGGGCGGCCTCGTCGTCGCGCGCGCCTCGGCCACCATCCCGTGGGCCAAGAAATCCTTCGGCCCCGGCATCTCGATCATGCGCCCGGGCGTTGGCGGCGAGCAGCCGCTCAACGGCTTCTTCCTGCAGTCACTCACCGGTCAGGGCAAAGACCGCAACTACTTCGCGCATAGCATGAGCAACGACATCCGCCCCACCAAGCTGCTCGGCCGCGCGTTCTACGAGGCCCTCAACGTGCCGATCCGCGCCTACACCTGGCGTCCGTTCGGCAACAGCCCGCTCGGCCAGCAGGTCGGCTTCATGCGCGCCGATCAGTTCGCCATGAGCTTCGACGCGCAGGGCAACGGCAAGCCCACCGACCCGGCGCTGCAGAAGGTCGAGCTTCGCCCCACCGCGTCGGCGCGCTCGATCATCGCGTCCGACTCGAAGAACCCGCTCGCCACGGACCTCGCCAAGGTCAAGACCGGCACGGTGACGCACCAGGTCTTCGCCGACGGCAAGCTCGTCGGTCACTTCGAGGTGGTCAAGCCGTTCGTCGGCACGCAGCACCGCTTTCACGTGCGCCACCCGCGCGGCCGCCCAGGCTCGCGCTACTCGCGCCGCCGCTAGCGTCGTCGGTCGCAGGCGCGCGGCGTGCTACTCGCGCGCCGTCGCCCAGCCTCGTCGGCGATCGTCGAGCGCCCGCGTGATCGCGTCGGCGACCAACGCGTCGGCACGTACGCGCGCGCGGTTGATCTCGGCATCGCCGAGCAGCTCGCGCCCCATCACCACCGCCGCCTCGCGCCCGCTGTAGTAGCGCTCCACGCGTCGGATCTCGCGATAGCCGAGCGCCCGGTAGAACGCGCGCGCCGTCTCGCTCGAGGCGCGCGTTTCGAGCGAGACGTGGCGCACGCCGCCGACGAGCGCCGTCTGCTCGGCCCAACGCACGAGCCTGCTCCCCGCGCCGCGCCGGCGCGCCGCCGGATCGACCGCCAGCAGCACCAGGTGCGCGTGCCCGGCGGCATCGCTGCCCGCGGGTATCGACAGCTGCATCACGCAGAAGCCGACGATGCCCGCCTCGCCGCGCAGCACCGCGCCGACGTGATCGTCGCGCAGCAGCGCGCGCACGAGCCGTTGGCGCCGCCACGTCCAGGGCAGCCCGACCTCGATCAGATCGCGCGACATGCGCGCCAGCGCGGCGATGTCGCTCTGGCGCACGCCCCCGAGCTGCAGATCCATCAACCTCGAGCGTAGCACCCGCTATAGTAGTCAGCGATGTCGGTCGGACTATGGGTGCTGACGTGCTGGGTCGGCCTCGCCACGCTGGGCTGGCTCGGCATGTATCTCGGCGTGCTGCTCAAGATCGACAGCACGCGCCGGCTGCGCCGCTGGCAGAGCCCGCGCGCGCTCGAGCGCGAGACATGGCCCAAACTGTCGGTGATCGTGCCGGCGCGCGACGAAGCCGCCACCATCGAGCCGGCGCTGCGCTCGCTGCTCGCCGCCGACTATCCCGACCTCGAGATCATCGTCGTCGACGATCGCTCGAGCGACGGCACCGGCGACGTGGCGCGCCGCGTGGGCGAGGGCGACGCGCGGCTGCGCGTGCTGCGCGTCGAGACGCTTCCCGCCGGCTGGCTCGGCAAGGTGCACGCGCTCGAGCGCGGGCGCGAGCTGGCCAGCGGCGAGCTCTATCTCTTCACCGACGCCGACGTCGTCTTCGATCGGCCCGACATGCTGCGCCGCGCCGTCGGCACGCTCGAAGCCGAGAAGCTCGACCAGCTCACGCTCGGCCCCGAGATGGTCGCCGAGCGCTTCTGGCACAGCGTGCTCGTCAACACGTTCACCTTGGCGCTGCTGTGGCAGCTCGACGCCGAGAACGTCGAAAACCCCGAGCGCGAGGCGTTCATCGGCGTGGGCGCGTTCAACCTGGTGCGCCGCAGCGCCTTCGAAAAGACCGAGGGCTTCGAGTGGCTGCGCCTCGAGATCGCCGACGACATGGGCCTCGGCCTGATGCTCAAGAAGAGCGGCGCGCGCTGCCGGCCTGGCCTCGCCCACGACGACTTCAGCGTGCGCTGGTACGAAAGCTTCGGCGCCATGGTGCGCGGCCTCGAGAAGAACACCTTCCCGGGCATGTCGCACTTCAAGTTCTGGCGCGCGGCGGCGTTCATGATCGCCTGGGTCTTCGTGCTCGCCGGCGTGCCGGCGGGCGTGCTGCTGTTCTTTCCCGGCCTCGCGCTCGCCGGCGGCGACGCGCTCGGCGCCGCGCCGTGGCTTTCGTGGCTCGGCATCGGCTGCGCCGCCACCATCGCGCTGCAGCTCGTCGCCGCGCTCGTCATCTCGCGCATCCATCATCGCCCGCTCGGCGCGCTGCTGCTTCACGGCGTTGGCCAGTGGCTGCTGCTCTACATCCTGCTGCGCTCGACCTGGCGCTATTATCGCGAGCGCGGCGTGAGCTGGCGCGAGACGCGCTACGAGCTCGACGAGCTGCGCGCCCACCAGCGCGTCAAAGTCTAGAGGAAGCCCAAATGCCCATATCCTGTCAGCACGTGCTGTCGTGTCTGCGCGACTTCGCCCCACCGCGCCTGGCGCTCGACCGCGATCCCACCGGCCTGCAGGTCGGCACCGCCGACAAGAAGATCGCGCGCGTGCTGACCACGCTCGATCTCACGCTCGAGGTCGCCGAGGAGGCGCGCGATCTCGGCGCGGGCCTCATCATCAGCCACCACGCCGTGATCTACCGCCCGCTCAAGGACCTGCGCACCGATCGCATTCGCGGCCGCATCCTCGAGACGCTGATCAAGCACGACATCGCCGTCTACGTGCCGCATACCGCGCTCGACATCACCGAGGGCGGCCTCAACGATCACCTCGCGCAGGTGGTCGGCATCGAAGCGGCGGACGTGCTCGAAGAGACCGACCGCACCGCCGAGCCGCCGCGCGGCATCGGCCGCATCGGCCGGCTCGCCGCGCCCGTCGCCCTGCGCGCGCTCGCCGCCCGCGTCAAGGAGCGCCTCGGCGCGCCCGGCGTGCGCCTCACGGCGCCCGACCTCGACGCCGACGTGCACAAGATCGCCGTGCTCTGCGGCGACGGCCGGCGCTACATCGACGCGGCGATCTTTCGCGGCGCCGACGCCCTCGTCACCGGCGACATCGACCACCACAGCGCCCTCGACGCGCGCGCACGCGGCCTCGCGCTCGTCGATGTCGGGCACTGGGCCTCCGAGCGCGCCGCCGGCGAGATCCTCGCCAACGCGCTGCGCGAGCGGCTCGAGGGGCGCGACGTCGAGATCGTCGCCAGCCAGCGCTCGACGCAGCCGTTCACGTTCGTCTAGCCGCCGATTCGCCGCGGACGACTGCTCCGCGGCCCGGGAAATGTCATTGTGGCCTATGGCGCTTTAGATCTCGCGTGGTTGCGGACCAGAGAGTGACCCCTAGCCGCCGAGGTAGCTGGCGAGGAAGTTGCCCTGGTTCTGGATGCCGCTCATCAGCTGCTCGAGCGCGGTGAACTGGCGCACCAGGCCTTCTTCGTAGCTGTCGGCGCGGCGCTCGAGCATCGAGATGCGGTCGTCGATGTCGCTCACCGAGTCGCCGAGGCCGTCTTTGCGCACCTGCAGCGTGCCGTCGGGCGCGCGCAGCATCGACTCGATCTGGCGCGCCATGGTCACGGCGACGCCGTCGTTGGCGGTCTGGTCGTCACCGTCGGTGAGCGCGAAGAGATCGCTGACGCCTTGAAAGTCGGCGGCGAGCGCTTCCTTGAGCTTCGACGAGCTGAAGGACAGCGTGCCGTCGCGCTCGGTGGTCACGCCGACCCGCGATAGCGCGTCGTAGGTGCTGCCGGTGCCGCTGACCTGTGTCGAGACGATCTGCTGCAGTTGGCGCTTGGCGCTGCGCAGCGAGGCGTCGCCCATCAGCGTGTCGGTGCGGGCCTCGCCGCTGAACGAGAACTGTTTGTTGATGGCTTCGATGACGGCGTTGTAGTCGTCGACAAAACTCTGCACCTTGTCGCTGACCGCGTCGAAGTCCGAGTCGATGGTCACCGTCACGGGGGTCGCCGTGGTCTCGTAGACCTCCAGCGTCAGGCCCGGGATCGCGCCGCTCAGCGAGTTGGTGGCGCTGGTCACCGTGATGCCGTCGAACGTCACCGAGGCGTCCGTCGCGGCCTGGCGCTCGTTGGCGACCTCGTCGAGGTTGAGCGCCAGCGTGCCGCTCTCGCTGAAGGTGATCGCGTTGGCGGCGCCCGTCTCGTCGCCCTGCACCACCAGGCGGTAGTTGCTGCCGTCGTAGATCACGTTGGCCGAGACCGCCGCGCTGCTCGAGTTGATCGCCGCCGCGACGTCCTCGAGCGTCTGGGTGCTGTCGTCGATGGTGATGTCGACCGCCGCGGCCGAGCCCACCGTGATGCTCAGCGTGCCGGCGCCAAAGCCGGCGGCCGTCGTGTCCTTGCTGGCGAAGGTGTCGCTGTAGGTTCGTTCCGCACTGGCGAGCGTGTTGACCGTCAGATCGTAGCTGCCGGCCGTCGCGCTCGAGCTGGCGGTCGCCTTGAGCACATCCTCGTTGGAGCTCTTGGCGCTGAAGCTGGCCAGCTCGCTCGCCTTGTCGAGCGCCTCGGCCGACTTCTGCAGCGTCGAGAGCTTGTTCATGACGTCGGAGAGCGCGCTGATCTTGTGGTTGTAGTCGCTCTTTTTGGTCTGCAGGCGATTGATCGGCTGGCGCGAGGCCTCCACCAGCGCATCGATGATGGCGCCGGTGTCGAGCCCGCTGGCGAGTCCACCAAAGGTGATCATGTCTGCCCTCTCCTGCTCACGCGCGCTTGCGCCTCAAAGGGTCCGGTCCACCAACAGCCCCGCGCCCGAGGCGATGGCGGTCACGAGCCGCTCGGCCTCGTCGGAGTCGATGTCGATGCGCCGAACCAGCTGCGGTGGGTGCCCGCGCACGATCTGGAGCTGTTCTGACGCGAGATCGATGCGCACCGAGAGATCCGACACGCCCGCGCGGGCCAGCGCCTCGCGCAGCCGTCCGGCGGTCGCCTCGAGGCGCTCGCGCGGCAAGGTGCGCGCCTCCTCGGTGCTGCGGCGGCGGTCACGGCGCCGGCGCTCGTCACGCTCGTCGCGCGGGTGTACCGCTTGCCTGGCCGCTACCGCGTCGGATCTGTCGATGCTCGCCATCGCGTGCTCGTCCTCGATGAACACATCGGCTGTTGGCCGTAGATCTTGATCCCAAAATACGCCGCACTTTTCGACGCAGCTTGGCGCTCAAGTTTGATCGGGCCTGGACGTTGTCCCTTGCCGACGGCGGCATGAGAGCCGCGAGCAAACAGGAGAACCCCCTATGTCTCTCTCTTCGATGACCCTCAGGACCAATGTCGCGGCTCTCAATGCGCAGCGACAGATGCAGATCAACGAGGGTGCGATGACCAAGTCGATGGCGAGGCTGTCGTCGGGGCTTCGCATCAACACGGCATCCGATGACGCCGCCGGCCTCGCCATCAGCGAGAAGTTGCGCTCCCAGGTGCGCAGCTTGTCGCAGGCGCAGCGCAACGCCAACGACGGCATCAGCCTGCTGCAGGCCGCCGAAGGCGCGCTCAACGAGATCGGCGACATGGCTGTTCGCATGCGCGAGCTGGCCATGCAGTCGGCCAACGGCACGCTCGGCGACAGCGAGCGGCTCTCGCTGCACGACGAGTTCACCGCGCTGCGCACCGAGATCGACCGCATCGCCAACGTGACCCAGTTCAACGGCATCGGCCTGATCGACGGCACGCTCTCGGCAGGCGTGACGTTTCAGGTCGGCATCGAGAACGTGGCCGCCAACGACCGCATCACCATCGCGCTGTCGGGCGCCAACTCGGCCACCATCGGTTTGACGGGCGGCATGACGCTGTCGACGGTTGACGGCGCGCGCGGCGCGCTCGACCTCATCGACGGTGCCATCTCCGCCATCGCCTCGCGGCGCGGCGACATCGGCGCGACCCAGAACCGCTTGCAGAGCACCATCAACAACCTCGCGGCATCGCACGAGAATCTCAGTGCTGCTAACTCGCGCATCCGCGACGCGGACATCGCAGCGGAGTCGGCCAACTTCGCGCGGGGCCAGATCCTGATGCAGTCGGGGGTCTCGATCCTGGCGCAGGCCAACCAGCTGCCGCAGCTCATCGCCCAGCTCGTCGGATAGCGCGCGCAGACGCTCGCGGGGAAATGGCTCTAAAGCACTAGCGGCAGACCGCCGCTGATCGAACGAGGAGAAACTCGATGTTCAACGCACTGGGCGCGCGACGATACAAACAAGTCGGCGTAGAGACGGCATCGCCTGGGCAGCTGCTGCTCGCCCTCTACTCCACCGCGATCCGCTACGCACGCAAGGCCGCGCAGTCGATTCGCAACGGCGACGTTGTAGCCAAAGGTACGGAGCTGCAGCGGGTGTCGGCCATCGTCGGCGAGCTGGCCAGCACGCTCGACCACGCGGTCGCCCCCGAGCTGTGCGGCCGTCTCGAGCAGCTGTACTTCTACATGCAAGAGCGGCTGACCTACGCCAACGTGGCGCTCGACGCCGACGCCGCCGAGGAGGTCGCCAACCTGCTGACCACCCTGCACGAGGGCTGGACCGAGGCGGTGGCCGAGGCGGAGCGCGAGCGGCCCGCCAAGGGACCGGCGGCGCGCCTGGCCGCGGCCGCAGCGGCGGCGGGACGCTAGACACGTGGCTTCGGGCCGCGAGATAGCCGCCGCGAGGCTGGCTATCGTGCGCGAGATGGCAGCGCTGACGCCGGCGCTGCCCGCTGGCGCCGCCGCGCCGCCGGCGCTCGACGAGCTCGAGAAGCTCGTCGCACGCCGCGAGGCGCTGCTGTCGGGCTGGCCGTCCGGCGAGATCGACGAGAGCGATGACGAGACGGCCGAGCTCGCGTCGCAGGCCCGCGAGCTCGCAGCCGTCATCAGCGCGCGCGACGCTCAGCTGCTCGCGCTGCTCGGCCAGTCGCGCCGCCGCTGTGCTGCGGCGCTACGCCGGCTGCCCGCCGGCTTTGCTGCCTACGGTCGGAGAGCGCGATGAGCAGCATGACCTATCAGATCACTCGCATCCGCAAGGCCCGTCCCAGCGAGCAGCAGCTGCAGCTGCGCGTCGGCGAGCTCGAGGCGCGCCTGCGCAGCGTCGAGCTCGACCTCGAGCGCGAGCGCGCTCAGCGCCAGGCCGCCGAGAAGCTAACCGAGAAGCTGCGCGTGGACGCCGTCACAGATGGGCTGACGGGGCTGCCCAACCGCCGCGCGCTGCTCGAGACACTCGAGCGCGACGTGGCGCAGGCCGCGCGCCATGGCGTGCCCATCAGCGTGCTGGTCATCGACGCCGACCACTTCAAGCGCATCAACGACACCTATGGTCACCCCGTGGGCGACGCCGTGCTGCGCAGCGTGGCCGAGGCGATCGCCAGCTCGCTGCGCGCGGGCGACTTCGTCGCGCGCTTCGGCGGCGAGGAGTTCGTCGTGGTGCTGCCCTTCACCGAGGCGCGCGGCGGGCACGTGGTCGCCGAGCGCGTGCGTCACGCCGTGGCGCTCGCGACCATCGACGACGAGACCGTCCCCTCGGTGACCGTCAGCGTCGGTGGCACGACCTTGCGCGAGGACGAGAGCCGCAGCGTCAGCGAGCTGCTCGGTCGCGCCGACGCGGCGCTCTATCGCGCCAAGGCCAGCGGACGCGACCGCACCAGCTGGAGCGAGCCCGAGCTGCAGATCATGCCCGAGCGCTCGCGGCGTCCGACGGCGACGGGGCTTTGCTCCGTGCAGCCCGAGCTCGGCGAAGGCTGCTTCGCCGCCGCGCCCGCCATCATCGGCTAGACGAGCTCGCGATAGATCGCGAGCCACGGCGCCAGCAGCGCCGCGGGCGTGTAGCGCTCCGCGATGAAGGCGACGTTGCGCGCGCGCTGTGCGGCGAAGCGCGCCCCGTCGCACAGCGCCTGCTGACACAGGTCGAGCAGCAGGTGGCCGACCTCGGCTGGGTCGCGCGCCACCGCGAACGGCGGGCGCTCGCCCACCGCCGCTTGCACCGCGTCGAGACAGCGCGCGTCGGCGCCGTTGACCGCGATCAGCCCCTGCGCCAGCGACTCGAGGCTCTCGAGGCCGTAGTAGCCGTGCAGATGATCGAGGCTGACGTGGCAGCTCTGGCGCAGCGCGGTGAGCTCGGCATGCGGCATCAGCGCGCGCGGCGCGACGTAGCGCACGCGATCGCCGAGACGGCGCTGGATCGGCGCGAGCAGCGCCGCGAACAGCGCGCCGTGTTTGTCGTGCAGCGAGGGGCTCTTGAAGATGCGCAGCGGCTCTCCCGGGCGCAGCGGGGCCGAGAGCGGCAGCTCGTCGGGCAGGATCAGGTTCGGCACGAAGCGCGCCGCCGGAAACACGTCGAGCAGGTCGGGCGTCGAGACGACGTGCGGCGCGGGCGGCGCGACGCCGCGCTGGCGGTCGGGGTCGCCGTGGATGTGCACCACGTGCGCGCGGCCCGCGAGCAGCGGCGCGACAGCGTCGTAGGTGACCATGCCGTGCACGTGCACCACGTCGGCGGCGTCGATCTGCGCTTCGAGCGTCGCGCGATCGGGCGCGACGATGTCGCTTGTGAACATGCCTTCGCGGTAGGTCACCAGCCGACAGGGTGTGCCGGTGGCGTGCAGCGCGCGAAAGAGACGCGACGGCATCCCCGCCAGCTCGGTCAGGCTGAGCTGCAGCACGCGCACGCGGTGCCCCCTTCGCCCGCCGTACCGCGTCAGCCGAGCGTTGGCCGGCGGCGACGCAGGCGCTCGGTGGTCAACATGTAGCGGTGCAGCTCGTCGCGCGCCTGCTCGCTGATCGTGTCGAAGCTGAGCTCGACGGCGTAGCCGCCCTCGGCGAGGGCGCTGCAGGCGACGACCTTGGCGAGCGAGCGCACCGTGCGCGGCGGCACGAACGACAGCGTCAGCTCGAGGTCGAAGCTGCTGCCCACGTCGAGGGGATCGTCGAGGTGGGCACACAGCCCTTCGGCGCCGAGCTCGACGAGCACCTCGTGATCGCGCGCGTCGCGCCGGCGCTGCTCGGCGAGCAAGCCCACCAGCGCGTCGATCTTCTGCTCGAGCGACGAGATGCGCTGCGCCAGCGCGTCGATGGTCTCGGCTTGCCCGTGCACCGCCGGCGGCATCACCTGCTCGACGCCGCTCTGCGTCGCCGCGCGCACCTGCCGCTTCTGTGCCGCGCTGACCGGGCGCAGCTCGAGCGGCAGCGACGCGTCGAGGCGGGCGATCATCTCTCTGCCCGTGGCCCGCCGATGTCGGCCGCCAGCTCGTCGTAGACATCGATCCAGCACTCGAGCACGGGCGCGATCTGCTGCTCGATGTGCGTCGCGAGCGCTTCGACATCGATCGGCGGCACCATCAGGCGCTCGGTACGCCCGATGCTGCGGCGCAGCGTGTCGATGAACGTGGTCGATGCGTCCTGCGACACCGCGCCCATGCCGAGCAGACGGCACAGCTCGACGAACTGCTGCATGTCATCGAGCGCGTTGGCCATCAGCTCGAAGCCCGGCGCGAGCCGCCCGGCGCGCAGCTCGAGGATCGACGACGCCAGCGTGCGCGCGATCAGCTCGACGTAGGCGGGGCTGTCCTCGAGTGCCTGCCGGCGCAGGATCGCGTAGTCCATCGCCGCGCCGCTGCCAGCGCCTGGATCGTGGGTCGTTGTATGCATGACGTGTCCTCTCGTACCGCGCGCGCGCGGAGGTTAGTTGACGTGAGCGCTCGGCTGCGGCTGCACGCCGAGCGTCTGCAGCACCAGCACGTCGGTGGAGACCGGCTCCGGGCGCGGTCGCTTGGCGACGAACATCGCCGGTTGCAGCGCGCGCTCGCAGGTTGGCAGCTCGAGCTCGAGGCGCAGCTCGCTGCCGCGGCTGAGCAGGCGCTGCCGTCCGCCGATGGCGCGCACGGTGCGTTCACCGATGGTCAGCTCGGCGCTGTCGGTGTGGCGGACCTCGCGCCAGATGCCGTCGCCTCTGTTCTCGGCGCTGCGCTGCACGACGACGACCACGTTGTGACCGCGCACGGCGGTACCGAGATCGATACGCGTGGCGTCGGTCGTGTCGTCGACGCAGCGCTCGAGCACGTCGGTGATGACGTCGCCGATGACGTCGACAAACATCGGCACCTCGGGTACGCGACAGTCGAGCGCCACGTGCACGGGCGTCTCGCAGACGGCGAAGAGCGGCAGCGAGCCGTTGACCGAGTCGCGCACCAGCGCGTTGGGATGAAACATCACCGCTTCGTCAGAGCTGACGATGGAGGGCATCGAGAGGCGTTGGCGCCGGTCATCGCGGCGCGCGTCGATGAGCTTGCGCAGCTCGGCACGGTCGGACGCCACCACGCTGGCGAGCATCATGGCCGAGGACTTGGTCAAACATGGCATGTCGGGCACTCCTTCAGTGCTAGGGCAGGTACTCGCCATAGGAGCAAAGGGCGTGCCCGCGAAAAGCCCGCACATCACGGCGGGTGCGCGCGCGGCAGCGTCAAGACGCCGACGCTCTGACGGCGCGTTGACGCGTCAGAAGCGCGAGAGGCGCGAGGCGAGCGGCGCGGAGTCTGATAGAAACGGGCGGGAGCGCCGCCTTGGCTCGAAAGCGAAGGCGGCGCCGAGGGGGGCTTTGGCAGGGATTAGATGAGGGACAGAGCCAGCTGCGGCAGCTGGTTGGCCTGCGCGAGGACGGAGACGCCGGCCTGCATGAGGATCTGACCGCGGGCGAAGCTCGCCGACTCCTGCGCGATGTCGGCATCGCGGATGCGGGAGTTTGCGGCCGAGAGGTTCTCGTGCATGGCGCCGAGGTTGTTGATGGTGGTCGCCAGTCGGTTCTGCGCCGAACCGATGGAGCCGCGACGCGACGACACCGCCGAGATGGCCGAGTCGATGAGGTCGATGGCGCCCTGGGCGCCGCTGACCGTCGACAGGGTCATGCCGGCCGAGAGGCCGATGTCGGTGGACTTCGCACCGCTCAGCGAGACGGTGATGCGGTCGTTGGCCGCGACGTTCTTGGTGCCGACCTGGAAGGTCACGCCGGCCGACAGCGAGCCGTCGACCAGCTTGCTGCCGTTGAACTCGGTCGAGTTGGCGATTCGATCGATCTCGGTCTTGAGCGCAGAAAACTCGTCGTTAAGCGAAAGGCGCTCGGCGTCACCGAGCGTGCCGTTGGCGGACTGGATGGCGAGCTCGCGCATACGGGTCAGCATGTCGCTGGTCTCGTTGAGCGCGCCTTCAGCCGTCTGCAGCAAGCTGATGCCGTCGTTGGCGTTGCGCGACGCCTGGCCCAGCGAGCGCACCTGAGAACGCAGCTTCTCGCTGATGGCGAGGCCGGCGGCGTCGTCAGATGCCTGGTTGATGCGCATACCCGACGACAGACGACCCATGGCCGTCGTCATGCCGCCTTCGCTGCGCTGCAGGTTGCGCTGGGCTCTGAGGGACTGAACGTTGGTCTGAAGACTGAAGCTACTGACTGGCATGATTTCCTCCGTGAAATCCGGCGTGAAGCCGAGGGCGTCCGTGCCCTGACAAACTCACTCGTTCGTTAGTGTTTGGCCGCGAAGCCTTCGCGACCACCTTGCGACACACACACACTGGGTCGACTGTCTGACCGTCCTTCCAATCGGTCGACTAGCCACGTTGTTTAGATCGGATCCTCCTTTCAGGTTCTTTTCCGTATGCCGGTTGTGTTGGCAGGCGACGCTCGACGCCGCGCAGCGCGCGCGCCAGACGACGCCCGTTGTGGGCTACGGCGTTGAAGAGGTCGGTGAAGTCGCGCGCCGGGTCGCCGAGGGTCTCGACGAGCGGGCGGCGACAGGCGGCGGCGACGAGCGGCGAGCGCACCAGCGCCGCGCGCGTCGCGAAGACATCGTCGTCGTCATGCGAGCGGGCGGCGCCGTTGGCGAGGTGCACCACGCGCGCGGCCTCGTCATGCGCTCGCGCCAGCGCCTCGCGCAGACGCACCGCATCGATGGGGCGGCGCGCGGCCGGGGCGCGCAGCGGGGCGCAGTCGAAGCGCAGCGGCAGCGCGTCGAGCACCTCGGCGAGCGGACGCTCGACGAAGCCTTCGATGTGCGCGCCGCCTTCGGTGGCGTTGTAGAGCACGCCGGGCGGCGTGCGCGCGGCCCAGCTCTCGAGCGTGTAGCGAAAGTAGTTGAACTCGTGCGTGCTCCACACGCTGGCGGCAGTGTCTTGACCCCACGCGCGCACGCGCTCGAGCGCGACATGCTCGCGCGTGGTGTCGGCCTCGGGCACGCTAGCGCCGATGCGGCGCTTGACGTCGAGGTTCGACAGGTGGGCCGCGCCGTGGACATCGTCGACGACCACGCGCATCTCGTCGAAGCTGGTGCCGCGCGCGTAGGGCCGCTCGCCGCTGTAGGCCAGATCTTGGCCGACAAAGATCAGCGGTCCGGCGCCGAGCTGAAACGCCAGCGCCAGCGCGCTGCTCGCCACCGATCCGCCCGAAGGCACGGTGGGCAGCAGACCGGCGGCCTCGGCGAGCGGCGCGAAGTGCTCGACCTGCTCGAAGAACGGGTAGACCTCGGCGTCGCGCGTGCGATGTAGGGCCGGGTGCGCGCTGAGCGACAGCGCGCGCGGCACGTCGGCGTTGAGCGAGAGGCCGCGCAGCTGCTCGCTGACATCGAGCAGCTCCACCGAGACGATCAGATCGGCGCGCACGCCGGCGCGCTCGAGGGCGCCCACCGCGCTGTTGACGGCGATGATGCGGGCGCGCGAGCTGGCGCGGCGTAGCTGCCGCACGTTGCGATCGAGCGACGGCCCGGCGCCGACGATGATCGCCGGCCAGCCAGCGAGCGCCGGTGCGAGGTCGGCGATGCCGTGGCGGCCCACGACCCACGGCAGGTTGCAGAAGGTGTGGCCGATCCAGCGCTCCAGGCGCACGTCGAGCGTGCGCTGCGTGGTGGTGGCGAGCGCGACGCCGCGCTGCGCCGCCTCGAACATGGCGCGATAGCCGGCTGGGTCGCGCATCATCGCCTCGGGCCAGCCCACCACGCGAAGGCACTGGCGCGGGCGCAGCGCCTCGGCGAGCAGGCGACGCAGGGCGGCGACGTTGCCGACCGTGAGCACCGGTGGCGTGCCGTCCTCGTCGGCGATGCGGTAGGGATCGAGCGCCGCGCCCGAGCCGCCGAGCGGCGCAGCGCTCAGCGATTCGCCGCGCGCGGGGAACGCGATCACGGTCGCGCCGGAGGTGGCGGCGAGCACCTCGACGTGCGCGCCGAGACCGAAGACGACGATCACATCGGCGGGCGCCGACGCGACCTGTTCGGCCCAGCTGCAAGCGTCACAGCGCATGTCTCAGTCCAAAACGCGAGCCGTGCAGCACCACCTGCACGCCCACGCGCGAGCGCGCGCCGATGACGATCGGGGCCAGCATGTTGACGGTGGGCCGCCCCGGAGGGCGCGGCACGGTGACCAGCGCAGCGACGCCGATCGGCTCGTCGTGCACGATGCCGATGCGCTTGGCGAGGTGGTGGATGCGGTTGATCGGATAGCGCGCGTCGATCAGCTGCGGGTTCATCACCACGAACGCCAGCGTGGCCTGCTCGACGCACTGCAGCAGCTGAAAGCGCGAGGCCGACTTGACCGACAGCAGGCAGAAGCGTCGCGCTTGGGCGAAGCCGGGCAGCCCGTGCGGGAAGGTGATGACGCTTTCTTCGGGGACCTCGAGCTCGCCGAGCTGCTCGCTCGTGACGCGGATCAGTCGAGATTGTCGAGCGAGCTGCCCTCCGCCAGCGCCGCCTGGTTCTCCGACGCCAGCTCCTCGTAGATCTCCTCGCGCCAGATCGGCACATCCTTCGGAGCTTCCACATGAATCTGGACGCTCTTGCCGCGCACCGCCCTCACCGTCACGCGGATCCCGTGACCGATCACGATCCCCTCGCCTATCTTCCGCGTCAGTGTCGGCAAGCAGTGCTCCTAGACGGGACATAGTATAGCTCCTCTCACAGCAACTCGACCAGGCTCGGAGCGGCGAGCAGCCGCGTGGTGATTTCGGCGCTCGTACGCAGGGTTTGCTGGGCGTTGACAAGCTCGCTGAGGGCGGCGACCGCGTCGGCGTCGCCGAGGCGCGCGCGCTCGAGGTCGAGTGACAGCGCGCGCCCGGTGACCTGGTCGGCCTGGCCGAGCAGGCGCTCGATGTCGTCGCCGACGCCGGCGCGCGCGCTGGTGACCTGCTCGCGGGCTTGCTCCATCGTCTCGGTGCCGGCGCGCACGCCGGCGATGTCGTCGCTGGCGAGCGCCGTGCGCAGCGCCTCGAGCTCGGCGAAGATGTCGAGGCCGCCCGAGGCCGCGGTGAAGACGGTGCCGTTGACACCGACGCGCATGGTCACGCCTTCGCCCACGGCGACCACGCGTTCGCCGCTGTCGCCTTGGTAGACGCCGTTGGCGTCGAAGGCGTCGGCGTCGGTCTGAAAGCCGGCGAACAGCGCGTCGCCGGCGTGCTCGGTGTTGGCCAGGCCGATGATCTGCTCGCGGATGCCGGCGATCTCCTCGGCGGCCGTGGCGCGCTCGCTGGCGCTGACGGTGTCGCTCGACATCTGCACGGTCAGCTCGCGAGCGCGCGAGAGCAGCTCGCCGATCTGGCCGAGGGTCGATTCGCTGAGCTCGGCCACGCCGAGGGCGCGCTCGATGTTCTCGCCGTGTTGGGCGGCGGCGCGCGCGGCGGCCTGCGTCTCGACGATGTTGGCGGCGGCGGCGGGGTCGTCGCCGGGGCGCTCGACCCGCAGCCCGCTCGAGACCTGCCGCGTGGCGCTGAGCACGCGCGACTGCGCCTGCGCCATCTGACGCTCGATGTAGAGGCTGGTCATGTTGTCGCTGACGCGCATCATCTAGGACCTCCTCCTACAGGGCCATCAGCTCGCCGAGCATCTCGTCGACGACCTGCAGCACGCGCGTCGACGCCTGGTAGGCGCGCTGGTATTGGATCAGCCGCACCATCTCTTCGTCGAGCGAGACGCCCTCGCTGCTCTGCTCGAGCATCTCGAGGGCGCTCGCGCTGTCGCGCGAGAGATCGGCGTCGGCGCTGGCTTGGCTGACGCGCGCGCCGATGTTGCCGGTGATCGACGACAGCTCGGCGGACGCGCTGCGCGTGCCGCCGGCGGCGACGTTGGCGCTGGCGAGGTTGGCGAGGGCCATCGCGTTGCTGCCGTCGCCGGGCACGCCGCCCGCGGTGGCCGAGGCGGCGAGCTCGTCGGTGCCGATGCCGCTCGCCACAGAGAGCGCCGCGGCGGCGCCCGAGGCGGTGGCCGAGGTGGCGAAGAGGTCGCGACCGCTGACGCCGTCGAGCCCGAAGCCCGCCCGATGCTGCGTGTTGATCGCCTGCGCGACGTCGAAGACGAGCTGGTCGAGATCGGCGAGGGTGTCGGGTATGTCGCCGTCGCGCACCGAGACGAGCCCGCCGACGCGGCCGCTGACGACGCCCGTGATGTCGAAGGTCGAGCCGCCGCTGCTGACCAGCTGCACCGCGCGGCGGCCACCGTAGCTGGCGCTCGGCGCGGTGCTCAGCGTGGTGGCGATCTCGCCCTGCACCAGCGCCTGGCCGCCGACGAGCACGGTGGTGTGTCCGCTGCCGTCGGTAAACGCGGTGGCGCCGAGCATGTCGACGAGGTTCTTGACGTGGCCGTCGCGCAGGTCGCGCAGGTCGGAGGCTTCGTGGCCGTCCGCCTCGGCGGCGAGGATCTGGGTGTTGAGCGCGGCGACGGCGGCGGCCTCGCCGTTGGCCTCCTGCACCAGCAGGCTGATCTCCTGGTCGGTGGCGCCGGCGACGGCCTCGACATCGGAGGCGATCTGGTTGGCGCTTTGCGAGAAGGCCTCGGCGGCGCTGATGACGCGCTGGCGCGTGGCGTCGTCCGATGGCGAGCTCGAAAGCGACGAGAAGGCGGCGAAGAGATCGTCGAGGCGCGCCGCGAGGCCGCCCTCGCCGAAGACGTGCGCGGCGCCCTCGAGGCGCACCATCTGGCTCTCGCGCGCGTCGGCGAAGGCGCTCTGCGACTTGGCGCCGAAGAGCTGGCCCGTGAGCAGGCGGTCGTCGACGCGCGTACCGCCGTCGAAGATCACGCCGCCGCCGAGCAGCGCTGGGATCGCGGCGGGGGTCTGGCCGAGGCGGCGCCGGTGAAAGCCCTCGGTGCTGACGTTGGCGATGTTGTGGCCTGTCAGCTGTACGCCGGCACGCGAGGCGAAGACGCCGCTGCCTGCCGTGTTGAGCGCCGAGAGCAGGGTCATGACGTCAGCCTCGCCGCGACAGCAGCGCCAGCGGCGCCGAGCGCGTCATCGCGTTGCGGTCGTAACACTGCGGCCGGCCGCCGCCGACGAGCAGCGCCAGGCGCGCGCGCAGGCTGCTCGAAAGGCGCGCGTTGTGCATGGCGATGCCGCGCACGCGCTCGAGGGTCGGCGCGTCGAGCTCGGCAGCGCGCGTGCGGGCGAGCTGGTCGGTGAGCGCGTGCTTTTCGAGGGTGATGCGCTCGAGCGCCGCGGCGTCGCGCGCCAGCAGCGCCAGGCGCTCCTCGCGAAGCAAGCGCTCGAGGCGCTCGACCGCGTTGCCCTTGGCGGCAGCCATCGCCGCTAGGCCTCGTCCGTGGCGATGTTGACGAGGTCCTCGGCGATGGCGCCGGCCAACCGATCGACGTCGACCTTGTAGCGACCGCTGGCCACCGCGTCGGCGAGCTCGGAGAGGCGCCGGGCCTCGGCCTCGCGCAGCCGCTGCGCCTCGCCGCTGACGCTGACACGATCCGAGCCGGGCTCGGTGCGCTGGGGCGCGAGGCGTCCGGTCTGGCGCCTCGTCTCGACGGCAGCGACTTGAGAGCGATCGATGATGCGGATCATTCCGGGGCTCCTAGGGCTCTTGTCGTACAGAGGCAACGACCAGCCGCGGCGCATCTTTAGCGGCGACGACGCTGTCGTCTCGATCAGAAAAAGTGCAATAATTGACAAGCGATGCGCTTCCTGACGGCCCACTGGAAGAACCTCTGCCTCGTCACTTATGCCGTGCCGCCGGCGCTGCTCGAGCCACGGCTGCCCGAAGGGCTGACCCTCGACACGCGCGGCGGCGATGCCTTCGTCAGCCTGGTCGCCTTCGACTTTCTCGAGACCCGCGTGCTCGGCGTGCCTTGGCCCGGCTATCGCCACTTTCCGGAGATCAACCTACGTTTCTACGTGCGCCACGGTGCGCAGCGCGGCGTGGTCTTCATCCGCGAGCTGGTGCCCAAGCGCCTCATCGCCAGCCTCGCGCGCTCGCTGTACAACGAGCCGTACCTGGCGATCCCGATGAAGAGCCGCACCACGCGCGAGGGCGGCACGATCACCGTGGCGCACGAGTTCGTGCTCGGCGCGGCGCATTCGCTCGAGGTCGTGGCGCGCGACGAGACGCACGTGCCCGGCGAGGACTCCCTCGAGCACTTCTTCAAGGAGCACGCCTGGGGCTTCGGGCGTGACCGGCGCGGGCGCACGTTGCGCTACCAGGTGCAGCACCCGGCGTGGGAGGTCTATCGCGAGCCGCGCGTCGAGCTCGACGTCGACTTCGGCGAGGTCTACGGCTACGACTTCGCCGCGCTGAGCAGCGCCAAGCCGTACTCGGTGGTGCTCGCCGTCGGCTCGCCGATCGTGGTCTACGGCAAGACGACACTGCCGCGCCAGTGAAGGCGGCGGTTACTGCCCCTGCAGCGCCGGCGCGAGCGAGCGCATCAGCTCGACGATCTGCGCCGTCTCGAACACCACGGCTTTGCCGCGGTGTTTCTGCAGGAACGTTTTGACCGCCGCGTCGGCGCGACCGACCGCCGTCTCGAAGTCGACGCCCCAGACCTGCTGCAATCCCACCAGCGAGACGAGCAACGCCGCCGTCTCGCGCGAGTAGCCGAAATTGACTTGAAACATGGATGCGAGGCTACGATCGATCATCGCCTCGACCAACCAAGGTATCGGCACGCTCAACGAGGGCTCGCTGCACGCGGCGCTCAAGCCGCGCTACACGCGCCCGGGCGACGAGCTCGAAGCGCCGCTCGACGGCTTCGTGATCGACATCCGGCGGCCGGGGCTGCTCGTCGAGATCCAGACCGCGTCGTTTCACGCCATGGGGCCCAAGCTCGACGCGCTGCTCGGCGCGCATCGCATGCTCGTGGTGCACCCCATCGCGGTGGAAACCTACCTGCAGCGGCCGGGCAAGAAGCTGCGCAAGTCACCCAAGCGGCAGTCGGTCTATCAGCTCTTCGACGAGCTGGTCAGCATCCCCACCTTGCTCGACCACCCCAACCTCTCGCTCGAAGTGGTGCTCGTCTCGGTGCTGCGCGTCGAGGCGCCCGACGCCAAGACGCGCCGCGGCCGGCGCGGCTATCGCACGGTGGACACGCAGCTGCGCGAGGTGCTCGGCGTGCATCGCTTCGAGACGGCGCGCGACCTCGCCGAGCTGCTTCCGACCGCGCTGCCGAGCTGCTTCACAACGCGCGATCTGGCCGAGCACGCGCGCGTGCCGCGGCCGCTGGCGCAGCGCATGACCTACTGCCTGCGGTTTCTCGAGCTGATCAGCGAGGTGCGCCGCAGCCGCTCGGGCATCCACTACGTGCGCGCGTGAGCTAGAGTCGCGCTCGCCGACATCAAGGATCGCCAGTGCACACAGAGTCATTTCGTACAGCGGCATTTCGCACAGCGGCTTTTCGCAACGAGCGGGCCGCCTGGGGCGCGCGCGACATCAAGCCGCAGTTCGGTAGAAGCGCCGAGGCCGATCTGTGGTTCGCGCTCGGCTTTCCGCACGTCGGGTTCATCGACGAATCGCCAGCGGACGGCGCCGACTGGCAGAAGCTGTGCTTCGAGACGGGCGGGTTCGAGCCGCTGGTGGTGCTCGAGGGGGTGGCTGCGCGCTGGCTTCGTCTGCAGGGCGTAGCGCGCGTCAAGGACGCCGAAGGCAAGCTCACGGCAGAGGCGCGCGCCATCCTCGAAGACGACGCGGAGATCACGCGCGACGAGGCGTGCGCGATCCTGCGCCGGCACTTCGAATGTCGCGACCACCTGTACAACCCGGCGGTGTGGTTCGAAGCGCTGTTTGGACCCGACGCGCTGCTCGAAGTGATCGTGCCGCTGCTCGAGCAGCTGTCTGACGAAAAGCTCGCCGCGCCGCTCTACAACGATCCCGAGGGCTACTACGCCGGCTGCATGGGGCAGCTTCTGCGTCGCGCCGAGCGTAGTGCAGCGGACGCCTACTATCAGCGATTGCGCGCGACGGTGATGCGCGCGCCGCCGAGCGCGCACGCCGACGCGACGAGCTTCGCACACACGCTCGGCATCGCCGTGTGCGGCGCCGCGTTCGTCAGCGACTTCGGCTATCGCGTCGATGGCCGCGTCGACCCGCTCTATCTGCTGTGGGCAGACGACGATCCCGACTTCGTGCGCAGCGAGGTGCTGGGGTCGAAGCCTGGGCCGCCGCACATCGTCTACCCGCGCCTGGTGTTCATCGCAGGCGACGAGCTCATCGAACGCTGCGAGATCGCGCTCAAGCGCGGAAAGGACCGGCTGATGGACGCCGCCAGCGTGCGCACGTTCGGTCTGATGCGCAGCGAACGGGCTCTGCAGCTGCTTCTGTGGATGACCGTGCAGTCCAAGGCCAAGGCCGAAGCCAAAGACTGGTTCGTCGCCAATCGCGATCACAGCCAGACGTTTCTCGAACGGATGAGCGCGACGGCCGAGCCCACGGCCAAGAGCGCCAGCGCGCTGCTGAAGAAGATCGAGACGGTCCGCAAGCGCGAGGGATGACTGCCAGCTGGGCTCAGCCCGAGAGCACGCGCAGGGCGAGGTCGCGCATGCGGTCGTTGCCGTTGATCGGCGTGATGGCCGCGATGCGATCGCGCGAGGCGACGTCGCCGGCGAGGGCGAGCGCGAGCGCTGCCTGGCCGCGCTCGATCAGCGAGTTGGTCAGCGCGAACATCCCGTCGTCGAGCACGCGCCTGAGCAGCGCGATGGTCGCCGGCGCGCGATCGCCGCGCAGCACCAGCTCGAGCGCAGCGGCGAGCCGCACGTAGTCGCCCGCCTGCTCGTCCGCCACGGCGCCTGCGAGCGCATTGGTATCGAACGTCGTGGAGCCGAAATGCGCCACGAGCCGATCGGACCACAAGGCGGCCGCCTGTCGCAGCGCGATCACGGGGTCACTCTCCGATCACCAACGCCGTGAAATTCAACGGCCCATAGTCCACAATGACATTTCCGCATACCGGACGTGTGCGGCTACCGGAAATGTCATTGCGGCCTATGCGGGTAGAAATATCCGCTGGTTGGCGGACGGAGAGTGACCCCGTGGAAAATGCGTAGGACGGTTGCTGCCCTCGGTGGCGTGTGCTTGGTGACGAGCGTTGGTGCGGGTCAAGCGCTCGCGAGCACTGGAGGCTCGCTCGGCGGCGGCCTGCTCGCAGCGCTCGGTATCCTCCTGGCCTTGCCTGCCACGTTGGTTCTGGTCGTGCTCGCCTGCGTATACGGCTTTCGCTCCGAGCCGTCGAAGGCGGCGCATCCTCTCGCGGTCCTCGCCACGACAGGGGCCGGCCTTTGGCTCGTCGTCGGCATCACCAGCGACGAGGTAAGCATCACGGTCAGACTCACGGTTATCGGGGTCTCGGGACTGCTGCTGGGGCTGTCGATACTCGCGCTCGTCAAAGCGCACAGGCAGGCGGCGCGAGCTGAGGAGACGACGAGTCGCGAGGGGTAACGAGCGGCGAGCCACGCGGGGCACGCTACCAGGTCGCCGTGGCGATCACGCCGGGCGCTAGCGCTGGCCGGGCCTGGCCCGCGAGGCGCGCGCGCACGAAGCGGTTGTAGTCGCTGATGTGAAGGTTGGCGGTGATCAGCACGCCGATGCGCGTCGCGCCGTAGATGCCGAGCGCCGTCACGCCGAGGATCGTGCGCGTGCGTGTGCTCAGCGCGCCGTCGCTGGCGAGCGCCACCACGCCGAGCACGGCGGGGACCAGCCCTCCGATGATCCAGTCGAAGATCACCGCTGCGGGGCGGATACCGCCGTAGACCCTGCGGTCGACAAGATACGAGCCGAGCACCGGTACCAGCGCGCCGAGGCTCAGCGGCAGGCGCTTGGCGAACAGCGCCTCGCGCTGCGCCGGCGTGACGCGCGCTGGGTCGATGCCGGCGAACAGCGCGTCGACGTGGGCCTTGATCAGCGCGTTGTTGGTGATGTCAGCCGCTGCGGGCGTGGCGTGGGCGGCAACGAGGCCCACGACGGCGACGAGCAGCAGCAAGCGCACACGCATGCGCGAACGCTACCACGCGACGGGTTCGGCTGAGGCCGAGAGCCGCTAGCGCGACAGCAGCGGCGCCACTTCGCGTGGCGCGAGGGCGCGGCCGCCGCGGCTGACGGTCAGGCGCAGCTGGCCGGCGGCGCCGAGGGTGCCGACCAGCTGGTCGCGCAAGATCAGGTCGCCAGGCTGCGCGTCGACGCGGCCGAGGCCCTGCAAGCGGGTGCGCAGGCCGTTTCCGTGATCGATGACGAGGGTGCTGCCGTCGGCGGCGAGCACCTTGCCCGAGGCGGGCGCGATGACGACGTTGCCGGCGGCGCCGGCGAAGGTGTCGGCGCCGACGGGGCGGCCGTCGGGCAGCGGCGAGTGCAGCGAGGCGTCTCCGTCACGCGGCGCGTGTTGCGGGCGCGCGGGCGCTTCGAAGGTGGCGCCCGCGAGCGTGGGGCGGCGCGGCGCGGGCGCGGCCGCGGCGTTGGCCTGCGTGATCGCGCGCGTCGAGGCGAGCTTCTGCAGGACCGCCGGCGAGATCATCTTCGGCAGCCCACCGCTCGCCGAGAGCGCCGCCAGGTGCGTGGCCGCGGGCGGTGCGTCCTTGGCGCCAAGCTGCTCGGCGAGCGCGCGGCCGAGGCCAAAGCCGCCGCTCTGCGCAGCGCGGTCAGCCAGGGCGCCGTCGAGCATCTCGGTGAAGATGCTCTTTCCGAGACCGCCCGGCAGCAGGCCGCCGTCGGGCACGGTCTTGCGCATGACCTTGAAGAGCTGGCGCACCAGCATGCTCTCGAGCATGGCGGCGGCCTTCTTGATCTGCTTTTGACGCTGCTGCTCGCTGACGCGCGCGGCACTGCCGAGCAGCGCGCTGCTGCCGAGCGCTGCGATCGGCGCGGCCATCGCTACTGCACCACCACGCTCGCCCAGCTCCTCGCTCGACGAGACATTACTGCACCACCAACTTGGCCGGCAGGGCGCCCGCCGCTTCGAGGGCCTGAAAGATCGCCACCAGATCACGCGGCGACGCGCCGAGCGCGTTGAGCGCCTTGACCACGTCCGAGAGGCTCGCGGCGCGCTTGACTAGCCTGAACTGTCCCGAGCCCTCGCGCGCCTTGACGGTCGTCTCGGGCACCACGCGCGTGCGCGCCCCGGGCGTGCGCGAAAACGACGGCGCACGCGGCTGCGAGACGCGGAAGCGCTCGTTGATCTCGAGCGTGAGGTTGCCGTGCGCGATGGCCACCGGCGAGAGCTGCACGTCGCGGCCAACAACCACGGTGCCCGTGCGCTCGTTGATGATCACGCGCGCCGGCGCGTCGGGCGTGACGACCAGCGTCTCGACCTTGCTGATCAGCGTGACCGTATCGGCGGCGTCCTTGTCGGGCACCGTCACCACCACCGTGGCGGGATCGCTCGAGCGCGCGGCGCCGTTGCCGATGGCCCGGTTGACGACCTGCACGACGCGGCTGGCCGTGGTGAAATCCGGCCGCCTGAGCGCGATCACGATCTTCTTGTTATGCACGAACTGGCTCGGCACCTCGCGCTCGACGATCGCCCCGCGCGGCACGCGCGCCACGTTGCGATGCCCCTTCTGCACGCGGCTGCCGGTGCGCCCGCTGGCGCCAAAGCCGCCGGTGGTCAGCTGCCCTTGCGCCAAGGCGTAAACCTTGAGGTCGACACCGCGAAGCGGCGTCATCAGCAGCGTGCCGCCCTGCAGGCTCTTGGCGTTGCCGAGCGCCGAGACCGTCACGTCGATGCGCGAGCCGGCGCGCGCGAAGGGCGGCAGGTTGGCCGTCACCATCACCGCTGCCGTGTTGCGCAGCCGCAGGTTGCGCAGGTCGAAGACGCTCTTTTGCGCCGCCGGCACGCCGAGCCGCTGCAGCATCAGCTGCACCGAGCGCAGCGTGAAGTAGACCTGCTGGTCGTCGCCGGTGCCGTCGAGACCGACGACGATGCCGTAGCCCACCAGCTGGTTGGAGCGCACGCCACGGATGCTGGCGACGTCCTTGATGCGCGCCGCGTCGGCGGGGGCCGCGGCAGCCGCGACGAGCAGCGCGGCGAGCAGCGAAGCGGCGAGGTGATGTCGGTTACGCATGAGCAGCCTCGTCCACTAGAACGGGTTCAAGACGTCGAGCAGCTTGGAGAACCAGCCCTGACGCTGTTTGTCGGCGATCTGACCGCGCCCGGTGTATTCCACCTGCGCGTCGGCGAGCTTGCCCGAGGCCACCGTGTTGTCGGCCTGCACGTCGAAGGGCCGCACCACGCCGCTGATGTAGAGGTGGCTCTCCTCGTTGTTGACCATCACGATCTTGCTGCCCTCGAGGTAGTAGTCGCCGTTGGGCATGACCTTCTTGATTCGCGCGGTGATCGTCGCCTTGACGGTGCCAGAGCGGTTCGTGCTGCCCTTTCCGGCAAAGCTGCTGTTGCTGAGCGCCGCGAGCAGCGACGCCGGATTGATCGACGGGTGCGCCTTGGAGAGCTTCTGCATGGCGCCGAAGAACGACGAGATGCCGAGCGAGGTCTCGCTCTTCTTGGAAAGCTCGGTGCCGGCGCCGCGCGTGGCGGAGGCCGACTCCTCGACCACGACCGTGATCAGGTCGCCGACGCGCGCCGAGCGGCGGATCGTAAACAGCGTCTCGGCACTCGCCGTCCACAGCGAGCCGGGTGCGCGCCTGTCGGCCGCCGCGGCGTATTCGGCGGCCTTGTACTTGCGCACCTTCTCTTTGTAGGGGCGGATGTGCCGGTTGCACGCGCCGAGCGCGACGAGCAGCGCGACGGCGACGAGCGCCTTGATGATCGTCTTCATCGCCCTTCTCCTCACAGATCGACGCGCAGCCGCTGCCGCGCCACCACGCGAGCGCGGATGGTGCGCCCGGAGCCCTGGCAGAAGACCGCCACTGTCTCGCCGCGCGCGCCGTCGCGCCGCGCCACGCCGCGGTTGGTGATCTTGAAGCCGCCCGAGACCACCACCAAGGTGACCGTCGAGCCGCGCCGCACGAGCGGGATCGGTTGGATCGCCGCGCGCCGCAGCACCACG
>JAGQIK010000648.1 GCA_020431405.1 Myxococcales bacterium
CTCTACAGTCGCGCCCGCGTCGAGCGCGTGCTGCTCGAGGGCGACCGCGCGGTTGGGGTGGTCGCGAGCGCACGACGCGAGGACGGCTCGTCGGCGCGCATCACGGTGCGCGCCGCCGCCGTGGCGCTTGCCGCCGGCGCGGCGGGGACGCCGAAGATCTTGCTCGCCAACCGTCTGGCCAACAGCTCCGGGCGCGTCGGCCACGGCTTGACGCTGCATCCGGCGAGCTACGCCTGGGCGCGCTTCGATCACGACATCCGCGGCTGGTCGGCGGTGCCGCAGGGCTACGGCGTGGAAGAGTTCGCCGACGTGGGGCTGCGCTTCGAGGGCGCGTTCTTGCCGCTCGAAGCGGCAGCCGCCACGCTCGGTCACGTCGGCGCGCGCTGGACGCAGATGGTCGAGGCCTTCGACAAGCTCGCCTGCTTTGGCTTCATGATCAGCGACACGTCGCGCGGGCGCGTGACGCTCGGGCGCGACGGGCGCGCGAGCATGCGCTACTGGCTCAACGACGCCGACCGCAAGCAGATCATCCGCGGCCACGCGATCCTCGCGCGCATCTACCTCGCGGCTGGCGCGCGCGCGGTGTTCCCGGGGCTGCGCTTCTTCGACGTGATGTCTCACGAAGACGACGTCGCGCGCTTCGAGCGCGAGGCGCCGAGCAAGCTGCTCGCGCGCCACATCGACGTGTCGGCCTATCACCCGCTGGGGAGCTGTCGCATGGGCGCCGATCCGCGGCGCTACGTCGTCTCTCCCGAGCACGAGACACACGACGTGCGTGGGCTGTTCGTCTGCGATGGCTCGGCGGTGCCGGGGCCGCTCGGCGTCAACCCGCAGATGACGATCATGGCGTTCAGCGAGCGCGCGGCCACGTACGTCGAGCGGCGCATCGAAGCGCAGCGCGCGCGCACGGTCGAGCCGCGTCGGCGCGCGGTGGCTTTCGCCGAGACGATGGCGGGCGAGCTGCTCGTCTGCCGCGGGGCGCGCGCCGGCGAGCGCGTGTCTGCCGAGTTTCGCGTGCACGCCACGCGTACGGACGGCACCCGCTTCGCGCTCGCCGGCGTGATCGACATCCCCAGCGTCGCGCGCCAGCGCGCGTGCGAGGGCACGTTGACGATCCGGCCGCTGGCCAGGCGGCGCACGCTCGCCTACGAGCTACGCTTCGCCGACGAGGACGGCGCGCGGCTGTGGCTGCGCGGCGTCAAGCGCGTGGGCCTCAGCGCGCCGCTGCGCGGCATGACGGAGCTCGATACGGAGGTCTGCGACGAAGAGGGGCGCATCGTGGCGGCCGGCCAGCTGCGCTTCGACCTTCGCGACCTGTGGCGCTGGCTGATGACCTGGCGTCTGACCTGAGGCATCTCGGCGGGGACGCCGCGTCCGCCGCGGCGAGGCGATAGCTGTCAGTGCGCCGGCCCTTTCCCAGGGCGCATGCTTCCGTCTCCCACGCCCAGGCGGTGACGAGATGCATGTCCGAGTGGAGCAACCCGAGCGGATGAGCCTACTCGGCCTGATGTTGGCCGACGTGCTCTCGCGCGCGCCCGTCGGCAACGGATACGCGCACGTCACTGAAGGCGAGCGCGTTACGCCGCTCGAGCGGCTGACGAGAAGGGTCGGCGGCGGCGTGCGCGGCGACGTCGTGGTGCGCGCCGGCGAGATGGCCGTGACGCTCGCGTTCGACGAGCGCGGCGTCGCCATCGAGCGCGGCGCTCGCGAAGGCGCGCGCACGCGCGTGGAAGGCTCGCTCGGCGCGCTGCTCGATGTGGCGCTCGGCGACGGGCTGCTCGTGGCGCTGCTCGGCCGGCGCATACGGCTCTCGGGAAACCCACTCACGCTGCTCGGCGTGGCGGCTCTCTTGCGGACGGTGGTTCGATGAACACAGCGATCTCGAAGATTGTCGGAGAGCTCGAGGCGGCGATCGGCGCGCGCGCGGTGCTCACCGACGACGATGCGCTGTCGTCAGCGTCCTACGACTACACCGAAGAGCCGGCGCGCAGGCCGAGCGTCGTGGTGCGGCCGACGAGCGTCGAGGACGTGCAGGCGATCGTGCGCACCGCCGCGCGCGAGCGGCTCGCGCTGACGGTTCGCGTCGCGGGGTCCAACGTCGGCGGGCTCGCCATCGCGCCGAGCGGCGGCATCGTCGTCGACCTCTCGGCGATGAACCGCATCGTCGCGATCAACGAAGCCGACATGGTCGCGATCCTCGAGCCGGGTGTGACCTGGGAGCAGCTCAAGGCGCGGCTCGAGCACGACGGGCTGGCGCTGCGGCTGGGCTATCCGCTCTCGCCGCCCGATACGTCCGTCGTCGCCAACTGCCTGCTCGACGGGCTCGGAAACCTCTCGATGCGCCACGGCTCGATGGCCGACTGGATCGGCGGGCTCGAGGTGGTGTTGCCCGACGGTAGCCTCGCGCGCACCGGCGCCGGCGCGCTCAGCGACGTGTGGTTTGGCCGCGGCCCGCTGCCCGACCTCACCGGGCTGTTCGTCAACTGGCAGGGCACGACGGGAATCGTCACCAAGCTCGCTTTCCAGCTCTGGCCGACGCCGCCGCTGCGCCAGCGGCTCTTCGTGCCGGTCGGCCATCGCGACGACGCGTTCAACGTGATGCGCGCGCTTTGCCGCCGTCCGCTCGCCGACGACGTCGGCGCGCTGTCGTGGCCCACTGGCAAGATGGTGCTCGGCGTCGACAAGCCGCTCGTTCGCGACGACGGCGAGCCCGAGCTGTTTCTCTACGTCGACATGTCCGGCGAAAACGGCGCCGAGCTGGCGCTGCGCCGCGGCCTGCTCGACCAGATGCTGGCCAATCTGCGACAGGCGGGCGCGCGGCTCGAAGCGCCGCTCGAGCTCTCGCGGCTGGTCAAGCTCAGCCCCCGCTTCGCCGAGCTCGCCGAGTTCCCCACGCGCCTTTCGTTTCTGGTCGACCATCCGGGCGGCGGTCTGAGCTGGCTTGGCACCTACGGGCCGATGAGCCGCTTCGAGCCGTTCGCTGACGCAGGCGTGGCGATCATGCGCCGTTACGAGACGCCGCCGATCCTCGTCAGCCGTCCGATGAAGGGCGGCCACTTCGGCGTCATGCGCTTCATCACGCGCTTCGACCGGCGAGACGCCGACGCGCGCCAGCGCGTGCGCGAGATGATCGGCGAGCTGCTCGAGGCCGGGCTCGACCTCGGGTTCGTACCCTACAAGACGCCGCCTTGGATGATCCCGCGCCTGCGCCCGCGCCTCGACGCAGGCTTTCAGCGGCTGATGAACACCGTGCGGCAAGCGCTCGATCCGAGCGGCATCATGGCGCCCCACTGCTGGCCCCCCGACCCTGCCTTGGCTACGCTCGACGGGTGAGCCAAGAACGCGACGAAAAGCTGCGCGAGATCCTAACCCGCACCAGCACCATCGCCGTGCTCGGCGCCCACGCCGAGCGCCAGCGGGCCGCCTTCTACGTGCCCGACTACCTCTACGAGCAAGGCTACCGCGTGCTGCCGGTCAACCCACACCTGGTGGGGACCACGCTGTGGGGCCAACCCGTACGCGCCACCCTCGCCGAGCTCGGCGAGCGCGTGGACATGATCGACGTCTTTCGCCGCGCCGATCATCTACCCGCCCATCTCGACGACATGATCGCCGCCCGCCCCGACGTCGTATGGATGCAGCTCGGCGTGCGCCACGAAGGTGTCGCAGCGCAGCTTCGCGCCGCGGGCATCGACGTCGTGCAAGACCGCTGCACCCTCGCCGACCACCGCCGCTTGATGTAGGCGGCAGCTGGCCGGATCGTGCTGTAGCTGCGTTCTACGGCACTGAACGCCCGCGAAGCGGCGCTGGCGGGGCGGAGCGGGGCGGGCGGGGCGCGAGCGTGGGGGGACGCCTCGTGCGTTGGTGGCCAGGGCGCGTTCGGGCGCGGCTGGGCTGAAACGGGATGGAAGGCTGGC
>JAGQIK010000649.1 GCA_020431405.1 Myxococcales bacterium
GTGGTGACGATCTTGAGCATGTAGACGAAGGCGCCGCGAAAGCCGGGGCCGGCGCGCGCGTCGCGGCGCGAGTAGAGCGGCGCCGCCAGCAGCAGCGCGACGAGAAACAGCACGTGGTCGTAGCCGCCGTAGATGTGCTCGACGCCGAGCAGCAGAAACTCGAGCGCGACGTGCAGGCTGCTGGTGGGCGGCTCGAAGGACACCGAGCGGTCTTTGCGCGACAGCAACAGCAGCTTGGGCGGCGTGCGGCGACCGAGCTCGAGCGTGACGAAGACGCGCAGATCCGGATCGTCGTCGAAGAAGAGATCGCTGCGCAGGCGCAGCTTGCCGCGCGGGCAGAGGTAGCGCAGCTTGACGACGACCTTGCCGATGACCGCCTCGTGCAGCGCGCGCTTGGCGAGCTTGCAGAGCTTGCCGCGCTCGCTGTCGAGCACCAGGTAGCGCGCCGCGTAGCGTGTGACGTCGTCGGCGCGCAGCGTGTAGAGGCGCGGCGAGGCGCCGCGAAGGCCGCCGATGGCCGGCGCGAAGTCCACGGGCCGACCGGTGAGCGTGACGTAGACGTCGCGCGTCTTGGTGGTGCGCACGGTGATGTAGAGCTTGCCGCCCTGGTGTGCTGCGGCCGGCGTTGGCGCGGCCGCGAGCGCCGCGAGCAGCGCCAGCGTGACGGCCAGCCGTCGCAGCGTTGGGGAGACACCTGTCATCTGCTCGGAGCCTGGCACGGGGTGAATGCTTGTTCCAATCGTCGCGAAAACGCTAGAGTTGTGCGCTTTGCACCGAGAGGCTCGCGTGGCCAGCGCCCTGCTGGCCGTCATCTTCGGCGGCTGCTGTCCGCCACCCGGCACCGAGACGGTGATCGTCCCCAAGCGGCGCGACGATCCACGCCTTCGTGGTTTGCCCGATGATCGCGACGCGCTGCTCAAGATGGCCGACGCGCTGAGCAGCGCGCCGCAGGACGCCGCGCGCCTCGATCGCGCGCTGGCGTCGCTGCAGAAGGCCGGCGACAAGGCCGACGGCTTCGACGTGCGCTGGCGGCGCGCGCGCGTATGCTTTCTGATGACCGAGGTGCAGACGCAGCGTCACCAGCAGCTGCGCTATGCGCGCGAAGGGCTGCGCCACGCGCGGCGCGCGGTGAAGCTCGATAGCGCGCGCGTCGAAGGGCACTACTACCTGGCGACCAACCTCGGTCGCATCGCCGAGACGCGCGGCGACCTGGCGCTGCTCAAGCCGATGATCGCTGCCGCCGAGCGCGCGCGCGCCATCGACGAGCGCTTCGATCACGCCGGACCGTTGGTCTACCTCGGTAAGCTCTACCTGACGGCGCCGCCGTGGCCGGTGAGCGTCGGCTCGCCGCAGAAGGCGATCCAGCTGCTGCTGCGCGCCGTCAGCATCGCGCCGCGCCCGCTGACGCGCGTCTTTCTCGGCGAGGCCTACTTCGAAGACGAGCAGTACAAGCGCGCCATCGAGCAGCTCGAGCGCGCGCTCGAGCAGCGTGACGCGCTGACCGAGCGCTGGCGCAAAGAGGCCGAACGCTATTTGAAGCGCGCGCGCGAGGAGCAGAACTAGTGCTGGCCAAGCTCGCGTTGAGCGCGTCGCGTCGGTGCAGGCGGGCTTCAGGCTTCAGGCTTCAGGCTTCGGGCGCGAGTGGCGGCGCTACACATCGCGGTCGAACCAAGTTGACGCGCAGTGCTCGCGATCGAGGCGCCAGTCGATGTGGCACGGCCGAGCTCAAGACAACACGACACGTCGTGAGGCGTTCCGCCGCGCTCCACGCCGGCACGGCTCACCCGCGCAGCGAGCTCAGGCGAGGCGTGCGGCTGCGCTCCTGTAGCCTGAAGCCTGAAGCCCGAAGCCTCGCGGACGCGCCAAGCGGGGCCGCGTCATGATGGCCAAGCTCGCGCGGGCGCTGGCGCGGCGTGGCGTGGCGCTGGTCGTGGTGCTGGTGGTGCTCGCCGTCGGCACGGTCTGCGCACTGCTCGCCACGCGGCTCGAGCAGGAAGACGACCTGCTGGCGTTTCTGCCGAAAAACGATCCCGACGTGGTGCACTTTCGGCGCCTCACGCGGCGCTTCGGCGGGCTCGACGTGGCGCTGGTGGGTATCGCCAGCGACGACGTCTTCGCGGCGCCGTTCGTCGAGCGGCTGATCAAGCTCACGCGCGAGCTCGAGGACGTGCGCGGGCTCGACCACGTGCTGAGCCTCAGCAACCTGGTCGACTTCGTACCCGACCCCAAGAAGGGCGGCATCGTCACCGGGCCGCTGGTGCGCGCCGCGCCGAAGAACGCGGCCGAAAAGCGCGCGCTGCGGCGCAAGGTGCTCTCGCGCGATCACGCCGTGGGCAACCTGGTGGCGCGCGA
>JAGQIK010000650.1 GCA_020431405.1 Myxococcales bacterium
CAATCGCGCGCTGCGCTTCGTCAAGCAGATGTCGCTTTCCGTCGTCGACGGCGACTTCGCGCGCGACGTGCTCTCGCAGGACAACCTGCGCTTCGCCTGGTTTCGCATGCCGCGCGAGCGCAACAACCCCGCCAGCTACAACGCGCGCACGCTCGGTCCCGACCGCTCGCGCCGCGGCGGCACGCTCTATCGCGGCTCCCTCGACTCGATCATCGACAAGATGCGACAGCGCGCCGAGGCGCCGCGCCAACGACCGGCGGGCGGTGGCGGCGGCATATTGCTCGGCCTGGGGCTCGGCGTGCTCGTCGCCGGCCTGTTCGCGCTGGCCCTCGTGCGCCGGCGCGGTCTGCTCTCCATCGCCATCGCCGCGGCGCTGCTGCTGCCTGCCGACGCCCACGCCGACCCGTGCGGCATGGTGCCACCGGTGGTGCCCGGCGTGCAGGACCCCATCGAGCGCGTCGGCGCGCAGACGACCTACGTCTTCTACAAGCGCGGCATGGAGACCTTCGTCATCCGCCCCGGCTTTCGCGGCAAGGCCGAAGAATTCGGCATGTTGATCCCGTTTCCCACGCCGCCGGCTATCCGCAAGGTGCCCGACAAGATCTTCTCGCACATCGCGGCGGCCATCGATCCCCCCGAGGTCGTGGTGTGGGCCGCGATGGGCATCGGCACGCTCGGCACCATCGGCAAGGGCGGCGGCGGCGGTGTAGGCGCTGGCTACGGTCGTGGGCTCGCCAAAGACGAGACCGTGCGCGTGCTGCGCAAAGAGGCCGTCGGCATGTACGAGGTCGCTGTGCTCGCCGCGGGCTCGGCCAAGGCGCTCGAGCGCTGGATGACGCAGCACAAGTACAAGTACCCCAAGGGCATGGATCAGCCGGTGACGGACTATGTCAAAGCCGGCTGGTGCTTCGTCGCCGTCAAGACACGCGTCGGCCCCAAGGCGCCGGTCAATCCGCGCCCTGGCATGCGCAAGGCCAAGACAGGGCTGCCGCCCGGCGGCAGCTGGGATGGTCACGTACAGGGCATGGGCTTTCGCTTCAAGACCGATGGCCTCGTCGTGCCGATGCGCCTGTCGGCCTTCAACAAGGGCCGCCTGCGCAACATCGTCTACGTGCTCGCCGAAGGGCCGCGCCGCATCAAGCAGATCCCGCCCAAGTACGTCATGCGCCAGCTTCCCGGCTGGAAGCTCTACCGCAACGTCACGCGCCCGCTGCCGCTGCGCGTGATAGGCGGGACCTTCTCGCAGGTCGGCATTTCGCAGCGCCGCCACCTCCCCAAGCGGCGCGACCCACGCCCACACAACGGCCAGGCCGCCGAGCTGTTTGCCAGCGACATCCTCGCCGCGCGGCTGCGACGGCTGGCGCACCCCTTCGAGGAGCGTGAAAAGACCTTGCTCGATATCGGCGAGCGCCTCGGCCTGCGCGGCGCCAACATCGACGCGCTCAACGCCAAGACGCTGGCCAAGGCGCGCCAGCGCGCGATCCGAGCCGCGCTGCCATACGTCAAGCGCATGACGCTCTCGGTGGTGGACGGCGACTTCGCGCGCGACGTCGTCGCCAAGCAGAACCTGCAGTTCGCTTGGTTCCGCATGCCCGCCGCGCGCAACGACGCCACGCACTACAACGCCCGCACGCGCGGCCCGTCCCCCGGACGCCCGAACGGCATCCTCTATCGCGGATCGCTCGAGCTTCTACAGCGGCAGCAACTGCAGCGCCGCCGCGCCGGGCTGCGCCGCCGCGCCAGCGCCCTTCGCAAGGCCGGCATCGCGGGCGGCGCCGGCGCGATCTGCACCCTCGCGCTGTTGCTCTTTATCACGCGCCGCAGGCGCACAGGGGAGCCTCGATGATGCGTGTTCGTCGCCTCGCCTTCGCCTCAGCCACGTTGACCGCGGTCGCGGCCCTCACCTGGGATGGCGGCGGCGGCGCCCTCGCCGACCCCTGCGGCATGGTCCCGCCGGTCGTGCAAGGGATGCCTGATCCCATCGAGCGAGTAGGCGCACAGCGCACGTACGTTTTCTACCACGCCGGCGTCGAGACGTTCGTCATCCGCCCCGGCTTTCGCGGCAAGGCCGAAGAGTTCGGCATGCTGATCCCCTTCCCCACGCCGCCGGCGATCCGCAAGGTGCCAGACAACGTCTTTTCGCACATCGCCGCCGCCATCGACCCGCCCGAGGTGGTGATCAACGTCAACCCGCCGCCGCCGATGGCGATGCCTTCCACCGCCGCGGCCGGCAACTCGGCGCCCAGCTCGGGCCTGCGCGTACGCCAGCAGAACGAGGTGCGCGTGCTGCGCAAGGAGGCGGTCGGCATGTACGAGGTCGCAGTGCTCGCCGCCGGCTCGGCCCAGGCGCTCGCGCGCTGGATGACGCAGCACAAGTACAAGTACCCCAAAGGCATGGACCAGCCGGTCAACGACTACGTCAAGGCCGGCTGGTGCTTCGTCGCCGTCAAGACGCGCGTAGGTCCCAAGAGCAACGTCAACCCGCGCCCTGGCATGCGCAAAGCGCAAACGGGACTGCCGCCGGGCGGCAGCTTCACCGGCCACGTACAAGGCATGGGCTTTCGCTTCAAGACCGACGGCCTGGTCGTACCCATGCGCCTGTCGGCCTTCAACAAGGGCCGCCTGCGCAACGTCGTCTACGTGCTCTCTCCGGGCCCCAAGCGCATCAAGCGCATCCCGCAGAAGTACGTCATGCGCCAACTGCCGGGCTGGAAGATCTATCGCAACCTCACGCGCCCGCTGCCGCTGCGCATCATCGGCGGCACCTTCAAGGACCTGCGGCCGTGGCACAAGAGCAACCTCAAGCAGCGCCGCAACCCAGAGCCGCACAATGGGCTCGCCGCCGAGCTGTTCGCCTCCGACGTGCTCGCATCGCGCCTGCGCCGCCTCTCGCATCCCTTCGAAGAGCGCGAGAAGGCGCTGCTCGACATCGGCGAGCGCCTCGGCCTGCGCGGCGCCGCCGTCGACGCCCTCAACGCCAAGGTCCTCGCCAAAGCCCGTCGCAAAGCGGTCAACAACGCGCTGCGCTACGTCAAGCAGCTGTCGCTGACCGTCGTCGACGGCGACTTCGCACGCGACACCGTCGCCAAGGCCAACCTGCAGTTCGCCTGGTTTCGCATGCCGGCCGCGCGCAACAACAGCAAGCGCTACAACGCGCGCACCATGGGCCCGCAGAACTACAACCCGCCAGGCGTGCTCTATCGCGGATCGCTCGACGCCATCGACCGCGACACGCGCCGCGCCCAGCGCGCCCCCGCCACCACGCCGCGCCGTTTCATCGCCACCGCCGCGCTGGGCAGCATCGGCGCGCTCGGCCTGGCGCTGCTGCTCTTCGCGCGGCGCCGCCGCCGACGCTAGGCGCGCGAGCGCGACAAGCAGGCCACGGGCCACAGACCACGGGCCACGGGCGCTCGTGCTAGCCCCGCCGGATCGAAGGAGCGCGATGTCAGTCGCAATACGCCGCTGCGAAGCGTGCCGCGCGCTCGCAGGCGGGCCTGTGGCCTGTGGCCTGTCGCCGGTGGCCTGCTGCCCGAGGCCCGAGGACCGAGGCCCGAGGCCCGAAGCTCGAAGCTCGAGCCCGAGGTATCATCACCTCATGCGCCAACTCCTCATCTTCGCCGCGCTCGCCGTCGTGATGGCCGCCGCTTTGCCCTTCGGCTGCGGCAAGGATCAACCGACCATCAACTGCACGATCCGCAGCGACTGCAGCGACCCGCGCCAGCGCTGCTCGGAGGGCGTCTGCGTCGCCGCGCAGTGCGAAAAGCCCGACGACTGCGGCGCCGCCGCCGATCACGACTGTCTCGACGGCGCGTGCCTCAAACACTGCAAGGACGAAGACATCGGCAAAGGCTGTCAGACCCACGGCGGCGAGATCGGGCTCTGCGCGCCGAGCAGCAGCGGCGCGGCACAATGCTACCCATCATGCGCTGTGGGCAAGACGTGCGCCTTCCCGTTCACCCGCTGCGAAGGAACGAGCAAGCTCTGCGATCTGCCCGCGGGCTGGTAGCCGCGGCGAGGACAGTTGCGCGCCGCGAGGCGCGCCTTAAGCTGGAAGGTATGGCCGAGCACTACCTGGGACGCTGGTGGCACGAGGGCGACGATGGGCGCATCGTCTGCGATCTGTGCCCGCGCCGCTGTCAGCTCAAAGACGGCCAGCGCGCCTTCTGTTTCGTGCGCCAGAACGTCGGCGGCCAGATGGTGCTCACCACCTATGGCCGCTCCACCGGCTTCTGCGTCGACCCCATCGAAAAGAAGCCGCTCAATCACTTCTATCCGGGCAGCTCGGTGCTCTCCTTCGGCACCGCCGGCTGCAACCTCGGTTGTCGCTTCTGCCAGAACTGGGACATCTCCAAGGCGCGCGAGGTCGAGATCCTCAGCGCCGAAGCGCCGCCCGACGCTATCGCGCGCACGGCGGCGCGCCTCGGCTGCAAGAGCGTCGCCTTCACCTACAACGATCCGGTGATCTTTGCCGAGTACGCCATCGACACCGCCAAGGCCTGTCACGAGCACGGCGTCAAGACGGTGGCCGTCACCGCCGGCTACATCACCGAAGAGGCGCGCGCAGACTTCTACCGGCACATCGACGCCGCCAACGTCGACCTCAAGGCCTTCACGCAGAGCTTCTATCACAAGCTCTGCTTCGCCGACCTGCAGCCGGTGCTCGACACGCTGCGCTTCCTGCGCCACGAGACCGACACGTGGTTCGAGATCACGACGCTGCTGATCCCTGGCCAGAACGACAGCGACGAGGAGCTGACCCTGCTTTGCGACTGGGTCACGGCCAACGTCGGCGACGCGGTGCCGCTGCACTTCACCGCGTTTCATCCCGACTACAAGATGAACGACATCGAGCGCACGCCGGCGTCGACGCTGCAGCGCGCGCGCAGCATCGCGCAGGCCGCCGGCGTCAAGCATGTCTACACCGGCAACGTGCACGACAAGCGCGGCCAGAGCACCTACTGCGCCGGTTGCGGCGAGCTCGTCATCGAACGCGACTGGTACGTGCTCGGTCGCTACAACCTCACCGACGACGGGCGCTGTCGCTCGTGCAACAAGCAGCTGTCGGGACGGTTCGACGGACCGAAGGGCGAGTGGGGCGCGCGCCGACTGCCGGTGCGCATCAGCCCCTGAGCGCGAGCGCGCTAGGCGTCGGTGGGCGTGGGAGGCGGCTCGTTGACCTCGCGCACCTGCACGACCTCCATCGCCAAGCCCTTGCACTCTTCGTCCGACGCGCCGATGAGGTCGGCCACGCGGCGGATGTAGTGCGCTTCCTCGAGGTCGTGCACGTCGTCGGCGTCGCAGATCTTGGAGAGCAGCGCGAGCAAGCCGCGACGATCCTGCGACTCGGCCATCGTGAGGCCGTTGCAGGCGCTCTCGATGTCGAACTCTTCAGCCTCGAAGACCGACAGCTTGGTCAGCACCGACTCCGGCAGCGACTCCGGATCGGTCTCCAGGAGCTCGGCGAGAACCTTGACGACCTCTTTCATCTCCGAGCCGTCGAGGGTGCCGTCCGCGTACGCGGCGCCCATCAGAAGCTCCGCGATCGTCTCGAGCTCGGGAAGGTCCAGTTGCCCTTGACCTAGCGTCATGTTCGGCGACTCCGTCGGCAGAAGTTAGGACCCGTGTAGGAATAAGTTGGTCAACTGAGGGCGCCGAGGCGCTCGCCTGGCAAGGCGCGAGGAGGAGCCATACTGGTGCGTACGGCGACGACGAGCCACGCAGCCAGGCGAGATGGATCGGCGTTCTCAGTGAGCAAGTTATTCCTGCACGGGTCCGTAACGGAAGCCTAGCCAAACCACACGCTGCGTGTCCACCGTTACCCGTCGCTGGCCGCGTCGCTCGCCACCTGCGCGTCTTCATGCGCGTGCGCGGCGTCGCCGGCGTCGTCGTGCTGGTGACCGCCGTCGTCGCTGTGGCTGGTCAGCGGCGGCACGATCACCACCGTCACGGTGGCCGCCGCGGCGAGCGTCAGCTTGATGTAGTAGGTGCTCGACGCCGGCAGGTCATAGAGCTGCTTGAGCTTGACCTGCGAGCAGACCGAGACGCTGGCCGCCGCCGCCGTGGGCGAGACCGCCGCGCCGCTGCTGTCCTCGAGAGCCAGCTGCAGATCGGCGCTATCGCTGAAGATGCCGTACTCGCCCTCGTCCTTGCTGCCAAACCTGATGTAGACGGTCTTGCCCGCCTCGAGCGCGACCTTGCTGGCGCTGTGGAAGGCCGCCTCGCCGGCGCTCGTGTGGTCGGCGCCAGCCGCCACGTTGGGAAAGGGCCCGTACTGCAGGTGGTCACAGCCGTGGTTGTCCACGGTGAGCACGCCGCCGCCGTCGTGTGTGTGGTCATGGTCGTCGCTGCAGGCGACAAACAGCAGCAGGCTCGAGGCCAACGCGAGATAGACGAACAAGCGCATAAGGGCACCATCGTGCTCGGGGTAGGCAGCAAGTATGCGTGCCAGCTGGATGTGCGGCAATGCGGCGAAGTGTCGCACGCGGTGCTAGCCGTCGTGCTCCAGCGTCGTGGTGAAGCGCGAGAGGATCGCCGCGCCGTCTTTCGAGTCGCGCAGCGCGGCGAGCATCGCCTCGGGGTCGCGGCCCTCTTCGCGCAGCGTCTCGGCGCGCTGCTCGATGTACGCGCCCGTCACGGCCGCATCCCACTCGGGATGAAACTGCACCGTCCAGCAGCGCTCGCCGATGGCCATCGCCTGGCACGGATCGGTCTCGTTGCCGCCCAGCAGGCGCGCTTCGCGCGGCGGCTCGAGCACCGACTCGACGTGCGACGACTGCACGCAGAGCTCGCTGCCGACGCCCGCGAACGGGGCCTCGCCGTGCGCGCTCGCCGCCAGCGACACCGTGACCGTGCCCATCTCGCGCCCGCGCGGGTTCGGCCCCACGCGCCCGCCGAGCGCGTGCGCGACGAGCTGATGGCCGTAGCAGATGCCGAAGATGGGCAGCTCGGACTCGATGGCGCCGCGCAACCAGCGCGCCGTGTTCTCCGACCAATCGGCGCGGTCGGTGACCATCGCCGCCGCCCCCGTCAGCACCACGCCGAGCACCTCGTGCGGCGCCGGCAACGGCGCGCCCTCGTAGACGTCGATCGCCCACGTGCGCGAAAGCGGCCAGCCAGCCGCTTCGCAGACCAGCCGATGATACGGACCGCGCCCGTCGATCAGGCACGGCCCCATGTTCAACACCAGCAGCTTCTTGTCAGCCATAGGTCGAGCCGAAACAGGCCGCAAAGCGGCGCCTAATTAATGATCGCTTGCTTGACCCAGCGGCGATAGGACGCGACGACCTGGTCGCCCTTGTTGACGGTCACGCCGATGAAGATCAGCGAGTTGCTGGCGCCGTTGTAGTCGAAGCCCTGCGTGCGGCTGCGCGCCAGCTGCTGCGAGCCGAGCGCCACCGCCAGCGATGCGCTGATCGGCACGTACTCGAGGATCGCCGGGCTCGCCGCCGCGGTGATCGAGTCGATGATCAGCTGCAGCGTGGCGCCGAGGTTGGCCTGGCAGATGTCGGCCGCGATGCCGCCGGTGGCGTTGACGATCTCGGCCAGGCCGTGGGCCAGCTCCGGCTCGCTGGTGCAGGTCGCGCCGGTCTGGCTCGAGCACAGCCCGCCGATCATGTGCACGACGGCCTTGGCCTCCGCGCCGTGGGTCGGGTCCGTGCCGCCGAAGAGCTGCAGCCACGGCTGGATGTAGGCCTGGATCTGACTCGCCTGCGCCGCTGGCGGGTTGCACGCGCCGGGCTTGCTGTAGGCCGAGTAGTAGGTCGAGCTGAGGAAGCCGCTCTTGCCGTTGTAGCTGCCGCCGCTCTTGATCTCGTTGGGCAGCTCGTCGGTGGCGACGATGATCACGAGCGTGGCGTCGGTTCGGATCTTCGACGGGTTGTTGGGCGCGCGCGGCAAGTGGCGCGTGACGGCCTCGTAGGCGTGCGCGAGGCTGTACTCCGAGCCGCCCTCGTAATAGGGCGGGTTTCGAATGCACGACTCGAAGATAGCCTGTTCGTTGGGGGCGAGGAAGCGATCCGGCCCGCCGTCGTCGGGGTCCGACTGCAGCGTGGGCATGATGTGACCGCAGAACTTACCGACGATGACACCGGTGCCGGGCCGCTTGACGCCGGCCACGGCCATGCGGAAGTCGAGACCGCTCTTGACCGCGCGCGCGAAGAAGTCGGTGGCGTTCTGCACGATGTCGTCGCGGTTGTCGTTCATCGAGCCGGACTCGTCGACGACCCAGATGATGTCGGCGACGGGGTTGCGATCGAGCACGAAGGCGTCGCACTCCACCGTGTCCGAATCCGACGACGTCGCCAGGCCTGTCCCGTTGGAGAGGTCGTCGAGGTGGATGCCCGTGGCCTGCGCCGCGTCGTTGGCCTGCGCGCTCTCGGCGACGCCGCCCATCACCAGCACGCGGCCGTCTTTGCGCAGCAGCGTCTGCATGCGGATGATGAACGTGCGCGCCGCCGGGCCGAAGTCGGCCGCCGGCAGGTTGCCGAGGGTCTTGCCTGCCAGCAGCGCGGCGAACACGCCGTTGCGCACGTCGCCCACCTTCACGTCGCCGGCCATCTGCACCTGCAGGTTGGTCGAGAGCACGGTGGCGAACTTGTCGTGGCTGGTGGTCGGCGACCCTGACGACAGCTGCGTCACGCTGCTCTTGCCGGGCAGATTGTTGGTGATGTCGGCGATCACCTGCGCCGAGATGGCGTTGATGTCGGTCTGATTGGCCGGCCCCGGACGCGAGACGATGAAGCCGGCGACGTTCTGTGTCGCCTTCTTGAGGTCGAAGCTGGCGCCTGCCTCGAGCGCGCCGCCGCCCTGGATGGCGATCGGTCCGTAGGTCGAGTCGGTCTCGAGCGCCACCTTCCAGTCGCCCTCCTTCGAGGTGCCGAACTGGATCAGCTTGAGGCCCTTGAACTTGTCCTCGCCCGGCTTGTGACAGACGAACGTGGGCAGGTCCTTGTCGGGCTTGCCACCTGGGAACGTCGTGGCCTTGCCGGGGTCGGTCTCGCCGCCCGCGCAGAGGAACGCCACCGGCGGCGTGCAGTTGCCGCCCTGGCAGGTCTGGCCGGGGCCGCACTCGTCGGGCTTGAGCGCAGGGCAGTCGGCGCGCTGCTCGCCGCACTTGGTCACGCAGCAGCCGAGCTTGCCGTCGCCGTTGAGGTCCTCGTCGCCGTCGTCGATGCCGTCGTTGTCCGAGTCCGTGTCGAGGTAGTCAGGGATGCCGTCGCCGTCGGTGTCCTTGGTGCCCTCGACGCTGTCGGGCACGCCGTCGTTGTCCGAGTCGGTGTCGGCGTAGTCCGGCACGCCGTCGGCATCGCTGTCCTTGGTGCAGCCTTCGACGTCGTCGGGGATGCCGTCGTTGTCGGCGTCGCCGCCGGGGATACAGGGCGCGCCTGTGAAGCCGTCGCCGCCGCCGCCGCCGTCGGGTTGTGCGACGAAGTTCTCCGAGGTGCAGCGTGGCAGCGCCATCCCGACGACTGCGCAAGCGACCAAGAAAGCGGCGGAAAAGGTTTTCATCACGACTCCCACGGCATAAGGCGCCTCCGATCGGAGGCCGATCTGATCAAGTTTCGTCGGCGGGGCGCCGCGACGCAAGGGACTTACGAGCCCTGCTCGGCGATCTCGCCCTCGGCGGGCCGATCTAGAAGACCTTGATCTGCTTGCCGTCGACCTTGGCCAACACGTCGCGCACGCGCGCCGCGAGCTTGTCGATCTCGGCGTCGGTGAGGCCGAGCTGCACGCGCTGCTTGTCGATGGTCACGCCGCCGCGACCGCGCGGCGCCGTCGGCGGCACGGCCCTCGCGACGCCGCCCTCGACGACGAACTCGGCCACCACCCGCAGCGCCGCGCGCAACATCTGCGGCGTGAGCTGGCGCAAGCGCTCGACGCTGGCCCGCGACAGCTGCGGCACGAAGATCTTGCTCCAGTCGGTGGAGAAGAACGCCATCGGGTTCTTGAGGAAGCTGCCGAAGGCGAGCCCGTTGTCGATGGCGAAGACGCGCGGATGCGCCGGGTCTTTGGCGATCATGAAGTTGGCGGTGCGGCTGTCGCGATGCTCGATGAGATACGTGAAGAGGTTGAGGTCGGCCATGTGGTGCCGGTAGCGCGTGTCGCTGGCGAAGCGCCGCTCGTTCCACACGCCGTCGTGCGTCGCACCACGCAGCCAGTACGACATCACACCAAACACGCACGAGAGCCCGTCGACATTGGGGCTCGCGTCGGTATCGAAGCGCCGCAGCGCGTCGGTCGGCACGCAACGCATCACCGTCGGCGGTACGACCCAGTCGTCCTCGGCGCGCCACAGCAGCGTTTGCAGCACGTAGGCCGCCAGCTCGCGGCGCGGATTGTTGTTGGCGCCGTCTAGCCCGCTCGGCGCGCGCTTCCACTTGGCCATCAGGATCAGGCGCCTGCCGCCCTGATCGGCGAAGCTGATGCGCATCTGCTGGGCACCCGTGGTGCCGCCGTAGGTGCCGCGCAGGTTGAGCAGCCGAAAGGGCGCGCGCACCAGCAGCTCGTTGATGCGGCGCGCCGGCATGCAGAACGAGCGCTCGCCCATCTTGGGGTCACGACATAGCTGGCTCGGCGGCGACGCGGGCAGCGGCGGGCCCGCGGCGCCGGTGCGGCAGCTGGCGAGCGTCAGCAGCAGCGCGCCAAACAGCAATCCGCGACAGACCGGCACCACGCTAGTTCGCTGCCTTGGCCGCTGGACACTTGGGCCAGCCGCCATTCTCGGTGGTGGTGCGACGGATGCAGTTGGTCTTGGTCGCCTTCTCACAGTCCGCCTGCTTGGAGAACATCGGACACAGCTTGCCACCGCTCGGCGAGTACCACACGCCCTCGCCCGCACCGTAGACCTTGGGCTTCGTCTTCTGCACGCCAGCCGAGCAGCCGACGATCGCCGCCATCAGGGCGGCCACACAGAGCCATCGCATCGCGTCCCTCGCTGTTCGCTGGTGGTCTGTGTTTCTGCCGCAAGATCGCGCTAGAGCAACAGGGACGTCTGTCGAGGTCTTGCATGTACCATCCCGCCATGCGCCCGACACCCGCGTCATCGCCACTGCGCGCCATCGCCCTGCCCCTCGTCGTCATCGCCCTCGCGCTCGCGCCCGCCACAGCGGCGCGCGCAGCGGGCGACGCGCGACCGCTCACGCTGCACGCCGCCTACAAGCTGGCGCTCGGCAGCAACCCCACCATCGAGCTGCTCGACCAGCGCGTGCGCGCCGTCGAGGCCGCGCGCCGAGCCGCTTGGGTGGCGCTCAAGCCGACGGCCGGCGTGCAGCTCGCCTACACGTACTACAACCAGCGCATCGCCCTCGATCCAGCGGACTTCATCCCCGCAGGCCTCGTGCCGCCCGCCAACTTGCCCGGCGAGATCGTGATCCAGCAGCGCAACCAGCTCTCGCTCAGCGCGCAGGTCAACGTGCCGCTCTTTCGCGGCGCAGCCTACCAGGGCATCGGCGCGGCGCGACGGCAGGTCGCCGCAGCGCGCCTGCGCCGCGTGCGCTCGCGACGCGACTTCCTGCTGCAGATCGCGCGCGCCTACTACGGCACGCTCAGCGCGCGCGAGGTGGTGCGAGCACTCGACGGCAAGGTCAAGCTCGACGAGCGCAACATGCGCGCGGCCAAGGCCCGCCGTTCGGTGGGCGCCGCGCCGCGCTCGGACGTGATGCGCGCTGACCTGGTGCTCACGCAGGACCGTCAGGCGCTGCGTCGCGCGCGCATCGAGGAGCGCGCCGCCCAGAGGCAGCTCGCGATCCTGGTCGGCGTTCCAGGCCGCGTCGCGCCGGCGGCGCCCGCATCTCAGCCCGCCTCGCAGCCGGCGGCGGCCGCCGCCCCCGCGGTCTCGCTCTCGCGCGCGCTCGAGCGGCGCAACGACTATCGCGCCTCCGCTGTCGCCGTGGAGGCCGCGCGCAGCCAGCGCCGCGCCGTGTGGTGGTCGTTCGCGCCCAACCTCGATCTGACCTGGAGCTATCGCTTCTCGCAGGTCGCCGGCTTCGCCCCGAGCCGCGGCGCCTGGAATCTGGTGCTGGCGCTCACGCTGCCGCTCTACGACGGCGGCGAGCGCTACGCCAAGCTGAGCCAGACCGAGGCGCGCGTCGCCAGCGAGCGCGCGCAGCGACGCGTGCTGCGCCAGAACATCGAGCAGCAGCTGGTCACGCTGCGCGCCGAGGTCGTCGCGGCGCACAGCGGCGTGCTCGCTGCGCACAAAGCGCTCGCGCTGGCGACCACCACGGCGTCGGACATGAGCGAGCGCTACGCCGCGGGCAGCGCCACGCAGCTCGACGTGCTCGACGCCTCGCAGCGCCGGCTGCAAGCTGACCTCGATCTGACGCGCAGTCGCTATCGGCTGGAGGTGGCGCGGCTGGCGCTCGCGCACGCCGCGGGGCGCTTTCGCCCGCTGAGCGCATCGCGCTGAGCGCATCGCGATTGTGCTGGGCGAGGCCTGAGCGAGGCGGGTTGAGCGGGCGGGCTGAGCGGGCTGAGCGAGCTGCGTTAACGCGCTTGGAGGCTGGCGATCAGCGCGGGCGACGTCTTGGCCAACGCGCGGCGGATGACGGTCTTGGGCGGCGTGGTGTGCGCTTCGCGCGTGCCCACCACCGCGAGCACCTCGCGCGCCATCTGCTGGTGAAGATGCAGCCGCAGCAGCGTATCCGAGCGGCGCAGCGCGCGGCGAGGAACGCGGCTGGGCATGCTCGTCGCCGACGGCGTCTGGGTCACCTGCGACGAGCTCAGCCGGCGTGGCTCGAGCTTGGCGCGCTTGGCGGTCGGGATCTCGTCGTCGTCCGTGGTGGACGCGCGGTCGCCGCCGAAGGGGCTCTCTGCTGGGGTATCTGCAGGCTCGGGCGTGATGGACTGGCGAGGACCGCCGATCCAAACCGCTCCGTCGAGTTGGCGCTGGATGCGCTCGATCGACCCGTTGTGCTGCATTGCCTCCCTCCTGACACCCGGTCATACGCGAGCACACCCCCGTGGGTTTGAGGTCGAGATCCGATTTTTTCGCCGGACTTTGGTTTCGCCAGCAATTACCTACATGTATGCGCGCGCTTTCCCTTGCGAGAGCCAGCCTCGCTTGCCAGATTTAGCCTGTATGTACGCCCGCGTGCACGACGTGGAGCGCGGCCGCGCTCGCTACGGGAGCCTTTTCGAGCAGCTCGTCGCGGCCCTCGACCGCTGCGACCCGCTCGCCGACGCGGTGGCCGACGATGTCGAGCGCGGCGCCATCGAGGACCTCGACCGCTGCCTGCGCGGCGAGCGCGCGCAGCTCGCCTCGGTGGCGCGGCTGGTCAGCGCCGTACGGCAGCGGCCGGCGTGGGTCGACATCGAGCGCGTGCATCGCGGCGGACAGCTGCTGCTGCGCGCCGGGCCGCTCGGCGGCATGGTGCTCGGCGGCAAAGCCATCGTCTACGGCTACGCTGCCCCCGCCGGCAACAAGCCGCTCGCCTTCTCGGGGCGGCTGCAGCAGCAGGCCAAGCGCCGGCTGGTCGAGACGCTGCGCTTCGTGCACGCGGTGTGCGAGCACCGCGGCATGGACGAAGGCGGCGCCGGCTTCGCCGCCACGCTGCGCGTGCGCGTGATGCACGCCAAGGTGCGACGGCTGCTCGGTCAGTCGGGCCGCTGGCAGCGCGAGCTGTGGGGCGAGCCTATCAACCAGCACGACATGATCGCCACGGTGCTGCTGTTCTCGATCATCGTCGTGCGCGGCCTCGAGGAGCTCGGGCTGCACGTCACGGTCGACGAGCGCGAGGACTACCTGCACCTGTGGCGCTACGTCGGCTTCCTCATCGGCTGCGAGGAGCAGCTGCTTCCGCGCGACGTGCCCGAGGCCGTTCGCGTCGCCTACGCGATCTACGATTCGCAAGGGCCGCCGGACGATGACTCGCGCGAGCTGACCAAGGCGCTCATCGCCTCGCCGCTGGAGGGCATCACCGACGCGCGCGAGCGCGCCGCGATCTTGCGGCGCCGTCCTTTCGCGGAGGGCATCTGCCGCGCGCTCGTCGGCGACGAGATCGCCGACGGTCTCGGTATCGCGCGCACGCCGTGGCGTCACGCCATCCGCGCCATCCGCGCGGCGACCAGCACCGCCGAGGTCGCGCGGCGCGTGCTGCCCGGCGGGACCTCGCTGGCCCTCTCGCTCGGGCGACGCGCCTGGCAACACGCCGTAGCCGAGGCGCTCGAAGGCAACCCGGCCACCTTCCTTCCGCCGGTGCGGCTGCTCGCCATCAGGCGCTAGCAGCGCCGCGCACGAGCCACCAGGTGGTCACACCGTGCGCGCGGACGACGGCCCCCACGTGGGGGCCGCGACCGACACGGGCACGCCGTTCTTCCCTGTAATTTCTGACGTTTGACGTGGCATCGTTCCTGCTCTTTGATCGCGATGATTCGGCCGGTCGGCCGGTCCCCAGGAGAGGTGCGGCCGGTCGTCGTACCGCGCACAAAGGCCAGCACCGATGCCGGGCAGAGCAGACAACAAGAGCGCGTCGCCGGCAGCCGCAGCCGCGGTCGCCGCGATGCTCGCGTTGCTGACGCTCGCGACGGGCTGCCTCGAGACCGACGGCCCGGCCCCCAAAAACGAGAAGCTGACCGGCTGCGACAAGAGCGGCCCCGCGCGCGGCGCCATCAAGCCCGAGATCCTCGCCGTCTTTCCTGGCTGCTGTCAGGGCATCGGCCACCTGATCCCCGACTTTCTAGTGCCCAAGGACTTCCGCGCGATGCTGGCGCGCGAGGGCGAGTCGCTCTGCGTGCCCGATATCTTCGCCACCGACCCCGACTACACGCCGCGCAAGTGCACGTCCGTCTTCGGGCTGCCCGGCGCGTGCATCTCGAGCTGCGTGCCCGCCGTCGGCAATGCCGACGTCCCGCTGCCCGCAGCCAACTGCGACGCGGGCGACCTCTGCGCGCCCTGCAAAGACCCGCGCACCGGCGAGGACACCGGCTCGTGCAAGATCGGAAAGCTCGCCTGCGAGACGCCGCCGGAGCGTCCCGGCTGCCACGACTTCGAGCCGTCGCTCGACCTGTCGCCCTACCCCACCTGCTGTCAGGACAAGGGCGGGCGCGCCCACTGCGCGCCGGCGCGGCTGGTCAGCGAAGCCCAGCAGAAGGACCTCTCGCCCTGCGACTCCGGCGGCGAGCCGGGCTTCTGCGTGCCCGACAAGTTCCTCGCGCGCGGCGGCAAGTTCACACCCACCACGTGCAAGTCCATCGGCGGGCGCGAAGGGCGCTGCATCTCCGTCTGCGCGCCGAGCGTCGCCAAAGACATGGCCAACCTGCCCACCACCGGCTGCGACGCCGACGAGCGCTGCGCGCCGTGCTACGACCCGCGCACCGGCATCGGCACCGGCGCGTGCACCATCGGCAACTGCGACGACGGTCCCAAAGAGCCGCCCAAGCCCTTCGAGCCGTGCGGCAAGGACGGCGCCGACGACGCCTACTGCGTGCCGGCCGATCTGGTGCCCGCCGCCGACCGCCACCAGTTCGACAACATCGGCTGCAACGCCAAGCCCTGCGCCGAGCCGGGCGCGCTGTGCGTGCCGAAGAAGATCATCGACGCGGGGCCGACCTATCAGCCCAAGCACTGCGAAAACGATCTGCTCGGCTACCTGGCGCTCTTTCAGAAGCTCTTCACCGATCCCATCGCCGCCATCGGCGCGCTCAAGGAGTACAAGGAGGGGCGCTGCCTGTCGCGTTGTCTACCCAAGGTGCGCCCCAAGGCTGACCTGCTCGGTCAGAAGGACTGCGAGGCGGGCGAGGTCTGCGTGCCCTGCTTCGATCCCGAGAAGGCCAAGGAGGGCAAGATCCCGACGGGCGCGTGCGACCGATGAGGCGAGCGGCTGTCTTCGTCGTCGCGTTGATCGCCGCCCTAGCGCCATCGCTGGCGCCGCGGCACGCGCGCGCGGGCGGGCTCGAGATCGGCGACACCGGCGCGACGGCGCTCGGTCGCGGCGGCGCGTTTGTCGCCAAGGCCGACAGCCCGACGGCCATCAACTACAACCCCGCTGGCTTCGTCAAATTGCGCGGCCACCAAGGCGCGATCAGCCTCAGCGCCGTCAACTGGTCTTACGACTACACGCCGGCGACCAGCGGCGGCATCACGCCGCCGAGCGTGGCGCAGCAGAAGCCGTGGTTCGCCGCGCCGCTTCATCTGATGCTCTCCACCGACTTCGGCGTCTTCGAGCGGCTGACCTTCGCCGCCGGCATCTACGCGCCGCCCACCACGCCGCGCAGCTTCCCCGATCGCGTCGACTCGGCGCCGGCGCCGCAGCGCTACGACCTGGTGAGCCTCGGCGGCGTGATCTTCTTTCCTTCGCTGGCCGTCGCCTTTCGCGTCACCGACTGGCTCGACATCGGCGTGAGCTTTCAGTGGGTGATGATGAAGACCACCACGCGATCGGTGGGCACCATCGGCGCCGCTTGCGACCAGCCGCTCGATCCCGCCTGCGACGTCGACATCGAGATCGGCGGCGCCGACTGGTTTTCGCCCACCGGCTCCATCGGCGCGCTGCTGCGCCCCAACGCGCACTGGGAGATCGGCGCGCTGCTGCGTCTGCCCGCCAAGGCGACGCTGCGCGGCAAGGCCAAGATCACCTTCGGCCCCGGCGTCGACCGGCTGGAGAACGCCATCGGCAAGCCGCTGCTCGACCCGGAAAACCCCGACGCGACGGTGACCAACAACTTCCCGTTGATGGTGCGCCTCGGCGCGCGGCGCATCTTTCGGCGCGGCGGTCGCGAGGTCGCCGATGTCGAGCTCGACGTGGTCTACGAGCGCTGGTCGGCGGCGAGCGAGCGCGTCATCACGCTCGAGGCGCAGTCGCTCGGCGCGCTCAAGGAGCCCGACACCATCGACTTCGGGCTCAACGACACCGTCTCGCTGCGGCTCGGCGGCGCCTACCACTTCGTGCTCGCCAACCACATCGAGCTCACGCTGCGCGCCGGCGCCTTCGGCGAGACCGCGTCGACCAACGTCAGCGACACGCGCCTCTACATCGTCGGCCCCAAGCGCCTCGGTCTCACGGCCGGCCTCGGCCTGCGCTGGGGGCGGCTGACGTTCGATGTGGCCTACGCGCACTTCTTCATGCCCAAGCGCGTGGTCGAGCAGAGCAGCGTCACGGCGCGCGACATGAGCGGCGGTGTGGGGCCCACCATCGGCAACGGCACCTACAGCACGCGCTACCAGGCGCTCGCCTTTCAGGTCGGCTTCGCCTTTGGCGCCCCGCCCGGCGGCGCGACGTCGACGCGCCCGAGCAGCGACGACTACCCCACCGGCGGCATGGCGCGCCGACCGCCCGAGCCCAAGACCCGCACCGACGCCGCGGCGCCCACCCTGCCGCTGCGCCAGGTCAAGCCGGCCGCCGCCATCGACGACGGCTTGAGCTTCGACGCCGAGCCCGTCGACCGCGCCGACCCGGACCCGCCGGCGAAGAAGGTGCGCCCGCGCGCGCGCAAGGTCATCAAGCGGCGCGCGCGCCGCCGCGCGAGGCGCCGGCTGCGACGACGACGCAGGCTCTCGCGAGCGCAACGCCGGCGCGCCTACCGGCGCTGTCGTCGCCGCGGCGGTTCGAGACGGCGCTGCGCACGCCTACGCTAAGCACCTAAGATCAATCGGCATATCTGCGCTCTTGCGCCCGGCGTCATTTCCGAGGGAAACGGACGGCGGGTTCTTCGTATGGGCAGTGGATAAAGGGCAAGAGATGACGTCTAGATTTCCAAGCTTAGCCATCACCGTCGGCGCGCTCGCGGCGACGCTCGCCGCCCCGAACAGCGCGCACGCGCAATGCGGCCAGGTCCCCGAAGTGGTCGTCGTGCTCGACCGCTCCGAGAGCATGACCGAGACCATCTCCGGTCAGACCAAGTGGGCGCTCGCCAGCGCCGCCGTCAACCAGCTCGCCGGGCAGTTCGCAGGTCAGCTCAAGTTCGGCCTGATGATGTTTCCGCGCTACCCCGACGCCACCGCCTGCACCGAAGGGCAGCTCAACGTGGCGCCGGCGCTCAACACGGCCACCGCCATCGCCGGCCAGCTCGCCGCCGCCGTGCCGTTCGGCCGCACGCCGGTCACCGCCTCGCTCGACGTGGTGCGCCAGCTGACCCCCAGCGGCGGCCCGACGCGCTCGGTGATCCTCATCACCGACGGCGTGGAGACCTGCCGCGTGCCCGACCAGAGCGTGGCGAGCGGCACCTGCGTGCCGGTGCTGCAAGACGGGCGCAAGTGCAACGGCTGCGGCGTGCAGTTCTGCAACCTGCTCGGCTTCACCTGGACCAGCTGCCAGGGCGACCCGACGATCTTCACCTGCCCGCGCGGCGAGACCTGCAACGCCGACGGCACCTGCTCGGGTGGCGGCAGCGGCAGCGTCGGCCCGACGCAGGCCGCCGCCGCGTTGCTGGCGGCCGGCGTGCGCACCACGGTGGTCGGCTTCGGCAGCGCCGTCGACCCCACCGCCCTCAACGCCCTCGCCGCCGCTGGCGGAACCGGCACCTATTACCAGGCCGGCAACCTCACGCAGCTGACCGCTGCGCTGGCGCAGATCGCGGCCGGCATCTCGTGCTGCGGCAACGGCCAGCTCGACCCCGGCGAGCAGTGCGACACCGCCATCGCCTCCGGTCAGGGCGCCTGCCCCGCCGGCTGCAACGACAACGACCCGTGCACGAAGGACACGCTGAGCGGCACCGCCTGCATGGCGACCTGCAGCAACACGCCGATCACGGCGCCGCAAAACGGCGACGGCTGCTGCCCGCCCGGCGCCACGCCGAGCAGCGACACCGACTGTGTCGACCCGTGCGGAAACGGCGTGCTCGACGCCGGCGAGCTCTGCGATCCCGGCATCGCCATCGGCCAGCCCGGCGCCTGCCCGCTCAACTGCGACGATCAGGACCCCTGCACCGTCGACAAGCAGCAGGGCGTGGCTTGCCAGGCGCAGTGCACCCACACGGCGCTCGCCGCCGACCCGAGCAAGAAGGACGGCTGCTGTCCGCCCAAGACGGTACAGGCCGACGACGCAGACTGCCTGCCGCCGTGCACGCCCGACCGCACGACCAACTGCGTCGACCTCTGCGACGGCGTGACCTGCCCATCGGGCCAGATCTGTGTCGCCGGCAACTGCCAGCCCGCAGACAACAAGGACGCCGGTCCCGACGGCACGACCTCGCCCAGCAGCGACGGCGGCGCGAACGCCGACGCCAGCGCCACGCCCGACGCCGCTGGCTCGGCCGACACGTGGCCGGGGACGAGCTTCAACGCGGCCGACGGCGGCTGCAACTGCCGCACGAGCAGCGGCTCCGATCCCGCGGGCGCCGCCCCGCTGCTGCTGCTGCTCGCGCTCGCGCTGATCGCGCGCCGACGCCGACGCGACCGCCGCTAGCTGGCCGCTAGCTACAGCCCGACGCGCGCCCACTTGCCGCGCCGGTAGGCCAACCACGACGCGACCGCCTTGGGCACGAAGCTGAGCGGGAACGCCCACCACACGCCCACCACGCCGAAGCCGAGCGGAAATCCGAGCAGCCACGAAAGCGGCAGCTGGAACGCGAGGGTCACGGCGACGTTGATGTACAGCCCCGTCATGGTCGCGCCCGCGCCCTGCAGCGCGCCGATGAAGGACACGTAGACGCCCACCAGCGGCATGCACAAGCCGAGCTGCCGGATCCACTCCACCGAGAGGACCTCGAGGCGGCTTCCGGCGGCGACGTCGAAGGCGCTGACGATCGGCTCGGCGGCGAAGTAGATCGAAAACGCCAGCACGGCCATCAGCGCCGTGCACACGCCGACGCCGACCTTGGTCGCCGAGCGCGCCCCGGCGATGTCGCGCGCACCGAGCGCCTGGCCAACCATCGCCGCCGTGGCCTGCGAGACGGCAAAGCCCGGCACGTAGGCGAGCCCCTGCACGCGAATGCCGAGGCCGTGCGCGCCGACGGCGACCTGCTCGATGCGGCCGACCATGCTGACGAGGCTGGCCAGCGCGACGTTGAGCGTGGCGACGTCGAGGGCTGCCGGCGTGCCCACGCGCGCGATGGTGCCGACGAGCTTGCCATCGGGACGCAGCGTCGAGAGGCGCAGTCGGATGCCGAGCGATCCGCGCAGAAAGACCGCCAGATAGATCGTCACGCCGATGGCGTAGGCGATCACCGTCCCGTACGCGGCGCCGCGCACGCCAAGCGACGGCAGCCCGTAGTTGCCAAGGATCAGCCCGTAGTTGAGCCCGAAGTTGGCGACGTTGACGACGATCGCGATGAAGAACGGCAGCCGCGTGTTGCCGATGCCGCGCAAGACGGCGGCAAAGAACAGCGACAAGTACTGGAAGAAGACAAACGTCATCATCGGCGCCAGGTACTGCATCGCCAGCTCGATCAGCGGCCCTTCGGCGCCGAGCGCTGCGAGGAGCACCGGCCCGAACAGATTGCCGACCAACGCCACGCCCACCGAGACGATCACCACCAGCACGATGCCCTGGCCCAGCACGCGCTCGGCGCGCTCGGGCTGGCCTGCGCCATGCGCGCGCGCCGTCAGCGACGCGGCGCCGATGGACAGCCCCGTGACGACGATGATCATGATGTAGACGATCTGCGTGCTGAAGCCGAGCGCCGTGAGCGCGTCCTTGGCGTCGGGCAGCCGGCCGCACATCGCGGTGTCCACCGTCAGCGCCAGCACCGAGAGCGTGTTGAGGCCGACGATGGGCAGCGCCAGGCGCACCAGGCGCGACAAGGCGCTGCGCGGCTCGCTGTCGGGAGGCTCGAGCGGGATCGCCATGCTCTAGCGGCGCGCTGCGAGCACCTTGCGCAGAAGGTCTTTGGAGAAGTAGCGCGGCACGAACGACTTGGTGACCGCGATGGCCGCCTTCTCCACGGCCTGTCGGTCCTTGTTGGCGTAGCTCGGCAACATCTGGATGCCGAGCTTCTTGAGCGTCGCCAGCGCGCGCTCGTTGTCGCGACGCGTGCGCTTGAGCAGCGCGCGATGATACTTGCGCGACAGCTCGCGGATCTTGTCACGCAGATCGGCGGGCACCTTGTTCCAGGCCTTCTTGCTGACCACCGTAGCGCCGATGGCGATCGCCATCGACTCGGTGGACATGTACTTGACCTTGGCGTGCCACTGCAGCGCGGCGCAGCCGAGCGGCGAGTTGAAGACGGTGTCGACCATGCCCGTGTTTAGCGCCGGCAGCACCGCCGGCAGGCTAAGCAGCCGCGGCGAGACGCCGAGCTTGCGCATCATCGCTTTGCTGATCGGATCGTCGGTCCAGACCCAGACCTTGCGCTTGCGCAGATCGGCGAGGCTCTTGACGGGGTGCTTGGAGAACATGTGCACCTTGCCCACCTCGCCCCAGCCCATCAGCACGTAGCCGCGCTTGAGAAAGCCCGCCTCGAGCCGCTTGCCCAGCGCGGCGCGCGCCTTGTCGAGCTTGTCGTACTCGCGAAACATGCCCGGCATCTGCATGACGAGCACCTCGGGGTTGATCATCGCCAAACCGATGGCAGTGAAGGCGCCGCCGTCGAGCTGCCCGGTGCGCATCTTGCGCACCACGTCGCGCTCGTCGCCCTGCACCTGTCCCGGGTAGAGGCGCAGCTTGACCTGCCCTTTGCTCAGCTTGTGCACGCGCGCCTTGAAGCGCTGGAAGATGCGCGTCCAGATCGAGCCGCGCGGCGCGACGGTGGCGATCTTGATCTCCACCGGCTTGGCCGTTGCGAGCGAGGAGAACAGCAGCACGAAGAGCAGCGGGAGCATCGAGCGAAGGCACCACATGCCGGCAATCTAGCACGTTGACCGAGCTGCCGCGTGCGCCGTAGCCTCGCGCAAACTCCTTCGCCGCGGAGAAGTCTTCCGCGGCAGTTTCTCTTTCAGAGGACTTCAATGCAGCGCGTGAGCTTTCGCTTTCCGACCGCGATCCGCTTCGGCTCTGGTGCCCGCGCCTCGCTCGCCGAGCTGCGCGACGCCCACGGCGTCGAGCGCCCGCTCCTCGTCACCGACGCGGGGCTGACCAAGACGCCGGCCTACTCGTTGGTGCAGTCGACCATGGACGAGGTCTGGGACGACGCCTGGCACGTGTTTTCGGGCGTGCACCCCAACCCGCTCGAAGGCGACGCCGACGCCGGCTACGCCGCCTACAAAGAGGGCGAGTGCGACGCCGTGATCGGCCTCGGCGGCGGCAGCGCGCTCGACGGCGCCAAGGCCATCGTGCTGCGCATCGGCGCGCCCGAGGGCCCGCTCACCGACGTCGACACGAGCAAGCTGCCCGACGTGATCGTGCCGTTGTGCGCGATCCCCACCACCGCCGGCACCGGCAGCGAGACCGGCCGCAGCACCGTCTTCACCGCCGCATCGCACGGGCGCAAGGTCGTCATCGGCTGCCCGGCGCTGCTGCCGCAGCTGGCGATCCTCGACCCCGAGCTGACCGTCTCGCTGCCCGCGCACCTGACGGCGGCCACCGGCATGGACGCCATGACGCACGCCATCGAGTCGTTCGTCTGCCCGGTGTTTCATCCGTTCTGCGACGGCGTCGCGCTCGAGGCGGTCTATCGCGTGCGGCGCTTCCTGCCGCGCGCCGTCGCCGACGGCAACGACATCGAGGCGCGCGGCGAGATGCTCGTCGCCGCCGCCATGGGCGCCACCGCGTTTCAGAAGGACCTCGGCGCGGCGCACTCGCTGGCGCACCCGCTGTCGAGCGAGCACGGCGCACACCACGGCCTGGCCAACGCCATCGTGCTGCCGCACGTGGTGCGCTTCAACGGCGAGGTCGACTCGATGCAGTACGCGCGCGTCGCCATCGCGCTCGGGCTGCAGGTTGACGAAGACCCCGCCGAGCTGGTGGCGAGCTTCCTCGAGCAGTTCAACGCCTCGATCGGCATCACGCAGCGCCTGCGCGACATCGGCGTGCCCGAGGACGCGCTGCCCACGCTGGCCAAAAAAGCGCTGCTCGATCCCTGTCACGCGACCAACCCGCGCCCCTGCAGCGAAGCCGACCTGCTGGCGCTCTACAAGAAGAGCTACTAGGCCATGAGCAACGTACAGCTTCCCGACGCCCTGTTGATCAACGGCGAGCGCCGCGAGAGCGGCTCCGGCGGCACCATCGAGCTCGTCGACCCGGCCACCGAAACGCCGCTCTGCACGCTGCCTGCCGCCGGCCGGAAGGAAGTCGACGAAGCGCTCGGCGCCGCGCGCGCCGCCTTCGACGGCAGCGGCTGGGACAACATCAACCCGACCAAGCGGCGCGAGGCGCTCTTCGCGCTGGCACGCCTGATCCGCGAGCACGCCGACGAGATCGCCGAGATCGAGGCGCGCAACGTCGGCAAGCCGATCGGCGACGCGCGCTGGGAGATCAACGCCGGCGCGCGCTGCTTCGAGTACTACGCCGGCGGCATCTCGCGCTTCGGCGGCGAGACGATCCCGGTCAGCTCCGACGGCTTCGACTTCACCGTGCGCGTGCCGGTGGGCGTCGTCGCCGCCATCGTGCCCTGGAACTTCCCGTTCCTGATGGCCTGCTGGAAGGTCGCGCCGGCGCTCGCCACGGGCAACGCCGTGCTGCTCAAGCCGGCGAGCCTCACGCCGCTCTCGGCGCTGCGCATGGGCGAGCTCGCCTGGGAGGCGGGAGTGCCGGAGGGCATCCTGCAGGTCATCGCCGGACCGGGCAGCCAGATCGGCGACTACCTTGTCAGCCACCGCGAGATCAACAAGATCGCCTTCACCGGCGAGACCGGCACCGGCGCGCGCATCCTCAAGCAGGCCGCCGACGACATCAAGCGCGTCTCGCTGGAGCTGGGCGGCAAGAGCGCCAACGTCGTGTTCGCCGACGCCGACATCGAGGCCGCCGCCAGGCAGTCGCCCATGGGCGTGTTCGCCAACACGGGGCAGGACTGCTGCGCGCGCAGCCGCGTGCTGATCGAGCGCTCGGCCTACGACGACTTCCGCGACGCCTTCGTCGCGGCGACCAAGGAGATCGTCGTCGGCGAGCCGCTCGACGAGTCGACGATGATCGGCCCGATGGTCTCGCGCGGCCAGCGCGAGACGGTCGAGGGCTACATCAACTTGGCCAAGGACGAAGGCGCGCGCGTGCTGTGCGGCGCCGACCGACCGCGCGACAAGGGCTTCTACCTCTCGCCGACCGTCATCGATGGCGTCGGCAACGACGCGCGCGTCAACCAGGAGGAGATCTTCGGCCCGGTGGTCTCGCTTATCCCCTTCGACGACGAAGCCGAGGCGGTACGCCTCGCCAACGCCACGCCCTACGGCCTGAGCGGCTCGCTGTGGACCAAGGACGTCTCGCGCGCGCTCCGGCTCGCGCGCTCGCTGCGCTCGGGCGTGCTCGGCGTCAACACCGTCAGCAGCGTCTTTCAAGAGGCGCCCTTCGGCGGCTTCAAGCAGAGCGGCTTCGGACGCGACCTCGGCATGGAAGCGATGAAGCTCTACACCGAGCTGAAGAACGTCTTCATCAAGCTCTAACTCACGCTCTGTCGCCGCCGCGGCGAAGAGAGGCCCGATCTCCATGCAGCTCCCCGACTGGTTCTCCAAAACGCCGCCGCACGGAACGGCCCCCATCGACACCGTGCTGGTCGCCTTCCCCGACGTCTACGGCCGCCTGATGGGCAAGCGGCTGACCTACGATCACTTCGTCGACGTCGTGCTCGATGGCGGCACCCACGCCTGCAACTACCTGCTCACCGTCGACATCGAGATGCACCCGCAGCTCGGCTTCTCGCTGGCGAGCTGGGACAAGGGCTACGGCGACTTTCACATGGTCGTCGACCTCGACACGCTGCGCCCGACTCCCTGGGCTCCAGGCAGCGCGCTGGTGCTGTGCGACCTCTATCACGAGGACCACACGCCGCTGGCGCAGGCGCCGCGCACCGTGCTCAAGCGCCAGCTCGAGCGGCTCGCCGCGCAGAACCTCAAGGCCAACATGGCCTCCGAGCTCGAGTTCTTCATGTTCGAGGAGGACTACCGCGAAGCGCAGATGTCGAGCCACCGCGACCTGATGCCCAGCTCGGACTACCTCATCGACTATCACTTGCTGTCCACCGAGCGCGACGAGGACGTCATGCGGCGTCTGCGCGAGGAGATGGGCCAGGCCGGCGTGGTCATCGAGGGCAGCAAGGGCGAGTGGGGCAAGGGCCAGCACGAGCTCAACCTGCTCTACGCCGAGGCGCTCGAGATGGCCGACCGCCACGTGGTGTTCAAGCACGGCACCAAGGTCATCGCACAGCAGCAGGGACGCTCGATCACGTTCATGGCCAAGTGGCGCACCGAAGACGCCGGCTCGAGCTGCCACATCCACAGCAGCCTGTGGGACACCGACGCCGACACGGCGGCCTTCGTCACCGGCGATCAGCCCAGCGAGCTGTTCTCGAAGTTCCTCGGCGGCCTGCTCGCGCACGGGCGCGAGCTCTCGTACTGCTTCGCGCCGACGGTCAACAGCTACAAGCGCTATCAATCCGAGTCGTGGGCGCCGACGGCAATGGCGTGGGCACACGACAACCGCACCACCGGCTTTCGCGTCGTCGGCAGCGGGAGCTCGCTGCGCATCGAAAACCGCATGCCCGGCGCCGACGTCAATCCGTATCTGGCCTACGCCGCGACCATCGCGGCAGGCCTACGCGGCGTCGAGGGCGGGCTCGATTGCGGCCCGGCCTACAAGGGCAACGCCTACGTCGACAAGTCACTCGAGCGGCTGCCCGACTCGCTCGCCGACGCGGCGCGCCTGCTCGACGGCAGCGAGCTCGCGCACGAAGCGTTCGGTGCCGAGGTGGTCGAGTTCTACGTGCACACGGCGAAGCTCGAGTCGGAGGCGGCGCGCCGCCAGGTCACCGACTGGGAGCGCGCGCGCTACTTCGAGAGGGTCTAGAGCATGGGTAGGATCGTGATCACGGGCGCCAACCGCGGCATCGGCCTGGCGATGGCGACGCAATTCGCGGCGCGCGGCGACGACGTCGTCGCTGGCTGTCGCGAGGCGTCGAGCGAGCTTCGCGCCGTCGACGGCGTGCGGGTCATCGAAGGCCTCGAGGTCAGCGACGGCGACGCGGTGGCAGCGTTCGCCAAGGAGGTCGGCGCAGGCCGCATCGACGTGCTGATCAACAACGCCGGCATCCTCACCGGCGAGACGCTCCAGGACATGAGCTTCGAGCGCATCCAGCGCCAGTTCGAGGTCAACAGCATGGGCCCGCTGCGCGTGACGCGCGCCCTGCTCGACCGCATCGGCGAGGGCAGCAAGGTCGCGCTGATCACCAGCCGCATGGGCTCCATCGCCGACAACACGTCGGGCAGCCGCTACGGCTATCGCATGTCCAAGGCGGCCCTCAACGCCGCCGGCGTCTCGCTGGCTCACGACCTCAGGCCGCGCGGCGCGGCGGTGGCGATCCTGCACCCTGGCTTCGTGCGCACGGGCATGACCGGCGGCATGGGCCAGGTCGACGCCGACGAGTCGGCGCGCGGGCTCATCGCGCGCATCGACGCGCTGACGCTCGAGACCAGCGGCACGTTCTGGCATGCGCAGGGCGAAGTGCTGCCTTGGTAGTTTTTCGCACACACCAGCTGGGAAGAGCCGCGCACGACCCCGCGTAGGAACAAATGACCGATCGCGGCCAAAGGTTGCAAACTCCCGCGTGCTGCCGGAGGCCGCATCGGTCGTCCCTCTCATCACATCCTGTTGCGATCGGATCGTGACGTCGCGAATCTCGCTGCCGCTCGCCCTCTGCTTGCTCGCGGTGCTCCTCTCGAGCCCAGCCTGCAAACGTCCCACTAAGCGGCGCCCCGGCGCAGAAACCAAGGCCAAGCCAGCGGCGATCCGCAGCGTGGCGCTGACGCCGCAGCCAGCGCAGGCGCGCGCCACGGCGGCGCTGGTCGCGCGCGGCAAGCAGCTCGTCGCGCAATACCAGTGCAACCGCTGTCACGCCGGCAGCGGCCACGGCACCCCGCCGCTGGCGAAAAACTGCGTCGGCTGCCACGCCGAGATCCTCGCCGATCGCTTCCCGCCGGCCGGCAAGGTCAAGCCCGACGTGGTGGCCAAGTGGAAGCGCGAGATCGTCGACCTGACGATGGCCCCCTCGCTGACGAGCACCGGCGCACGCGTGCGGCGCGCCTGGCTCGCGAAGTTCCTACAGCGTCCGCACGACCTGCGGCCGAAGCTGAGCGCCACCATGCCGCGCTTCGTCATCGACGCCGAGGCAGCGCGTGCTATCGCCGCGTACCTCGCGCCGCAGGCCGCGCCGGCGACGTCGGCCGTCGAAGGCGACCTGCGCCACGGCCGCGCCGTGCTCGCTGCGAAGGGATGCATGACCTGCCACACCTTCAGCGGCCTACCCAGCCCCGTGGACGCCACGCAGATCCCCGTCAAGCTCAGCGCCGAGGCGACCACGCGCGGCATCATGCTCGCCCCCGACCTGCGCCACGCGCGCGAGCGGCTGCGCTACGACACGCTCGTCGCCTGGCTGCGCGAGCCAACCAAGCTCAAGCGCGACAGCGCGATGCCCGACCTCAAGCTGAGCGCCGCCGAGGCGCGCGACGCCGCAGCGTTCATCCTGCGCGCCTACCTGGCGCCAGCCAAGCTGCCAACGGTGCCCGCGCGCCTGCCGCTGCTAAAACGCGCCGTCAGCTGGGCCGAGGTAGAAAAGAAACTCTTCAAGCGTATTTGCTGGCACTGCCACTCGGAGCCGGCCTACGCGCGCGGCGACGGGGGACCAGGCAACACGGGGGGCTTCGGATTCAAGCCACGCGGTGTGAACCTCGCCAGTTACGAGGCGGTCGCCTCGGGACGGCTCGACGACAAGGGCGAGCGCGAGAGCCTCTTTCGCCCGCTCGCGAGCGGTCCGCTGAAAGGCGTGCCGCGCATCGCGGCGGTGCTGCTGGCGCGCCAGCGCGAGGTGTCAGGCAAGCCCGTGCCCGGCCTGCGCGGCATGCCGCTCGGCCTGCCGCCCATGTCGCCGCAGGACATCCAGCTCGTGGAGAGCTGGGTCGCCCAGGGACGCCCCCGCTAGCGCTTCAATTCACATCTGAGAATTGGTAGTAACGAATCCGAATACATGAACGACGGAATCGAAGAACGCGAATCGACAATGACAGGCGGATGGCGTTCTAGATTCGCGTTCCTTGTTCCGTCGTTCATGTATTCAAGTTCGTTGTTGCAAACTGCCAATTCGGCGTTGACGGTGACCTATGGGAGTAGGTGAACAGTTCCTCGCGATCTTTCGCGCGCCCGCCGCGCTGGCCAAGCTGCCATCGCGCGCCACGCGCTACCTGCTGCTCTATCTCGTGGCGGCGGTGGCGCTGCTCGGCGTCACCGCGTGGCTGCTGATCCTCTTTCAGCACGACATCCGCGCCGGCATCGTCTCCTACCTGCTGCCCAAGAAGGCGCAGTTCGCCGCCGACCTGTTGATCGGTTTTCTCGTCAAGAGCCAAGCCAAGTCGGTGCTGATCAACGCCACCGCCTCCGCCACGCTCGTGCTCGTCTCGCTGCTGCTGTTTCCGATCAAAGAGAGGCTCTCGGCGAGCTTCGAGCAGGACGCCGAGCTCACCGGCAAGCCCAAAGACGAGTTCCCCACGTGGTTTCAGGCCCTCGAGGAGATCAAGATGATCGTGATCTACCTGACGGGCTTCATGGTGATCTTCTGGATCGGCTATCACCCCAGCCCGGCGCGCAAGATGGCGGCCACCGTGCTGTCGTACGCGTTCCTGTTCTTCCAGATCGCCGTCGACTTCATCTCGCCGACGCTGCAGCGGCATCGCATGCGCTACTCGCGCATCATCGTCACGCTCTTCAAGAACCCGCTCGCCATGTTCGGCTTCGGCGCGTTCTTCGCGGCGCCGATCGTCGTCGCCGGTCTGATCGTCAAGGGCTCGACGACGATGACCATGACCACCGCCGTGCTGCTGCTCTTTGGCGCCAACGTGATCAGCATCGTGTGGGCCGCCGTCGGCGGCACCTGGCTCGCCGCGCAGCTGCTCGAGCCCACCGAGCAGACCGGCATGATCCCGCTGCCGGCGCGGCTGGTGGGCTGGATCGTGATCGTCGGCTTCTTTTCGTACTCCGGCTACGTCTTCTACTCGCTAGGCATGCTGGTGCACCACAAGAGCCAGATCCTCAAGCTCGACTACGGCGTCGACCTCGACTCGTTCGCCTTCGAGCTGCCCAAGGCGAGTGGCGGCAAGAAGGGCGGCGGCTGGCTCGACAAGATCAAGGGCATCGCGTCGTCGGTGGTCGACAGCGTGACGTCCGGTCAGGTCAAGGTCGGCGCCAGCATCGTGGTCAACATCAAGAACCCCACCAAGTACGACGTAGAGCTGGAAAAGAACCGCATCGAGTTCAAGCACGGCAACACGGTGGTGGCCAAGACGATGATCACGCCGATCAAGATCCCGGCCGGCGCCGACATGAGCAAACGGCTGTCGTTCAACCTGGCGATCAACCCGCGCTCGCTGGTCAAAGGCCGCGACCTGTTCAAGAACAAGTGGTCGATCACGATCTACTTCAAGCTCACGGACAGCTTCGACTTCCCGATCTATCTGCTCTCGCCCGACGGCGCCACCGGCAAGCCGAAGAAGAAGAAGTAGAAGTAGAAGTAGCTGGCCAGCAGGCGGTGGTACTGTCGGCTGATGGCCTCCGACACCCGCGCTGACGACCTTCGCGACCGGATCGCGGCGCAGCACCTGCACGCCATCATCGAGGCCTCTCCGATCCCGCTCGTGATCACGCGCGCCAACGGCGGCGAGATCCTGTTCGCCAACCAGGAGCTGGCGAGCCTCGTCGGACTGAGCCTCGACCAGCTGATCGGCCGCGTCTCGCCCGACTTCTATCGCGACCAGGCCGACCGCCAGCGCTTGCTGACCATGCTGCGCGAGGACGGCGTCGCGCAGGGCATGGAGCTGCAGATCGTACGCAGCGACGGCACGCCGCTGTGGGTCTCTTTCACGATGGTCACCAGCGCCATCGACGGCGAGGGCGTGATCATCGGCGGGCTCTACAACATCGACGACCGCAAGCACGCCGAGCAAGCGCTGCAGGAGGCGATGTCGAAGCTCGAGAAGGCGCACGCCGAGCGCGAGGCCTCGCGCGCGCAGCTGGTGCAGTCGGAGAAGATGGCCGCGCTGGGATCGATGGTCGCGGGCATCGCTCACGAGATCAACACGCCCATCGGCGCCATCAACAGCACCAAGGACACGCTGGCGCTGGCCACCAAGAAGCTGCGCGCCAACCTCGACAAGGCCTTTCCCGAGCACGTCGAAGACCGCCGCATCAAATCGGCGCTCGCTGCGCTCGAAGACGCCTACCGCGTCATCGAGTCTGCCGCCACGCGCGTCGCTCAGATCGTGCGCCGCCTGCGCAGCTTCGCGCGCCTCGACGAAGCGCAGCTCAAGAAGGCCAACCTGCACGAGGGCATCGAGGACACGCTGGTGCTCACGCACCACCAGACCAAGAACCGCATCGAGATCGTCAAGCGTTTCGGCGCCGACGTGCCCGAGATCAACTGCTTCCCCGGGCAGCTCAATCAGGTCTTCCTCAACATGATCGTCAACGCCTCGCAGGCCATCGACGGCAAGGGCACGATCACCATCGAGACGGCGCTCGTGCCGGGCACGTCTTCCGCCGGCTCGAGCAGCGAGCGCGTGCACGTTCGCATCAGCGACACGGGCTCGGGCATCGCGCCGGACAAGCTCGAGCGCATCTTCGACCCCGGCTTCACCACCAAGGGCGTCGGCGTCGGCACCGGGCTGGGGCTTTCGATCTGCTATCAGATCGTGCACGACGCTCACAAAGGCGAGATCTTCGTGCACAGCGAGCTCGGCGTGGGCACCACGTTCACCATCGCGATCCCCACCGATCTCAAGGAGCCTGCCTTCGTGCCCCGGGAGCAAGCGGAGCAGACGGAGCGCAACGAGTGAGCTTGACGCCGCGCGCCGCGCTCGCCGCGGTGATCGCCAGCGCGTGGCTCTCCGGCAGCGGCTGCGGCTGGACATCGGCCAACGCGCGCGACGCGCGCGACGTGCCGCGCGCCTCCGCCCTGCCGCAGGTGCCCCCGTCGACGTTGCGCGCGCTCGACGTCGAGCGCTTCCTCGGCAAGTGGCACATCGTGGCCACCAACTACGACTTCTGGAAGACGCGCACGCACGCCACCGTGACCTACCAGCGCATCGGCGCCGCCGGCGGCAAGCCGGTCAAGCTGCGCGACGTCGTCGCCTATCGCGACCTGCCGTGGTGTCCCGCCAAGCGGCCGAGCCCAGGCGACGTGGTCGGCGTCGACATCCAGGACCCGTCGCGCGCCGGGCACTTTCAGTGGCGCGGCGACGGCCTGCTGCACCTGATCCGCAGCCAGTGGTTCGTCGTCTGGGTCTCGCCCGACTATCAGCACGCCGTCACCTGGTTCGCCGACTCCAACTTCGGCACCGGCTCGGGCACCGACGTCTACTCGCGCTCGCCGTCCATCACGGACGCCAAGCTCGGCGAGGTGCTGGACGAGGCGCGCCGCGATCCCTTCATCGCCGAGCGCTCGCGCGGCATGTTCTACGTGCCTCAGAACTAGCTGCCAGGTGCCCGGCACCCGCGCTTCGAGGCGTTAGCTGCCAACCATCCCGCGCGACGCGTGCGGGCGCGCGCAGTTGCCCTCGGAACGTCGATTGCTTGTGTCCTTCGACGACAGAGGGACACAGCATGTCGTATCGCAACCAGACAATTCGCCCGATCCCGCGTCCGTGCACCGTGTGCGAGGCTGACGAGACGAGCGCCTGTGCGCGCTGCGACCGTCCGCTCTGCGACGAGCATGCCCTCGCCGAGGGCGCCGTCTGCAGCACCTGCGCCGAGCACTCTCACGACACGCTCAGCTGGTTCGCCATCGTCGTGATGCCCCTGGTGCTCATCGGCGCGCTGGCCGGGCTCGCGATGGCTTACGCGCTGTGGCCTGACGTGACGGCCGGCTGGGAGATCGTATGGGCCGTCTTCGGCGCCGGCGTGCTCACCACCGGCGTGCGCCTGCTGCTCGGCAACGTGCTGCGCCGCCGCTTCAGCGGCAAGCGCCAGCCGCGCCGCTGGCCCACGCGCGCGCAGCTCGACGCGTCATTCGCATCGGAAGGAGGCGGTCATGGCTCGTCGTGAAAGCTGTCCATACTGCGAGCGGCCCGGCTGTGAAGGCATCGCCAACGGACGGACGTGCGGCTTCGAAGTCTCGCCGCTCGCCCCGGTCGCCGACTTGTGCGACTGGCTCGACCAGCGGGCACGGGCCGCCGAGAAACACGCGGAGCACGAGCGCGGGCCCGATGAAGATGTTGTCCGCCCCGAGGGTCCGGCGCCCGCTGGCCTGCGCTGGCTGTCGCTGCTCGCGCTGCCGCTGTGTGTCGGCCTGTCGATGACGGCGGGCACAGCGCTTGGTTTCGAGCTGCCGCAGATCGCCGTCCCCAGCACCATGGTCGGCATCATCGTCGGCCTCGTCGTCGCGCACCGAGCGCCGCGCCTGCTGCAGCGCTGGTTCGACAAGCCCTAGCAGAGGCTCACCGATGCTGTATCGCGAGCAGACAATCCGCCCCATCCCCCGCCCCTGCACCGAGTGCAGCGCTGCGGAGTCGAGCAGCTGTCCGCGCTGCGACCGCCCGCTGTGTCACGACCACTCGCTCGCAGCTGGCACGGTCTGCACCGATTGCGTCAAGCGCTCCAACGACCGGCTGGACTGGCTCGCCCTCGTCGGCACGCCGGTACTCGTGATCGTTGTCGTGCCGCTTATCGGCAGGGTGCTGCTCGAGACGACGCTGGGGCAAAGCTCGCGGGTCTTCGTCGTCGTCTGCGGCACCGTGCTGCTCGTCATCGGTGCGAGCCTGTTTCGAGCCTACCGAAGATCGCGCCTCGCCGACGGTCGGCGTCGCGCCCGTCGCTGGCCCGCGACAGCGCCCGCCGAGCACGCGTCGCTATCTGCTACGCCTGGTCGAGCAGCGCGATCTGCTCGTACAGATCGGCGACCTGACCCTCCCAGTAGCGGTCCGTCCCCCACTGCGGAAAGGCGCGCGGGAAGGATGGGTCATCCCATCGCTCTGCGATCCACGCCGCGTAGCGCACGTACCTTAAGCCGCGCAGAAGCTCGATCAGCCGCAGGGTGGGATGCGCCAGCGGACGAAAGAGCTCGTAGCCGGCAAGCATCGAGTCGAGCTCGCGCGGGCAGTCGGCAGGTCGCGCGGGGAGCAGCAGCCACATGTCCTGCACCGCCGGCCCAACGCCGCAGTCGTCGAAGTCGAGGAAGTAGAACTGGTCGGTGATCTGGCCGGCGCCGGCGGCGCGTCCGCGCAGCAGGTTGGCGCGATGGCAGTCGCCGTGCAGCGCGAAGGTCTCGACGCCCTGATAGAGCCGTTCGCCGATCCCGACGAGCCGCTTGACCGCGTCCTCGTAGCGCGCCTGCACGCCGGGCGACATGCCGCCGCGCGCGAGGATCTTCTCGAGGCACGCGGTGCCGTAGGTCTCGGGCGCGATGCGCGGGCGATGCGCCAGCGAGAGCGACGCCGCGACGTTGTGGATGCGGCCCAGCAGCCGACCGAGCTGCTCGAACTCGTCGCCCGTCAGCTCGTCGGGACAGCGCCCGCCCGTGCGCGGAAAGACCGCGAAGAAGATGCCGTCGTCGGTGGCGTGCAGCGTCTCGCCGTCCTCGAACGGCGTCGGCGCGCAGACGGGAATCTCGGCCTCGCGCAGCGCGGCCAACAGGCGATGCTCGTCGCCGATGGCGTCGGCGCTCCAGCGCCCCGGCCGGTAGAACTTGCAGACCACGCGCGTGCGATCGTCGAGCTCCACCTCGTAGACGCGGTTTTCGAGGCTGTTGAGCGCGTAGCAGAGGCCCGTGGTGTAGTGGCCCGAGCGCTCGACGGCCGCCAGCACGCGCTCGGGGGTGAGGCTGAAGAAGCTGCCCGCGCGTTCGTCGCGCGCCACCGCTGCGGTATCGGCGTTCATGCGCGGAACGTAGCACGGCGCCGGCGCCATGCCGCCGCGCGACCACAAGCGTGGGGGGTGTCACCCCCCGCGGCTGCGATCTCGCGGCCGTAACCGCCTGAAATCAATGCGAGTAGTCGCGGCACATACATTGCTCGATCTCTCTTGCCATGCGTTTTTCAAAGCTGCCGACACTATTCTCCTTTTCCTGCCTGCTGCTGCTCGCCGGCGCCTCCAGCGCCCGCGCACAGAAGAGCTTCGACGAGCCCTGCTCGACGCACAGCGAGTGCTCCTCGCAGATCTGCGCCATCGGCCAAGCCGGCGGCGCCGCCTACTGCAGCAAGAACTGCAGCACCGACGCCGAGTGCAGCGGCGGCAAGTGCAGCAGCAGCTCGGTGGGCCAGATCTGCCGCAAGAACGACACGGGCACCAACCCGGGCACAGGCAGCGGAAGCGGAACCAACCCCAACCCCAACGACAAGATCCCACCCACCGTCGCGATCTCGTCGCCCGCCGCGCTCGCCGTGGTCCCGCTGCAGACCAAGGTCGTCGTCGCCGCCACCGACGACAGCGGCATCACGCAGGTCGAGCTCAAGGTCGACGATCAGGTGGTGGGCACCAAGAACGCGGCGCCCTACGAGTTCGACATCACGCTCACCGCCGGACAGCACCTCATCACCGCCGAGGCCACCGACGGCGCCAACAACAAGGGCGGCGCTTCCGTCGCGGTCACCGCCGACGCCAACGCCAACCCGACCAACCCGACCAACCCGACCAACCCCACCAACCCGACTAATCCGACCAACCCGACCAACCCCACCAACCCCACCAACCCCACGACGCCGCCCGCGTCGCCCGGCATGTTCGGCGCCAGCTGCAACGGGCCGCAGGACTGCATCAACGCGATGTGCGCCGATGACCCCGCGGTCGGCCGCAAGTACTGCACCGAGAGCTGCGTCTCCGGTCAGAACACCTGCCCTGGCGGCAGCAGCTGCATCGGCGGCCCCGGCGGCGGCCTCTGCGCACTGCCGGCTGGCGGCAGCGCCGAGCAGCAGGCCGGCGGCTGCGGCGTCGCCAGCGCTGCCAACGGGAGCTTCGCCGCCATCGCGCTGCTGCTGCTCGGCCTCGCGCTCTTCAGCCGCCGCCGCCGCTAGCTCCCTCCCACACGCCGCGTGCTAGCAGGGTGCTGAAGAACGCTTCAGCTCCCTGCTG
>JAGQIK010000080.1 GCA_020431405.1 Myxococcales bacterium
ACGCGCGCCAAACGCCCGCAGGCCGCCAGCCTCCCATCCCGTCAATAGCCCAGCCGCGCCCGAACGCGCCCGAACCACCAACGCACGAGGCGTCCTCCGACGCTCGCGCTGCGCCCGCTCCGCCCCCCGTCCGCGGCCGGCGTTCAGTGCTGTAGGGAACTGGACAGTCGCCCGGAGCAAGATGGCTCGCCAGCCGGCGCTTTGGGCTGGCTACGCGCGCGGGCCGATCCGTAGGGGCTCGCGGCGGTGGACGAGTCGAGGTCATCGACGAGCAAGTACTCGGTGGACGGCGCTGTACTACACCGACAGCTGCGCGCGTCTGCGGCGATTCGACAAGACCGCCAGATCAGCGACAACTTAGCAGCGTAGGTCGAAGCGCTCGCCCATGCCGAAGAGGCCGTCTACCTCGAGCGGTGCGGCGCTCTCGGCGCGGATGGTGCCGCTGCAGAGGCCGAGTGGGCCGTCGTAGTCGCTGCGGATCAGCAGGGCGTTGATGTCCACGCGGCTGCGCGCTTGTATGGTGAAGCTGACGTCGACCTGACCGGCCTCGTCGTGCACGCGCCAGCGCTCGGGGTGCTCGTCGGGGTGGCGAGTGAAGGTCACGGGCGGCAGTAGGTAGGCGCGGCCCGCGCGCCACAGACAGTTTTCGTTGTAGCGCGCTTGATCGGTCGATTGGTTGCGCGTGAGGTTGAATCCGACGAGCTCGCCGTCGGGGCGACGGCCTGCGGCTGTGAGCCAGTCCCAGCGCATTCGATATGGGTAGTAGCCCTTGTGGTCGTCGAGCAGGGCGAAGGCGCGCTCGTCCGATAGCTCGAAGTGCTCGCCGTCGATGGTGACGCGACCTCGCGCCGGGACGAGGCCCTTGTGCGAGTACATGCCCCGGTTCTCCGCAAACGGGATGCAGACGACCTGCGGCTGCTGGCCGTCGGTGAGCGCGGTGACCTCGGCTTGCACCCGTGGGCCGCCGCGCGGCGCGATGTCGACGCTGACCTCGATTCGGCTTTCAGCCAATCGGTTGCGAAACGTGATGTGCCCATCGCGCCCGCTGTGGGCGAACGTCGAGTCCAAAAGGCCCTGCGGCGCCCGCAGCACCCAAGGCGGCAGCTTGCGCTCGTAGAGCGTCAGCGTGCCGTGGCGCCGGTCGAAGACCTTCACCTGCGCGAGCGCGAGCAGCTTGGCGTTGAACAGCGCGACGTTGACGAACACGCGCTCGTCGCCGAGCTGTATCGCCTGCCACTCCTTGAGGCGCAGCCACTTGAGCGCGCTCGGCGGCTTCAGTGGCAGCGAAGGAAGCACGTCGGCGTCGAGCGGATTGACGCGCTGGAGGGGCCTGTCGTAAGTGCCGAAGTTGAAGCGCCCATCGTCGACGAGGGCGGTCGCGGTGTCGAAGGTCCTCACGGGTTGCAGCATGCCCGTCGGCCCTCGAGAAGACAACGCCGACGGCAGCTCAGAGCAGCGCCGCGAGCGCGGCGAGGGCGCAGCAGGCGAGGGCGCCGTAGTGGATGCGCTCGCGCCAGCGCGCGTCGAGGGCGCCGTCGAGGCGAGCGCCGACGACGTTGCCGACGGTGATCGCAGCCGCGAGGGCGGCGGAGGCGCCGAGCAGCAGCCAGCTGAGCTTGCCGCTGTGGGCGTAGCCGCCGATGCGGCCGATGTGCAGCGCGGACGCGACCACGGAGGCTGTGCCGACGTAAGCGCGGGCTCGCAGGCCGGCGCCCAGCAGCACGGGGCTGACCACCAGGCCCGCGCCGACGCCGAGGGCCGACAGTGCCCCCGTGCCGAGCGCGATGAACGGCAGCACTCGGCGGCTCGGTGTCCACTTCCAGCGCCACAGCGCGCTCACCAGCGCGAGCACGCAGGCGCAGACGATGCCGATCTTGACCACCAGCGGCGGCAGGCGCATCACCAGCGCGCCGCCCACCAGGGCGCCAGGCAGCGCGCCGAGGGCGAAGGGCAGCGCCAGCCGGCGTTCGATGCTGTGACGCATCATCACGGCCCGGTGCAGGTTGCCGACCAGCAGCGCCGGCGCGCTGAGCAGCAGCGCCTCGTGGGGGCCGAGGATCGCGGCGAGCACGACCATCAGCACGAGGCCGCCGCCCATTCCGGCGACCGTGGTCATCAGGCCCGCGGGGAGCCCCATCAGGATCGGAAGCAGCACGATCTAGGTGTAGCGATCCGATAGACATCGCGCTAATGAATATATTTGCTAGTATCAATAGACAATGCTTATGGAACATCAGATCGCACGACACGCGCTGGATCCATGCTCGACGAGCTGAAACACCTCTGCCTCGTCGCCGAGACGGGCACTTTTACCGAGGCCGCGCGCCAGGCACACCTCTCGCAGCCGGCCCTCAGCGCCTCGATCAAGCGCCTCGAAGAGCAGATCGGCGCACGCCTGCTCGACCGCGGACGCCGCGGCGCCCAGCTCACCGCCGCGGGCGAGGCGCTGCTGCCGCGCGCGCGCGCGATGCTGGCCGACGCCGACGCGTTCGGCGAGACGGCGCACGCGCTCGGCGCGCCGCTGACCGGCCCGCTGCGCCTCGGCGTGATCCCGACCATCGGCCCGTACCTCCTGCCGCGCGTGCTGCCGGCGCTGCGCAAGGACTTCCCCGAGCTGCAGCTCTTCCTGCGCGAGGACCTGACCTCGCGGCTCGTCGCGGCGCTCGACGCGGGCGAACTCGACGTGCTGCTGCTCGCGGTCGACGTCGACCTCGGCGACCTCGAGTCGCTGCCGCTCTTCTCCGACCCGTTCGTGCTCGCGGTGCCCGCCGGCGACACGCTCGCGGGGTGCGAGGGCGTGGGGCTCGAGTCGCTCGCCGGCCGCGACGTGCTGCTGCTCGAGGAAGGCCACTGCCTGCGCGACCAGATCGTGCCACTGTGCGCGACGAGCGGCGCCGACGAGTCCTCGGGCTTCCGCGGCACGAGCTTGGGCACGATCTCGCAGATGGTGGCGAGCGGCCTGGGCGTGACGTTGTTGCCGGAACTCGCGCTCGAGCGCGAGCTCGCCGGCGCGCACGGCCTCGCGACGGCGGAGTTCGGCCCCGAGGGCCCCTCGCGCAGCATCGGCCTCGCCTGGCGCAAGAGCTCGCCGCGCGCGGAGGAGTTCCGCGCGCTGGGCGCCACGCTGGCGGCCGCGTACGCCCGCTGTTGAGACACCCGG
>JAGQIK010000651.1 GCA_020431405.1 Myxococcales bacterium
GCCCTCGCGCGGCCAGGGCGCCGGCTGTGGCGGCAGCTTCGCGTGCGCACAGCGCGCCTGTTTCGCGCCTCGCGCCGCGCGCGCGCCCAGCGCACGCAGCACGTCCCGCGCAACGGCCTCGGCGACCTGGCCCGCGGCCTGTGGGGCGGCCTGCGGCAGCGCCCCGTCGAGCCCAAGCTCTGGATCCAGCGCACCCGCTTCGTCAACGTCTCGCCGGCGCGCATCGAGTCGCGCATCCTCGCCGGCATCCGCCGCGCCAAGCGCGCTGGTAAGCAGCCGGTGGTGCTGCTCGACATCGACTCCACGCTCTTTCCCACCGAGCCACGCTCGGGCGCCATCTATCACGAGTGGGCGCGCTCGCCCGAGAGCGCCGCGTTCCCCGAGGCACGCCGGCTGCTCGCCACGCTGCCCTTCGAGAAGGTGCCCTGGGGCCATCGCGAGTCGCTCGTCGCCTCGGGCCTCGCCGCCGATCACCCCGAGCTCGACGCGGCCACCAAGTCGCTCACCGACTTTTGGACCAAGCGCTTCTTCACCAACGAAGCCGTCGCCAAGCACGATCGCAGCTATCCAGGCGCCTCGGCATTCGTCAAACGCCTGCACGACGCCGGCGCGCGCGTGATCTACCTCACCGGCCGCGACAAGAAGACCATGCGCGACGGAACGCTCGCCTCGCTCGCCAACAACGGCCTCCCCGTGCCGGGCCGCGACAAGCGCGTCGAGCTGCTGATGCGCGAGCAAGGCGCCGACGCCGCGTTCAAGGGTCAGGTCGCCAAGCGTTTCAGCAGCGGCAACCAGCAGGTGGTCGCCTTCGTCGACAACGAGCCGAGCAACCTCAGCGCCGTGTTTCGTGTGCTGCCCAAGACCATGCAGGTCTTCTTTCACAGCACGCACAGCAAAGAGCCGGCCACGCCGCTTCAGGGCGTCTACTACATGAAGGCCTTCCCGAGCAGCGCGCGCTAGCAGCTAGATCAGCAGCTCGCCTTCTTTGACCCACGGCTCGTCGCTGGGCTCGCGCTCGCCGCGCTCGGCGTTGCGCAGCAGGCGCATGATGTGCGAGCCGAGCACGTCGGCTTCGGTCGAGATGTATTGCTCGCCGCCGAAGCGATGCACCATCGCGTTCTGCTCGCGCAACATCTCGGCGTCCTGCTTGAGGATGCGCAGCGCCACGGGACGCAGCACCGGCGCCACGAGCCAGCCCGGCAGCGGCAGCCGGAAGCTGACCACGCTGTAGAGGCGCGTCTCGAAGTCGCTCACCGGCACGAACGCCGCGCTGGTCAGCAGGTGGCTGTCGTCGCCGAGCTTGTATTCGACCTGCGCGATGCAGGGCAGGATGAAGCGGTCGTAGTGCTCGACGGTGCCGCCGCTGGGTGCCAGGATCTTCGCCGCCAGCCCCGGCGGGCGCGGCTCGTCCAAATACTGCGCCTCGACGCGATCGTGATAGCGCCGCACGACGACGCGGATGCGGTTCTTCGTGCCGCCGGCCTTGCGAAACAAGCCGCCGTGCAGATACGCCGTGTGCGGCACGTCGAGCGCGTTCTCGATGGCGGCGTGCATGGTGCCTTCGAGATCGAGGGAGTAGGGCACGTGCGTGTAGCGCGCGTCGTCGAGCAGCGAGAAACGAAACGGCTCGCGCACCGGCTCGCGGTCGGCCTCGGTGTAGACCCAGACGAAGCCGTCGAGCTCGCGCGTGGCGAAGGCCTCCACGCGGCGCCCGCGCGCCTCGTGCGGTCCGCACAGCCCCGGCACGAAGCGGCACGCGCCGTCGCCCGAGAAGCGCCAGCCGTGGTAGCCGCACTCGAGCTGCCCATCGCGCACCGCGCCGAGCGACAGGGGGACGTTGCGGTGCGGGCAGCGGTCGAGCAGCGCGTGCGCTCGCCCGTCACCGTCGCGAAACAGCACCAGCGGGATGCCGAGCAGCGTGCACGCCAGCGGCTTCTTGCCGCTCAGCGCCTCGCTGCGGCAGGCGATGTACCAGTCGTCGGTGACGCGCGCCACCGACGAGGCGCCCTTGGTGGGCGGCGGGCGCAGGCGTCTATCCATCTCCGCTGCGGATCCCATGATGAGCCGACCGTCGCGTGCCGTGTGATGGCTGTCAAGCAACGGTCAGCTGGCCAGCACGCCATCCACCAGCCGACCCACAGCCGCCACGAAATTACGGCGCTTTCGGCCGACCAAGGGCGGATCTAGCTCTGCACGATTCCTGCAGGAGCACCTCGCGGTGAAGTCCGCAGCCGCCACCTATCGCGCCATCACCGCGCTCGTGCTCGGGATCTGGTTGCTTTCGAGCGCCCTCTCGCCGCGCACGGCCGAGGCGCGAACCAGCCGACTCAAGCGCGCCTGGTTCGCCGTCAAGCGAAGCGTGCGCCGCCCGCTCAACTTCGCGCGCGCGCACATGACGCGCTGGGCCGACAAGCTCGAAGCGCGCACGCCCGAGCGCTTCAAGGGCTTCGTCCGCAAGCTGCGCACGGCGACGTCGCCGATGGCGCTCGGCAAGTTCACGCACCAGAAGTTCAAAGCCGACGGCAAGTTCCTCGCGACCTATGGCGTCGCGTCGTCGGCGCTGGGTTACCTCTCGCTCCCGGTGCTGCTCAGCACCATGAGCCCGGCGGCCGTCCTCGGCGTGCGCGTCGCGCACAACCTCGTCGACGCCGGTGTGTTGCTATGGCGCCAGCATCACCTGCGCACCGATCGCTCGCAGACGCTCGGCGACACGTGGCGACAGCTCGGCGTCGAGCTCGAGGGCTACGCCGAGAAACAGCGCGCGCTCAACCGTCGCTACCTGCGGCTGCTCGAGTACAAGCGTGCGGTCAAGGCCGAGCAGCGTGCCGCGCGCAGGCAGTCAGCCTACGGGCAGGGCGTACAGAGCCCGACGTTCGGGTTGTTTCCGAACGCCTTCACGCAGACGGGGCCGCTCAGGCCAGCGCAGTCCGCGTTGCCCTGACCGGGGTCGCAGTACTTGGCGCACTTGTTACACGGCAGCGCGCAGTGAAACCCACCGGCGCAGTCCTCGTTGCGGCTGCACGTGGTGTCCTGCTGCCCAGTGCCTTTGAGACGGCACTGCCCCTGGCCGGTGGTCATGTTGACGAAGCAGGCATCGCTCGGCATGCACTGTGGCGGTACCGCGGTGAGGTCTAGCGGATCGCAGGGGCCGGCGTAGCAGACGCCGAAGTTGCCATCGATGGGGTTGCACACGTCGCGCGTCTGCGGACAGCCACTGGGTGGCGAGACGGTGCAGTGCTTGAGGCAGCGCTTGTTGTTGAGGTTGTCCGCGATGCACGAGTGATCGAAGGCGCACTGCCGATTGTCGGTACAGTCCCTGCCACCGCCCGTCGATCCGGCGTTGGCGCAGAACGAGCCGTTCTTGTCGTAGAAGCAGGTCATGCCGGGACAGGTGTTCTGGTCGAGCGGATCGCAGCTCTGCAGGGTGTCGGCGGTGGTGTCGACGCTGCTGTCGGGCTCCGTCACGTCGGCCTCGGGCCCGCTGTCGGGCCGCTCGAGCAGACACTTGCCGCCAAAGCAGCGCTGCCCCGGCGGACAGGCGCCCGCGTCGGTGCACGCCAGGCCCAGCGGAAAGCCCGATTCGACACACCCTGTCACGCTGGCCAGCCCCAGAAGCAACAGAACCCTTGCAACCGGTTGCGCGTGCTTGAGCGCGTGCATAGCACCACTTAACATATCCCTACCGCGGAGGGATGCGAGGCTGCAGATCTGTCCGACATGTGGGGAAGTCTATCCTGACGGCGACGCGGTTTGCCGGATGGATGGCAGCGACCTCGAGGCGTGGCAGCTCGAGACCAGCGCCACGGTGGCGCCCGGCGACGCGCACGCGCGCGACCTCGGCACGTCCAAGACCGTGCCCGTGTCAGCGGACGACGAGACACCGCCTCACCCTGGCGCAGTCCACACGGTCACCGTCATCCCCTACAACAACTCCAAGTGGTCGGGCCGCGCCAGCGCCGACAACGCCAAGATGGTGATCGACAAGGCCGAGGTGGTGATCGACAGGCGCCCGCCACCCGCCGCGGACGCCAACGCGCCCGAGGACAAGGTCGTCGTCGGCGACTCCCTCGAGGGGGCGCCCGTGATGGAGCTCGGGCGCGTGCTCGGCGAGCGCTACCAGCTCGATCACCAGACCGGCGTGGGCGGCTTCGGCGCCGTCTTCGCCGCGCGCGACCTGCGCCTCAACAAGCGCGTCGCGGTGAAGGTGCTCTCGCCGCGCGTCGCCGAGCGCGACGACATGCTCACGCGCTTCCGGCGCGAGGCCATCGCGGCCAGCCGCATCGGTCACGAGGGCATCGTCGACGTCACCGACTTCGATCGCGACGCCGACGGCACCCACTTCATCGTGATGGAGTTTCTGCACGGCAGCGACCTGGCCAACCTGCTCGACCACGAAAAGCGGCTCGCGCCGGTGCGCGCGCTCAGCATCGCGGCCCAGGTGGGAAACGCGCTCTATGCCGCGCACCTCAAGCGCATCGTGCATCGCGATCTCAAGCCGTCGAACATCTACCTCGTCGAGCGCCAGAGCCGCCACGACGCGGTCAAGATCATCGACTTTGGCATCTCCAAGATCCTGGCCCACTCGATCGCGCCCACCTCGGTGACGCGCCAGGGCGCGATCCTCGGCACGCCGTATTACATGGCGCCCGAGCAGGCGGCGCCTAGCGGCGAGCTCGACCATCGCGTCGACATCTACGCGCTGGGCGTGATCCTCTTCCAGATGCTCACCGGCCAGCGCCCCTTCACCGGCAAGAGCTACCTCAGCGTGCTCGACCAGCAGCGCAACAAGGCGCGACCCAAGCCAAGCGACGTCTACCCCGAGCTGCGCGAGCTGCCGATTGCCGACGCCCTCGACGCGCTGGTGGTCAAGGCGATGGCCAAGGACGCCGAGGCGCGGCACAGCTCGATGATCGTGATGGTGCGCGACATCGTCGCGGCGCTCGAGGTGCTCGACGCGACCGCCGCCGACGTAGTGCGCCCGGTGCGCCCGCCGCGGCGCGCCACCGGTGATGCGCCAGTGATCGATCACACCGAGCCCGGCCTGGGTGACGGCGAGCTGCTCGACGAGGACCGCACCGTTCGCTACGGGCCCACCGAGAAGCCCAGCGCTGATGGCAAAGGGCCGCTCAAGCAGGAGGGCACCGAGACCGAGCTGCTCTCGAGGCTGGTGGTCGAGCGCGCCGAGGCGCAGGCGGCCCCCACCGAGGAGCGCACGAGGCGCTCGTGGCTCGGCATCGGCGTCGCAGCAGCAGTGGTCGCCGCGGCGGTGATCGCCTTCGTCGCCACGCGTGGCAACCGGCCAGCCTCGGCCAACGGCGACAAGCAGACACACGCCGAGCAGGCAGCGGCAGCAAAGGCCGAAGCGGCCAAGCGCGCGGCGGCGGCAGCCAAGGCGGCAGCCGCCGGACAGGCGGCGGCGGCGGCCAACAAGGCCAAGGCGGCGGCGAGCAAGGGCGCAGGCTCGGCGAGCAAGGCCGCAGGCTCGGCGAGCAACGGCGCGCTGGAGACCGACGCGGCGGCCGCAGCCAAGGCCGGCGCCGACGAGCCGGGCATCGCTAGCGGCGGCAGCGCCAAAGGCACGGCCAAGCCCCGCACGGCCAAGCGCCAGCGCGAGCCGAAGCACGTGCCCAAGGGCAAGCCCAGGCGCAAGCCCAGGCGCAAGAAGGTGATCCGGCGCGCGCGCGCTGCCCACCCGAGCAAACCCCCCAAGACCAAGCGCCCGCCGTCCAAGCGCAAGGCAAGCGACATCGCCCGCGAATGGTAAGCCCGACGCCCGTGTTTCGCTGTGGCGCGCCCATCAGCGTGCTGCTCGTCCTGTTGTCGCTCGTGTCGCTCGGCGCGCCGCCGCTGGCGCGCGCCGCCGAGAACAACGCCGAGAAGGCCAAGCGGCTCTTTCTGCAGGGCAACAAGGCCTTCGACGAAGGGCGCTACGGCGACGCGTTGGCTAGCTACCGCGCGTCGTTTCGCATCGTCGAGCGCCCGAGCACGCTCTTCAACATCGCCGTCTGTCGTGATCGCCTCGGTCAGACCGAAGGCGCGCTCGTCGACTACCGCCGCTTCATCCGCATCGCCCACAAGGCACACGACGCCGCGCGGCTCGAGAAGGCGCACGTGCGGGTGGCGAAGCTCGTCAAGTCACTGCACGTGGACGTCACGATCAGCTCCAACCCGCCGGGTGCGGCGATCTATCGCGGCGACAAGATCGTCGGCCGCACGCCAGCGACCATCAAGCTCGCGCTCGGCGCCAACCCACTGCGCCTCGTCGCCAGCGGCTATCGCGAGCGGCGCGTTCTCTTTCACGTCAGCGCCGGCGCTAGCAACCGCTTCGACGTGACCCTCGAGCCGATGGCCAAGCTCGACATCACCGTCGTTCCACCCGGCACCGAGCTCGTCGCCACGCGGCTCGGCGTGCAAGGCAGCAAGCCGCGCAGCGCGCGCGGTCACATGCTGGCCACCGTCGAGCCGGGCGACTACCAGCTCGTCGCCAAGCTCGCCGGCTACACCAGCCAGACCCTGCGCCTGCGTTTGACGCGCGGCGCGGTCGTCGCGCGACACCTCGTGCTGCGTCGCGACGCGACCGGCAACGCACAGCAGCCCGCGCCGTCCGCGGACGACGGCAGCACCAAGCGCTCGGTGCTGCTCTACGGCGGCATCGCCGCGATGGCCGTCGGCGCCATCGGCATCGCGTTCGCCGTCTGGCAGGGCGCCGAGGCGTCGTCGCTCTCGGACGACGTCCAGCGCGCCGCGACCCAGGGCAGCTGGGCGCAAGACACCTACGACAGCGCCAAGCGCTCCGAGCGCGCCGCGATCGCGCTCTACGTCAGCGGCGGCGTCGCCTTCGCCGCGGGCACGGTGATGATGATCCTCGGCCTGCGCACGTCGAAGACGCCCCACCGCGCGCAGCGCTTGCCCAAGTGGCAGTTGAGCGCCGGCCCCGGCGGCGCGATGCTGCGCACCACGTTCTGAATCAACAAAGGCTCCATCGGTGGAGGTAGCGCTCATGTCCCTTCGCGCGCTCGGCTTTGCTTTGCTGCTCGGCCTGACGGTGCTGCTGTCTGCAGCCTGCAGCGACGACTCGCCCAAATCGGACAGCGGCCCCGACGCGGCCGACGCTGGGCCCGACGGCGATGGCGGCGGTGACGCCGCGCCGCCGCCCAAGAACATCTCGATCCCCGGCCTCGGTGCGCCGGTCGAGGCGGTCTACGATCAGCACGGCATCCTGCACCTGCGCTGCAAGAGCGACGACGACTGCATGGCCGCGCTGGGCTACTTCCACGCGGCCAACCGCTTCTTCTTCATGGACTTCGCGCGCACGCTGATGCTCGGGCAGCTCTCCGAGATCTCCATCGCCGGCCAGCTCGCGCTCGACCGCGACTTCGCCACGCGGCATCTGATGTCGACACCGGACGGCACACCGCTGGTGGACGCGTCGCTGGCCAAGCTCTCGGCCGGCACCAAGACGCTGCTCGATCGATATGCCGCCGGCGTCAACGCCTGGCTCGCCGATCTGGCCGCCGGCCGAAACGGCGCGAAGAAGTCCGACGAGTACGGCCTGGTGATCCTCGATCAGAAGCGCGTCATCCCGCAGTGGTCGGCCAAAGACACGCTGGCCGTGGGGCTGTTTCTGATCAACGACCTCGGCAACAGCAGCGACGCCGAGCTGACCGGCGCCGACATCGCCGCCAGCGTCAGCGACAGCAAGCTCGTCTCCGACCTGCTCACGCCGCGCCCGGTGTTTCAGGAGTTCATCACCACCGGCGCCGGCATCCCGTTCAGCTTCGGCGGCAAACCGCCGCTGCTCGCGCTCGAGCACCTGCGGCGCGCCAAGAGCGCGATCCGCAGCGCCCGCGCGTACCTCGCGCCGCTGGCGCGCCGGCCGCTCGGCGAAGGCTCCAACAACTGGCTCGTGAGCAAGACGCTGAGCGCCAACGGCCGCGCGCTGCTGGCCAACGATCCGCACCTGACGTTCTACAATCCGGCGATCTTCTTCCCGGTGGAGATCGACGCGACCAGCGACGGCGGAACGGGCACGCTGCACTGCGGCGGCGGCACGGTGCCAGGCATGCCGTTTGTCTTCGTCGGCCGCAACGAGTCGATGGCCTGGGGCGTGACGACGGCCTACTACGATCTCAACGAGCTCTACATCGAGAAGCTCAGCGACGACGGCAGCGCGGTGATCTTCAACGGACAGCAGGTCAAGCTGATCCAGAAGGAGCTGACCTTCAAGGACGCCTCCAGCGGCCAGGACGTCAAGAAGACGTTCGAGTGGGTGCCGCACCACGGCCCGCTGATCTCCAAGGACACGGCGAGCAAGACCGGCGTGAGCATGCGCTGGGTCGCCGCCGACGGCGTCACCGATCCCGACGCCTTCTTCGAGCTGATGCGCGCCAAGAAGGTCGCTGACGTGCCCAAGGCGCTCGAGAAGCTGACGGCCACCAACCAGAACTTCATCATCGCCGACAGCGAAGGCAACGTCGGCTGGTTCCCCTACGCCAAGATCCCGCAGCGGGCGTGGGCGAGCACGACGCTGCCGCCCTATCTGCCGGTGCCCGGCGACGGCACCGCCGAGTGGAACGGCTTCGTGCCCCTCGCCGATCTGCCGCAAACGCAGGATCCGCCCAACGGCTTCGTCGTCACCGCGAACAACGCCAACACCAGCGCGGTAGCCGACGGCGACGCGACCAACGACGGCAAGGCGTCGGTGCCGTACCAGGCGCTGTCCAAGGCGATCGGCGCGCGCGCGCTGCGCATCACGCAGATGATCAAAGACGGCGGCGACAAGCACGACATGGCGTCGATGGGCGTGATCCAGGGCGACACCAAGTCGGTTATCGGCGAGCTGGTGGTGCCCGCGCTGACGGCGGCGACCCAGGGCCAGACGCTCGGCGCCGGCGCCAAGAAGGTGATGGATGCCATCGCCGCCTGGAAATTCACATGCCCCACGGGTTTGTCGAGCAGCGATCCCAAGTCGGCCAAGAGCAGCGACGCTGCCGAGGTCACCGACGCGATCGGCTGCACGGCGTTTCACGTGACGTTGGCCAAGATCATCGTGCTCGCCCTCGCCGACGAGGCCAAGGCCGCCGGCATCGAGATCCCCGGCCGCGCGCGCCTCAACCTGGTGCTCACCGCCATCGCCGAGCCGACGCGTATCCAGTCGACGTTCTGGGACGACGTCTCGACCAGCGGCACCACCGAGACGCGCGACGAGATCTTGCGCAAGGCGCTCGCCGAGGCCGCCACCGAGCTCGACAAGATCAACAGCGACCCCAACGAGTGGCTGTGGGGCCGCGTGCACACGGTCACGCTGGCCAGCCCGCTCGACGCCTTCGGCGTCACGTTCTTCAACTACGGCCCCTACGCCAGCGCGGGCGCGCTCGGCACGGTCAACGTCGCCGCGCCGACGGTCTTTCGTGACGAGGCCTTCTCGGCGGTGACCAAGCTGCCGCTCGACCAGCAGCACGGCGCCTCGATCCGCATCATCGCCGAGGCCGGCGGCGGCGAGGTGAAGATGAAGCTGCAGCTTCCGGGCGGCACGGAGCACGATCCCAAGAGCAAGCGCTACAACCAGCTGCTCGAGGATTGGCTAGCCAACAAGTCGCTGGACTTTCCCTTCGGCGCAGGCGCCGTCACGTCGCCCGACGAGACGCTGCAAGTCAAGCCGGCGCAGTGATGAGGGCGCTCGCATTGGCCGGCGCGCTGGCGCTGGCGACCTTCGGCTGCGCCGCCAGCACCAGCAAGGCGCCCGCGACCAAGAGCGCCAACACCTCGCGACGAGACCAGCCAGCGCGCATCCCGCGCGCGCTGCAGCGCGGCGGCGCCGTGGCGCGCCTGCTGCAGCGGCTGCCCGCGCGGCACGGCAGCTGGGGCGTGATCGCGAGCAACCTCTCGCGTCCGCTGGCCTACTGGGAAGGCATGCGCATGGCGTTCGCGGCCACGCCCACGGGGCGCGCGCTGCTGCCGATGGCCGAGGCGCGCATTCGCCACCCGATCGATGGACGCTCGCTGCGCGCGTTGCTCGATACGTGGGGCTTTGCCGTCGACAAGCCGCAAGGCGTGCTCTCTGGCCGCGGCCAGCGCCAGCTGCTGATCTTGAGCCTGCGCGACGCGGCGACCTTCCGCCTCGCCGTCGCGGCCGAGGCGAGCCGCATCACCCCCGCGCGCTGGACCGAGCAGCGCGTCGGCAAGCGCAGCATCTGGCAGTTTCTCAGCGGCCAGCACCAGCTGTGGGAGTGCGCGTTCGCGGCCGACGGGCCGAGCTTCTGCGCCTGGCGCACGCTCGGTCCTTTCAAGGACCTGCTCGACGGCAAGGTCGAGTCGTCGGTGTGGTCGCGCCTCGACGCCAAAACGCGCGCGCGGCTCGAGCGCGGCCACAAGTCCGATCTCTTCGGCTGGCTGTTGATCGCGCAGCAGGTGGCGACCGCCGATGCGAACCTGCGCGATGACGCGCTCTCGATCGCCCTCGATGTCGCCGGCCCCGGCATTGGCGCGGCCACCGCCGCACTCGGCAGCTGGCCAAGCGGCGCGCTCTACGGCCGCTATCGCGCGCTCTCCGGCGAGCGCTTCTACCTGCGTTTGCCCCGGCGCTTGGTCACGCGTGTGATGCGTACGCCGTTTACGAGCGGCTGGCCCTCGGGCGAGCTGTTGCTGGTGAGCAGCGGAAGGTGCGCGTTGCCCTCGCTGCTGCTGGGCAGCGACCGGCCGCAGCTGCTGGCGAAGATGATCCAGACCGTGCCCGCCTTGATGCAGCGCCTGCGCGCCAAGGTGACGTTCACGCCGCGCACCGTCGGCGGCCACCCTGCGCTCGAAGTCTCGGGGTTGCCTGCCAAGCTCTCTCTGATCCTGCCCAAGTCGATCGGCCTCGCCGCGACACCCAACGGGCTGGTGGTCGCGCCGTGGTCGTGCGTCAGCGAGGCCGTCGCCACGGCGACGCGCGCGTTCAAGGCGCCGCCGCCGCCGAGCGCCGGGCTGCCGGTCGCGGCCGGCCAGCTGGCCCTCGGCGATCCCTTCGTCGCGCTGTGGCCGATCATCACCCAGCGCAGCGGCGGCCAGCTGCCGCCCAAGATCGCGCAGGCCTTCTCCGTGGCGCGCGTGCTCGCCTCGCAGCTTCACGACGTGCGCGGCACGGTGATGCTCGCGCGAGCGGCGGTGCAGGGGCGGTTCATCGTGCGACTGCGCCATCGCGGCGCCAAGGACGACGCCGCGCGCGCCCTGTGGCATCGGGCCGTGGCCGCGCGCACCCTCGGACAGAACGCGACGTTCAAGCAGATCGCCGCCGAGATCGCCAAGCGCGCGCCGGCGTCGCGCTACGCCCAGGCTGGCAAGGTGCGGCCGGTGATGCTGGCGCTGCTCGGCGGTGTGATGGCGTCGATAGCCATCCCTGCCTTCATCAAGTACCAGCGCAAAGCCAAGACCGTCGAAGCCACCGAGAGCCTCGACAAGCTGAGGGTCGGTGCGCGCCTCTACTATCGAGCCGATCACTACAGCAAGCGCGGCAAGCTGCTGCCCAAGCAGTTCCCGCGCGGTCAGACCGGCTGGACGCCGAAGCAGATCTGCTGCAAACAGCCGGGCGGCAAGTGTCCCGCTGACCGCAAGGTCTGGCGCAAGGACCCGTGGCGCGCGCTCAACTTCGAGATCAGCGAGGCGCACCGCTACCAGTATCGCTACCGCGCCAGCGGCAGCGGCAAGAAGTCGACCTTCGTTATCGAAGCGCGCGGCGACCTCGACTGCGACGGCGTGTTCTCCAACTACAAGCTGCAGGGGGACATCGACCCGCAGATCGGCGTGCGCAGCGTCGGCCCGATCATCGTCAACGAGATCGAGTAGCCGCCCAGCTCGGCTACCAGCAGCCTGCTACTGGCAGAACGCCTGCCACTCGTGCGAGGCCGAGTAGGCCGAGCCGGCGAAGCCGACATCAGGGGGTGAGGCCCGAAAAACGACGCTTTTTCGGGCCGAGGGGGCATGGGACATGCCCCCTTGGTAATTGTGGAGCGGTAGGCGTTCTGCCAACTACTGGCAGAACGCCTGCCACTCCACGATTAGCGGGTTCTTGAAGCCGCTGGAGTGTGCGTGGGCGTTGATCAGGCGCAGGCCCGTCGTCGTCACCGGCGTGAAGGTGCGGCTCCAGTCGTTCGACTGGTTGGAGATGGTCGTGATCGTGACCCACGTCGAGCCCTGCAGGTACTGCAGCGTGCCGCCGGCGAGGGTGCGTCCGTTGCTGACCGTGAGGCCGCACAGCGTCGTCGAGGTGTAGAGGATCGTATCGAAGACCACGCGGCCGATGGTCACCGGCGCGGACCAGTTGTACTGGATCCAGTGCGCGCTGGTGCCGGCGCTGTTGGGTGCGTCGAGCCAGTGAAAGCGCGCCGTGGTGCAGTTGGACTGGCCGAAGCCGTCGTTCATCCTGTCGGGGCCCACGCCGTAGGTCGCTTGGCCGCCGCCGCTCGACGTCGCTGTCGCGGTCAACGCCACGTTGGTGCTCGGGTTGCACGGCGGCCCGCAGGTCGAGCCGTTGCAGACGTTGCTGCCGGTGCACGGCGGCCCGCTGCCGCAACGACAGCCGCTGGCGCCGGCGCAGGTCTCGCCCGCGCCGCAGAGGTTTCCGTCGTCGACGGTGCCATTGCAGTCGTCGTCGAGGCCGTTGCACGACTCGCTGCCGCTGCCCACGGCGACGTCGGGGACGCAGGTCGGCGCCGCGTTGCTGCCGGTGCAGGCTTTCTTGCCGGTGGAGCACACGCCGGGGAAGCCGGTGTTGCAGACCTCGCCGATGTCGTTGACGCCGTTGTTGTCGAAGTCGACCTCGGAGCTGTCGCCGTCGCAGTCGTTGTCGACGCCGCGATCGCTGCAGGTCTCGGGCGCGCCCGGATAGCGCGTCTTGTCGTTGTCGTCGCAGTCGTTGTGCGACTGGCAGGTCGGCCCGACCTGCCCCGGGGCGCAGTGGCCGTCGCCATCGACGTCGTAGACGCCCGGCGTCGTGTCGGGCGCCAGCGTGTCGGGCGCAGGCGGTTTGGGGCCGTCGAATGCCTGCGGGCCATCGAACAGCTGCGGTCCATCGAAGGTCGGGCTGCGCGTGTCGTCGCTCGGGTTGCCGCCATCGCCGAAGTTGATGCCTTCGCCGCCCGGCCCGCCGCGCGTGTCGACGCGCGTTGCCGTCTCGGCCCCGCCAGCGCACGCGGCGCAGGCGAGCGCCAGGGCGAGGCCCAGCGGTGCGACCCGACGGTACGGCATGGGCCTAGTATAGCTCGCTTCAGGGCACCGACTGGATTACGCCGCTCTGCGCGAGGCGCGCGCGCTCGCTGCCGCCGGGCGTGACCCACTGCTGGCCGCTCGCGTCGACGCCGGCCTGCCAGGCGATAAACGCCGCGGCCAGCGCGCGCGAGAGCAGCGCGCGCGCGGCGTCGGCGCCGCCGCACAGCAGGCCGCACAGTGCGCCCGATGGCGCCTCGAAGTCGCAGTGCGAGCCATTGACCACGCGGATCAGCTCGCCCTTGGGCATCGACTTGAACACGGTGCGCCCGTTGCCGTTGGCGTTGCACGCGCTCGGTTCGCCGACCAGCCCGAGCCCTGGCACGGTGATGCCGGGCGCCGCCTTGAGCGCGGCGTCGGCCGCGTCCGTCAGATCGAGGCCGAGCACGGCGATGGCGGCGCTGTCCTGCCCCGCGGCGAGCACGGCGCTCAGCCCGCCCGCCGAGTGGCCGGCGTGGATGACCTTGCTGCCCTGCGCCAGCTGCTGCGAGAGCGCGACGGCATCCTGCGCGTTCTTGGCGTGGTCGGCGCCGCAGTAGGTCGGCGTCACCACGCGCACGCCGAACGAGGCGATGTGCTTGGCGACGTCGGCGACGTTGGCGGCGGTGCGCGTGAAGCCGTGGCCGAGCACCACCAGCGGCTGGGTCGTGGTGACGGCCGGTGTGTAGAGCGTGTAGGCCAGCGAGCAGCCGCTGACGGCGAGCGAGCCGCTGGCCTCGTTGACCGCCTTGGGGCCTGCCTTGGTGAAGTCCGTCGCGTTGCTCGTGCCCTTGTCGGGCGCCGCGCCGTCGGGCGGCACTTGCTGGTCGGCGGGGGCGGCGGCGTCAGAAGCGGCGTCGGCGGGTGCGCTGTCGGGCGCGCGCGTGTCGGCCGCCGCGCTGTCGACGGGCGGCGCGCTGTCGGCGGCGCGCGATGATCCATCGTCGCTGCAGGCTGCGCAGGCGGCGCTCGCGACGAGCAGGACAGCGAGGGCGAGCGGCATGCGCCGCAGGTCGGGCGTGCTCATGGTCGCCACGGGTTTAGCACAGATGCGCCGAGCTGCTAACGTGGCGACTGCGCGATGCCGCTCGTCAGCGATGAAGAGCGGGCGCTCTTCGAGCAGGTGCTCGAGGCGCCCGATGATCTGCAGCCGCGGCTGGTGCTCGCCGATGCGCTGCTCGAGCGCGACGAGCTCTACGGGCTGTTCATCCAGCTCAGCTGCAGCAGCGCCGAGGTGCGCACCGCGCGCGAGGCGCGACGGCGGCTGACAGCGCTTCGCCGAGCGACGGTGCCGGCCTTTCTCGGCGCGCTGGGCGGGGCACTGACGAGCAACCAGCGGCGCGTGAGCTTCGCCGACGGCCTGCTCGACAGCTGCGCGCTGGCCGTCACCGACGCGGCGCGCTTCGCGGCCTGCGAGGGCGATCCGCTGTGGGGCACCGTGCGCGCGCTCGAGCTGCCCAAGGCCAGCGATCGCCGCGTTTACGACGCGATCGCCTTCGCCGGCCGCAACGCGAGCTGGCGCTGGCTCGACCGCGTGCGCGTGGGCGCGCCTTACCACGTGCGGGCGCTGTGTCTCGCGCCGAGCTTTCCCGTGCAGACGCTGCGCGTCGAGTTCTGCTGGCCGGAGGACGTCGAGCGCCTCGCGCGTCCCGAGCACTTCCCCCGCCTGCGCCGGCTCGAGCTCGACGTGGTGCCGATCAACGGCGAGCACGGCACCGCTCAGGTGGCGTCGATCATGCGCCGCCCGCTCGAGCTGCTGCAGATCTCGGGCGTGCAGCTCACCGCGCCGATCTGGATCCCGCTCGTGGAAGGCGGCGCGGTGCAGACGCTGCGCCTGCTCTACGAGGGCTTCGCCATCGAGACGTCGCCCAGCGCGGGCGACTTTCGCTGGCGCTTGCGGCGCCTCTCGCCGCGCGGACGCAAGGGCGCCGCGCGGGCGTTGTTGCGGCGCGTAGACCCCTACTTCGTGCGCGACGTCGAGTTTGTCGAGACTTCCGTCCGGAAAGAATCTTCCCACCACGGGAAGCGACGCCCCCACGGGCTTTGAGCCTCGATGCGCCGCAACGCTGTGTTGATCGCGTCTTAAGCGGATCCACGGGGGTGGTACGCGCCTTGTAATGGATCGGCGCGATGACAAAAAAAGCCCACAGGACAGCATTCACCATCGCGATCATCCCGACCTTGGCGCTGCTCGGCTGTGAGCCCGAGCTGCAACGCGAGCGCGTGTTGCAGCTGGAAGATGCCAAGACGCGCGCCTCTGCGTGCAGCTGCGGAGGCGGCGGCAAGTGGAGCGGCGGCGGCAACAGGTGGGGCAACGGTTTGCGAAACTTCGGTCGCGGCTTCGGCGGCGGCGGTTTCGGAAACGGCTTCGGCGGTGGCCCCAACTGGGGCAACGGCGGTGGCTGGGGCAACGGCCTCGGCAACGGCGGCGGCGGCGGCGGTGGCTGGATGAACTTCTGGCAGGGCCTGCTCGGCGGCCTCGGCAACAGCGGCGGCGGCCTGCCCGGCGGGCAGCCTCCAGCCAACGACTACGTGCCGCCTCCCACGACCACGCCGCCTGCGAGCACGCCGATCAACAACCCGACGAACCCGCCCAACGTCAGCATCCTCTATCCCAAGCCGGTCTCCGAGGTCAGCGGCGACTTCAAGCTCTCGGCCGACATCAAGCACGATCGCGGCATCGCCAGCGTCGAGATCCGCGTCGATGGCAACGTCGTCGGCGGCGGCGCGAGCCAGCCCTACGAGTACGCGCTGACGCTGCCGGCCGGCCCGCACAACGCTGAAGTGCGCGTCTTCGACGTCAGCGGCCTGAGCGCCGCCGCCACGGTGCAGTTCACCGTCGTCGGCGCCGGCGGCAGCAGCAGCAGCAACACGCCCAACGCCACCGGCGTGACCAGCCCCGGCGCGCCCACCACCGGCATGTCGGTCTTCGGCGCGCTGTGCGAGCTCGACATCGACTGCCAGAGCGGCTTCTGCGTCAACGACCCGGCGATCACGGGTGGCCCGCGCTACTGCTCGCAGCCCTGTGACCTCGGCTGCCCCGTCGGCTCGGTGTGCCTGCAGAGCAACAAGGGCGTCGGCCTGTGCGGCATCGCGCTGCCCGGCAGCGGCGGCAACGTCGGCTCGACCAACGTCAGCGGCGGCGGCGCGCTGCCGCAGAGCACCGACAACAGCGGCAGCGGCACCACGCGCAGCATCGCCGCCGGCTGTCAGATCGGCGCGAGCACGTCACCCGCTGACGACGCGCGCACGGTGGGCGGTGCGCTGCTGCTGCTGCTCTTCGTCGTCCTGCGCCGCAAGACGCGCTGCTAGACATTCTCTGCTCATGGGGCATCCTCTTCCGGTCCAAACCGGGAGACCCCATGATCAGCGTCGACAGCAAAGCCCCTGACTTCACCCTCGCCGACCACCTCGGCCGCGTCATCAAGCTCTCCGACTACGCCGGCAAGCAGCACGTGATGCTGCTGTTCTACCCGCTCGACTTCACGCCCACCTGAAGCCGCGAAGTCCCAGGCGTGGAGCGCCTGCTGGAGCGGTTTCGCGCGGCCAACACCGCGGTGATGGGCATCAGCGTCGACAGCGTTTACTCGCACGCCAACTGGGCGCAGAGCCTCGGCGGCGTGTCGTTCCCCCTGCTCGCCGACTTTCACCCCAAGGGGGCGATGGCGAGCGCCTACGGGCTGTATCTCGAAGACAAGGGCATCACCGATCGCGCCACGGTGATCGTCGACGCCGCGGGCAAGGTCGCCTACGCCAACTCGGTGACGCCGGCCGGCGAGCGCGACATCGCCGCGCTGGCCGCCGAGTGCGAGCGCATCGACAAGGCCTACGCCGATGCGCACGGTGCGTTGGCTCCGCTGGCGTCGCAGGCCAAGCCGCTCGGCGCCGACAGCAAGCTCTACGTCAAGAGCAACTGCGGCTTCTCGCGCGCGGTGCTCTTGGCGCGCGACAACCTGCACCTGGAGCTCGCGACGGTCAACGTCAGCGAAGACGCCGCCGCGCTCGACGCGCTCGAGAAGGCCAGCGGCAAGCGCCAGGCGCCGTGTCTGGTCGAGGGCGGCACGGCGCTGCTCGAATCAAAGGACATCATCGCGCGCTTCCTGCAGAGCTTCGGCTAGGGAACCTCGAGCGCGCGCTCGATGGTCGACGTCTTGAAGGTGCCATCGAGCTGAGCGGAGATCACCCGCACGGTGGCGCCCGTGCGGTGATCTTCGAGCAGCAGGTTGCTGAGCGTGGCGCGCAGCCGCGGCTCGTCGACCGTCGGCACCTGCGTGGTGTCGACGATGCCCTCGACGACATCGTTGCTGCAGGTGTGGCTGCCCTCGCAGCTGAACGTGACGCTCGTGTCGAAGTAGCGCCGCTGCTCGGCGCCGATGCGCGTCGAGAGATCGACGCGCTCGGGCGCGAGCAGCGACAGCGCCGTGTAGCGGATGCGCAGCTCGAAGGGGCCGATGGGTGCGGCCTCCACCGTGATGCGGCCGGTGGACGCCACATAGCCGAGCTCGGCGCGAAAGGCGCCGGCGTCGGTGGTGCCCTCGAGCCAGCCCACGTCCTCGCCGCCGCAGCCGCTGGCGCTGGCTAGCGTCAGCGTGCAGGCGAGGGCGACAACGAGCGGGCGCGCGAGCATGGTGTGCAGTCTACGCCAGGTCTACGCGACGTTGTCGCGCGAGACGCGGCCGAAGGCGTCGATGAACACCTCGGGGTCCTGCGCGCCGGGGATGAGGTAGCGATCGTCGAGCACGAAGGTGGGCACCGCGTGCACGCCCTTGTGCAGCCACTCGCGCTCGTGCGTGCGCACGGCGTCGCTGTAGATCTGATCGTGCAGCACGCGCTCGGCCTGCGCGCCGTCGAGCCCGGCGCGCGCGGCGGTCTCGCCGAGCACACCGATGTCGTAGAGATTCTGCTGGCGCTTGAAGTAGGTCTCGAAGAGCGCGAGCTCGAGCGCCGTCGTTTGGCCTTGCTCGTCGGCCCAGGCGAGCAGCTGATGCGCGCGGAACGTGTTGTAGATGCGCATCTCGTCGTTGAAGTCGAAGGCGAAGCCGAGCTCGGCGCCGATGGCCGTCAGCCGCTGGCGCACGCCGCGGCTCTGCTCGACGCTGGTGCCGTACTTCTCGCGCAGATGCTCGCGCAGATCCTGCCCCTCGGGCGGCATGTGCGGGTTGAGCTCGAAGGGGTGCCAGCGCACGGTGACCTCGGGCGCCGCGTCGCCGAGCTGCTCGAGCGCGCGCTGCAGCTTGCGATAGCCGACGATGCACCACGGGCAGACCACGTCGGAGACGATGTCGATGCGGATGCTCATGGCCTGTTTGTAGCGCGTGGCTAGCGCAGCGACCATCACCAGGGGGCCTCAGCCCACGCCCATCGCGCCAAATGCCCGCTAGCGCCCGTTCTGCGCTGGCACGGCGGCTGCTATTGCTAGCTGGCGAAAGCGTCGCCGGGCTCGAGGGACAGAGGTTCGATGTCGTCACCATCGCGCTCGCGGCTGCTGCTCGCCGTCTCGCTCGCGCTCGTCCTGCTCGCCGGGGCTGCGCGGCCCGCGCTGGCCGGGCCGTCTTCCGGCCGCGTCGGGCGTGCCCGCGCGCAGGCAGCTCTCGTCAAGAAGGGCAAGCGCCCGCCAGGCCGCCTGGCGCGCTGGCGCAAGCGCCTCGTCAAGGGCATCGGCGTGGCGCTGCTCGGCTACACGCTGCTCGGCCCCATCGCGTTCGTCGCCAACAAGGCCGCCGTCAACAAGAGCGCCGATCGCACGGTGGTCTTCACCAGCGGCAGCTTCGACGGCATGGGGCTGCACATCCCAGAGCTGCCCAAGCTCGCTTCCACGACCACGCCGGAGGCGCGTGTCGACCCCAAGACGGGCATGGTGGTGCGCGCTGGCGATACGCCTGGCCAGCAGCCGGCGTCCAAGCCGCCCGGCGAGCGCTGGCGCGACAGCGACAAGGTCACGTTCGGTGATCGCGTCGCCACGGCGCTGGTGGACTGGGCGATGATCCCGCCGGTGGTGCTCGGCGAGACGCTGCGCGGCAACCGCGTCGAGTGGCACAGCGGCGCCAGCGCCGACGCCATCGGCGCGCGCCTTTCGCGCGGCCAGCACAAGAACGTGCGCTTCATCGGCCACGGTCGCACGGGCAGCTTCGCCGCCGCCGGCGGGCAGAATTTCACTGTCACCGACGTGCGCCGTCTCGGCATCGCCAAGACCGACGGCGAGGTGGTGCAGCACAGCTGCGGCGGCGGCGCGTGCCGCGAGTCGCTCGGCGCGAGCCTCACCACGCGAGCCGATCGCGTGCAGGAGTACGCCGACACCGTCTCCTGGCAGCAGCTGACCAAGCCCTGGCTGCGCACGCTCGACGACGCCGCGCGCAGCGTCACCGGTCGCCCGCCTACTGACCTCGCCGATCGCTGATCGCACGCAGGCGCGCGACGCGCTCAGCTCGAGCGCTTGGCGCGCTGTCGCCCACGCGAGACGGCGACGATGGCGCCGATGACCAGCGCCAGCAGCGGCCAGCGCGAGCCCATCACGCGCAAGATGATCGCCGTCGCCAGCGCCACGCTGAGCAGCGCCGCGCTGAGGCCCCAGCGCAGCGCGGCGTCGATCTCGCGCGGCAGCGGCAGCGCCACACTCGGGTGCGACGCCACCGTCACGTAGAGCGCCACCAGACCGAGCGTGGCGCTGAGCAGAAACAACACGATCATCGCTTCACACGATAGCACTCTCCGCCGCGCCGAGGGCGCCTTCGGCAGCGATGGCGCGTACTTATCTCACTAGAATTATGAAGTTTTGTTAAGCCGAGACAATCGGAAAATTTGCGCTATGGTCCGGGCGGCGCAAAGATTTTTGCATCGTCGCGCATGTGTCACGTGTTACAGCGAGCTCTGTCCGAGTAATGTCTCCGAGCGCTCCAAGACGCGCCGTGGTCCTCGCCGCCGGCATGGGGACGCGGCTGGTGGAGACCTTCGACGGGCCCAAGCCCTTGGTGCCTGTCGCAGGCGTGCCGATCATCGTGCGCACACTGCGTGCGCTCGCGCTCGGCGGCGACGTGCGCGAGGCCTGCGTGGTGACGGGCTTTCGCGGCGACGAGGTGCGCGCCGGCGTCGAGTCGGCGGCCGCCGCGCTGCCGCTCGCGATCCGCTTCGCACAGAACGATCGCTGGGAAGAACCCAACGGCCTGTCGCTCGGCGCCGCGCGCGAGCTCGTCGGCGGCGAGAGCTTCTACCTCAGCATGGCCGATCACCTATTCGACCCACGCATCGTCGGGATGCTCGCCCAGTCGCCGCACCACGACTCGGTGCGGCTGGCCATCGACGAGAAGGTCGCCAGCGTCTTCGACTTCGATGACGCCACCAAAGTGCGGTGTGACAGCTCTCATCGCATTACGGCCATCGGAAAGCACATAGTTCCCTGTGACGCCGTCGACACCGGCGTCTTTTTGTGCACGGCGGAGGTCTTCGACGCGCTCGACGTCTCGGTAGAGCGCGGCGAGCGCTCGCTGTCGGGCGCCATGCAGGTGCTCAGCGAGCGCGGCAAGCTGCGCGGCGTGCCCATCGGTGACTGCCTGTGGCAGGACATCGACACGCCCGAGATGTATCGCGTGGCGCAGGAGCTCGCCGTCAAGCTCGACGAGGTGCTCTGATGAGCCGAATGCCGCCGTTTTCGTCGCTGCTCAAGTCCCGCGAGGTCGAAGACCCGGTCAATCTGTGGATGCACCGGCCGATCGCCTACGTGATCGCGTCCGGCCTCTACCGCACGCCGGTCACGCCCAACCAGATGACGCTCGTCGCGATGCTGGTGGGGTTCGCCGCCGGCGCGCTGTGGTTGGTCGGCACGCCGACGATGATCATGATCGGCGGGATCCTGCTCTGGTCGAGCTCGATCCTCGACGGCGTCGACGGCATCCTCGCGCGCGCCAAGAACATGTCCTCCGACATCGGGCGCGCGCTCGACGGCACCGCCGACGTCTTCGTCGTCACCGCCACCGTGGTGCCGGCCTTCATCTATCTGCTGCGCACCTACGACCAGGTGAGCCTCGTCACGCTGCTGGCGATGATGGTCGTCGCGGTGATCACCACCCTGCCGCAGATCTATCTCTACGATTACTACAAAGAGGTCTATCTGCACGCCACGCGTCCCGGCGAGGAGCGCCGACGCGAGAGCGTCGACAAGGCCGAGGCGCGCGCGGCCAAGGCCAAGGCCGAGGGCGCGCCGATCTGGGTGCGCTTCTCGCTCAACGCCTACGTCGGCGTGCTGAAGAACCAGCAGCGCGTCGTGCGCCTGCTCAACCCAGCGAGCATCGACATCGAGCGCAGCGAGACCACCGAGAAGTCGGCCGAGATCTTCCGCCGCCACAACCACGGCCCGATGCAGCTGTGGACCTTCATCTCGCTTTGCCCGCACTCCTACCTGCTCGCCATCGCGGCGATCATCGGCCGCTTCGATCTGTACCTGTGGTTTCGCGTCGTCGGCGCCAACGCGTTGTTCATCATCGCGCTGATCTGGCAGCGCCACGCCAGCAGCCGCACGCTGGCCGAGGCCGAGCAGAGCGGGCTCGACTGGCCGGGCCACCATCACGGCCACGGTCACACGAGCGTCGGCGGTTTGCGCGGGTCCTAGATGAAGCGAGCCCTCGCGTGGCTCGTCCCCGCGGCGGGCGCCGCCGTCGTCGTCTACCTCGTCATCGATCTCGGGCCGCGCCACCTCGCCGCGCAAGCGTCGCGCATGGGCTGGAGCATGGCTGCGCTGCTGGCGCTGCCGCTCTTTCTGTACGTCGTTCACGCCATCGGCTGGGGCTACACCATGTCGCCGGCCAACCGGCAGCGCGCCGGCCTGTGGCGTCTTACCGCGCTGCAGGCGTTCTCCTACGGCCTGTCCGGCGTTATCCCGCTGCAGGTCTTTGTCGCCGAGCCGCTCAAGCTCTCGTTTCTGCGCCACCCCGACTACGACCGCGCCGACCTCGGCGCCTCGGTGGTGCTCAACAACACGATCAACGGCGTGGCGATCGTGCTGTGGGCCATCGGGGGATTGCTCTACCTGGCGCTGGTGCTGGTCTCCGAGCCGTGGCTGCGCCTGGCGCTGATCGGCGCCACGCTCGCGCTGTGCGGCATCGTCGCGGCGCTGGTGCTGGTGCAGCGTCGCGGGCTGCTCTGCGGCATGCTCGGCCTCGCCGGCCGGCTCGGCTTTCGCGGCTTCAGCGAGCGGCACCTGCCCGCGGCGCGCCGCATCGACGACGCGGTGGCGGCGTTCTACCGCGAGCGGCGTGGCGCCTTCGCGGCCTCCCTCGGCTGTCACGTCGTCGAGAAGCTGCACGGCGTGGCCGAGTTCTGGGTCATCTTCAACGGCCTCGGCCTGCTCGTGTCGTGGGGCACCTGCTTCTTCATCTTCGCGGTGGTCAGCACCCTCGATAACGTGCTGTTCTTCGTGCAGCTGGGCGGTATGGAAGCCTGGGTGGCGTCGCTGTTGGCGCTGGTCAGGATCGATCGCCAGCGCGTCAACATCACGGCGGCGCTCTTTCGCCGGCTACGCATGATCTTCTGGGCCATCGTCGCCGCGCTGGTAGCGTGGCCGGCGCGGCGGTTGATCGGCGATCACGCCGCGGTTGGCGCCGAAGAGTCACAGAGCTAGCGCCAACCTCACGGCCCGTTGAAAAAACCGTCCCCCACATCGCGCTGGGCGCGCTTTTCGGTCGAGCATCGCTACAAGCTGCTCGTCGCGGTGGCCCTCTTGTGGGCTGCGGCGGCCTACGTGACTACCGGGCTCAAGTTCGACAGCTCGTTCTCGGCGCTGCTCGCGCCACAGACCCCCGAGCTGGTGGAGGTCAATCGCCTGCTGCGACGGGTCGGCGGCGCGGCCGAGCTGGTGGTCGCCATCGGCGGCAAGGACAAGCAGGCGCGGCTGCGCTTCGGCCGGCTGGTGGCCAACAAGCTGCGCGCGCGGCCTTGGATTCGCGGCGCCGATGTCGAATACCCGATCGAGTTCTTCCTCGACCGCAGGCTGATGCTGCTAAGCCTCGAGCGGCTCGAAAAGCTCGCCAAGCGCATTAGCGACGAGATCGACCGCGCGCGCGCGCGCAGCAACCCGCTCTACGTCGATCTCGAGGACGACGACAGCAAGAAGAAGGACGACAAGCCGCGCTGGCAGGCGCTGCGATCGGCCAAGCTCGGCCCGCAGCAGTCACAGCTCGCGCGCACCTTCGGCACAGCCGACGGCAAGTACCTCTTCGTGCGCGTCAAGCCGATGGGCGCGACCTACAACTTCGGCAGCGGCGGTGAGCTGCTGCGGCGCATCAAGGCCGACGTCGCGTCGCTCGATGCGGCGCGCCACGGCGTCACAGTGCGTTTTGCCGGCGGCCTCGAGATCAACCAAGAGCAGCACCGCCGCATGGGCTCCGATCTGCGGCGCGCCTCGCTGCTGTCGCTGGTCGCCATCGTGCTGCTCGTGACGGTCTACGTGCGCCGTGTCGAGGCCGTGCTGCTGCTGGCGGTCCCGCTGGTGGGCGGCGTGGTGACGACGCTCGGCCTGACGACGCTGATCATCGGTCAGCTCAACATCGTCTCCGGCTTTCTCGTCAGCGCGCTGTTCGGTCTCGGCATCGACTTCGCGATCCATCTCTACCTGCGCTACCTCGAACGGCTCGACGCCGGCGACGACCGCTTCGACGCCATGCGCGACGCCATCGCGCACACCCTCACGCCGTGCGTGACGGCGGCGCTGACCACCGCAGGCGCCTTCTTCGCGATGGCCTTCGCCAACTTCCGCGGCTATCGCGAGTACGGCATCATCGCCGGGGCGGGCGTGCTGATCACGCTGGTGACGATCTTCGTCGCGCTGCCGCCGCTGGCGCTGTTGACCAGCCGCAAGCCGCGTCGCCGCGGGCGTCGCACCCCGCGCGCGCCGCGCCGCGGCGTGATCCTGGCGATGGTGCTGATCGGCAGCGCGCTGTTTGTCGGCGCCGCGATCAAAGCGCCCGAGGTGCGCTGGCACAACGACTTCCGCAAGCTGCGCGGCACGTCGGCGGCGGTGGACTTCAGCATGCAGGTTGGCAAAGCGCTGGGCGGCGATCTATCGCCGGCCGCGGTCTACGTGGAAAACCTCGACCAGGCGCGGCGCGTGGTGAAGTACGTCGAGGCGCGCTGGGAGCGCGGCCCGAGCTCGCCCGTGCGCTACCACCTCTCGCTATCGCAGATGGTGCCGCACCGGGCGGCCGCTAAGCAGAAGGTGCTCGCCGCGCTGCAGACCAAGCTCGAGAAGCTCGCGCGCCGGCCGCTCGACAAGACCGATCGTGCGCGCGTCGACGAGCTGCTCCGCCTCGTCAAGGTCAAGCCGTGGACACTCGCCGACGTGCCGGAGGTTTTCCGGCGGCCGCTCTCCACGCTCGACGGGCGCGGCCAGCTCGTCGCGCTGTGGCCGCGCCATAACACCGACATCGATCGCGAGATCATCGCCTGGGCCAAGGTGCTCGACACGGCGCGCAGAGAGCTGCACAAGCTCGGCATTCCCGCGCAGATGATGGACGAGAACCGCGTCTCCGCGCGCGTGCTGAGCGAGATGCGCGCCGACGCGCCAGTGGTGCTCGGCGCCGCCGCTGCCGTGGTGCTGTTGGTGCTGATCGTGCACTTCCGGCGCCCGCGCCACGTCGCCATCGTCGCCGGCAGCCTCGTGGTGGGCATGGTCTGGATGCTCGGCCTGCTCGCGGTCTGGAACATCGACCTCAACGTATTCAACCAAGCGGTGCTGGCGACCATCATCGGCGTTGGCATCGACAACGCGGTGCACATCTATCATCGCGTCGTGCGCGAGGGGCCGCGCGCCCTGCCGCAAGTGCTGCAGACGACGGGCTCGGCGGCGCTGCTCGCGTCGGTGACGACCGCGCTCGGTTTCGGCACGGCGATCACGGCCTCGCATCTGGGCATCCAGTCCTTCGGTTGGCTCGCCATCGCCGGCCTGAGCAGCGTCTTCGTGGCCACCACGGTGTTCTTTCCAGCGGTGCTGCTGCTGACGACCGGGCGGCGCGAGAAGGGCGAGTAACTGCCGCCCAGGTGCGCTATTGTCGGCGCGTCCTATGAGGAGCCGTCGCGCCGGAGCGCCGCGCGCCATCGCGCTGGGTGTGGCGCTGATGCTGGGTGCGAGCAGCGCGATCGCCGCACCGACGTCGCAACCGACGTCGCAGCCGGCGTCGTCACCGGTGCAGCACGCGGGGCGATCGATTCAGCCGACGTCGCGACCGGTGCAGCACACGGCGGCCTCGGTGGCCGGCGCACCGCGACCTGACGAGAGCTCCGGCCGTCGAAGAGCGCCCGCCACGACCACGGCGAACACGCTGCGCTGGATCCCGCGCGTGCTCTTCTTCGTGCCGCGCTGGGCCTTGACCGCCGTCTTTCTGCCCATGCGGGGACTGTCCTATCTGTGGGACCGCTACCAGATCGGCGAGCAGCTCACCGACATCTTCTTCAACGACGAGCGCACCTTCGGCATCTACCCGGTGGTCGAGATCCAGACCGGCTTTGGCGCCAACGTCGGCGCCGGCATGGTCTATCGCAACATCTTCGGCCGCGACGAGCGCTTCGCCGCGCGGGCGAGCTTTGGCGGGCGTTATCTGCAGCACTACGCGGCAGACCTGGTGAGCGGCAAGCGCTGGCTGCCGCTGCACCTCACGCTCTACGGTGGCTATCACGTCGGCAACAACGAGCGCTTCTATGGCTTCGGCAATGGCGACGAGGCGCGCATCGACGGGGTCGCGCGCGACGCGCTGCTGCGCGGGCCCGCCTTCGGTGCGCGCTATCGCTACGATCGTGGCACTGTCGGCGTCACGGCGGCGCTGCGCCTGATGCCGCGCGTGTCGTTGCGGCTCGGCACGCGCCTCACGCGCCAGACCTTCTTCGACGAAAACGCCAGCGTCAGCGGCGATGAGGCCATCGAGCGCGTCTTCGAGCCGCAGACGCTGGTCGGCTTCGAGCGCGACCTGGCCAACCTCGACAGCAGCGTCGAGCTGCGCATCGACGCGCGCACGCGCGCGAGCATCTACGTGCCGCCGGCGATGTACTCGAGCGGCCCCTTCTTGTCGGCCAAGCTCAGCTACGTCGAAGGCTTTGGCCCCGATCCTTCCAACTACGTGCGCTACCTGCTGGACGCCAGCTACACGTTCGACCTCTTTCAAGGCACGCGCACGCTCGAGCTGCGCCTGCGGCTCGAAGGCGTGTCGGCCGAGCTCGAGCGGCTGCCCTTCAGCGACGCGCCGCAGCTCGGCGGCGGTCAGCTGCTGCGCGGCTACCTGCCGGGGCGGTTTCGTGATCGCGTGGCGCTGCTCGGCTCGGTGCAGTATCGCTTCACGGTCACTCATCACGTGCTCGCCTACCTGTTCGTCGACAGTGGTCGTGTCTACGACGACATCTCGTCGGTGAGCTTCAGGCAGCTTCGCGTCGGTTTCGGCGGCGGCCTCGTCGTGCACCGTTTTATCGAGGGCTTTGCCCTCACCGCGCAGCTCGCAGGCACGCCCGATGGTGACGTGCGCTTCGACCTGCAGTTCTAGGAGACGACCATGCAGCGCGCAGCCAGATGGATGTTGCTCGCGGCAGCGAGCGTCGCGGTGGGCTGCCGGCCGCCGCGCACGGTGGGGCGCGTGCGTTTTGTCAATCGCCCACCGGTGTGGGTCGTCAACGACCGCGAGCACGTCGCCAAGCGGCCGCAGGAGCTCAAGCAGCTGGTGCTGCTCGACCATCTCGACGCCGTGATCTTCCAGCGCATCCCGTATCTGCTGGCGATGCACCCGCGCCTGCGCGCGCGCGCCGTCAACAGCGTCGACGACGTGCCCGACTCGACGTGGTTCACCAACCGTATCGGGCGGCGCGCGCTGCGCCCGGCGGCGCTCGCGCGTGGTCCCAACCGCCTGCCGCCGGCCGACCAGCGGCTGCCGCTGACGGTGCTGAGCACCAAGGTCGGCGGCGGCTCGGTGGGTTTCATCGTCGCCGACAACAGCGGCGTGCGCTACCTGCTCAAGTTCGACACCAAAGGCGCGCCCGAGCGCGAGACCGGCGCCGACGTCATCGTGCAGCGCATCCTGTGGGCTTGCGGCTACAACGTGCCCGAGGACGACGTGATCCACCTGCGCGCCGAGGATCTGAAGCTCGCCGCCAACGCCAAGATCAAGGACGTCTTCGGCAAGCCGCGGCCCATGACCCAGCGCGACCTCGACGTGGCCCTCGGCAAGATCGACGTCGGCGGCGACGGCCGCATCCGCGCGCTGGCCAGCCGCTTCCTCTCGGGCAAGCTGCTTGGCGGCTTTCCGATGCTGGGCGTGCGCGAAGGCGATCCCAACGACCGCGTCCCGCACCAGCATCGCCGCGACGTGCGCGGGCAGCGCGCGCTCTTTGCCTGGCTCAACCACAACGACGTCAAAGAGGACAACACGCTCGACATGTACGTGCGCGACCCCGCCGACCCGGCGCGCAAGTACGTCGTGCACTACCTGATCGACTTCGGCCAGGCGATCGGCACGCGCGGCGCGGCGCGGCGCCGCGACGTCGGCTTCGCGCGCTACGAGGACCTGCAGTGGGCACTGCCGAGCCTGCTCTCGCTGGGCATCTGGGTGCGCCCGTGGGAGCGCCTCGAGCGGCCGGCGATTCACGGCGTGGGTCTGTGGTCGGCCGCGTCATACCATCCCGATAGCTGGGAGCCGTCGAAGGACTACTGGCCGTTTCACGAGGCCGACCGCTTTGACGGCTTCTGGGCGGCCAAGCTGATCGCGCGCTTTTCGCCGGCGCACCTCGAGCAGGCCGTGCGCGCCGCGCGCTACAGCGACGCCGCGGCCATCGCCAAGATCGTCGAGGTGCTGCGCCAGCGCGCGCGCCTCACCATCGCGCCCTACTTCGAGCGCGTCAGCCCGCTCGATGGTTTTCGCGTCGCTGACGGCGAGCGGCTGTGCTTTTCAGATCTGGCGATCGAGCACGGCTACGCCGCGGCCGAAAAGACGCGCTATGCGCTGCGCGCCTACGACGAGCGCGCGCGAGAGCTGCCCGCGCCGCAGCTGGCGGCGAGCGCCGCGCGAGGCCGAGGCCAGCGCTGCGTCTCGCCGCTGCCGCGCAGCCCGTCGGCCGACGGCTATCTGATCGTGCAAGTCGTCGCGCAGCGCGACAGCAAGGCGCTGCCACCGCTCGACGTGCACCTCGCGCGCGCGCCGAAGGACGGGCGGCTGCGCGTGATCGGCCTCTGGCGACACTAGCAGGTTGCTGAAAAGGCGCGGCGCGCCTTTCCTGCACCTGCTCGTCACGAAGGGGGGCATGTCCCATGCCCCCTCGGCCCGAAAAAGCGTCGTTTTTCGGGCCTCACCCCCCAATGTCGGCTTCGCCGGCTCGGCCTGTTCGGCCTCGCAGCAGGGCGTTGAAGAGTTCTTCAGCACCCTGCTAGCGTTGCAGGCCGGCGCTGAAGAGTTCTTCAGCACCCTGCTAGCGTTGCAGGCCGGCGCTCACCAGCGCGTCGACGAGCTGCTGCGCGTCGCGCGCGTGCTTGAAGGGCAATGAGGCGACGAAGCGCTCGGCGCTGAAGGTGGGCACGCGCGCGCGCAGGGCGGCGAGGCGTGGCTCGAGCAAGGCGGCTTCGGCGTGCGCGCAGGCGGCGACGGACGCGACGAGCGCCTGCAGATCGGCGGCGTTGATACGCGCGGCGCAGCGCGCGGCCTCGGCGTGGTTGCCCGTCTGGCGGTGCAGCCGGCTGAGGTGCAAGAAGTAGCGGTCCGAGTGGTACGGGTTGACGCGCATCGCGCGCTCGACCCACGCGACCCCGTCGGCGCCGCGCCCCAGGAAATACGAGAGCTCGCCCATCTGACAGAGGATGCGGTCGTCGTTTGGGTTGAGCGCCATGGCGCGCGCCTGGTGGTGCTCGGCGAGATCGAAGTTGCGCGTGAGCAGGTTGATCGCGGCGAGGATGCGATGACATTCGCCTTCGTCGTCGTCGAGGGCCAGCGCGCGCTGAGCCGCCTGATACGCCAGCGCGAGGTACTGCATGGCCTGCTGCTTGCGCGCGTGCGCCATCTTGAGCCCGTAGGCACAGCCCAGCCAGGCGTGCGCCAGCGCGTACTGCGGGTCGGTCTCGATGGCGCGCTCGAACATCTCGCGCGCGTCGTCGGCGCCTTTTTCGTCGAAGCGGTGGTGGTGGCACTTGCCGCGCAGCACGAAGTCGTGTGCCAGCAGCGCGTCGGGCGACTTGCGGCGCGCGCGCGAGAGCTGCGCCGCCTCGACGCGATCGGCGAGCGTCGCGACGATGGTGCGCAGGAGCTCGTCTTCGAGCTCGAACAGCTCGTCGGGGCGCACCTTGTAGCGGTTGGCCCACAGGTGACGCCCGCTGGCGCCGTCGATGAGCTGCGCCGAGATGCGCAGCGACTGCGGACCGCGCCGCACGCTGCCGTGCACGATGTAGTGGGCGCCGAGCCGCTCGGCGATCTGCGGGATCGAAAGCGCTTCGTCGCGCAGCCGGAAGCTCGACGTGCGCGCGATGACGATCAACGAGCGAAAGCGCGTTAGCTCGGTGATGAGATCTTCGGCGATGCCGTCGCTGAAGTAGTCGTCGTCCTCGTTGGAGAGGTTTTCTAGCGGCAGCACGGCGACCACCGGCAACGCAGCGTGGGGCGTCACGCGCGGCGCGTGGGGCAGGGCGCTCACGGCGCGCGTCGCCGCCTCGGCGCTCTCCGCGGCCGGCGTCGTCGTGGGCTCGGGCGTGCTGGCCGCGCGCAGGCGCTGATAGAGCGCGTTGGTCTCGGCTTCGGGCTTCGCTTCGTAGGCGCGCGCGAGCGCCTCGACGCAGCGTTCGTACTGCGCCAGCGCGTCGGAGCGGCGGCCGGCCGCGTCGTAGCGCCGCATCAGCGCGCGGTGCGCCGCCTCGCAGGCGGGATCGATCTCGAGCCAGCGTTCGATGGCCGAGATGGCGCCCTCGTGCTCGCCGGCTGCGTCATGCAGCGTGGCGAGGCGCTGCAGGGCGTCGCACGCGCGGTCGCGCGCGCGGCGGCGCTCGTCGTCGAGCCAGCGGTCGAACTCGTCGACGTCGAGGAAGAAGCCGCCCATCAGCTCGCCGAGATAGATCGTCAGCACGCGCTCGAGCGCTTCGCGCTGCTGCTCGCCCCCGCCGTCGCCGGCGATCGCGATCGCCTCGGCGAGCGCGTCGACGTCGCTGGCGGCGACAAGCGCCAGCGCGTCGTCGTCGCTCTGCAGCGCCTCGTCGCCGAGGCTGCGGCGCAGCGCCGCGACGCACTGACGCAGGTTGTGGCGCGCGCGTTGTGGTCCGGTGTCTGCCCACAAGAGCGTGGCCAGCGTGGCGCGTGGCGCGCGGCGTTGCGGCTGCAGCGCCAAGTAGCAGAGCAGCGCGCGCCCCTTCTTGTTGTTCAGCGAGACGTCGCCGCCGCCGCCGGCCCGCTCGACTCGGAAGCCACCGAAAAGATGAAGCTTTATCGCTGCCTCGACCATCGCCGAGCCAGCATAGCGCGAATAGACGCCTTTTAGACGCTCGATGCCACGGGGCGCAGACGGGCTGGCAGCCATCGTCTTTTCGTTCGCAAGCACAAACCCCACACGCACCGAAAGAGGAGCCCGAGATGACGCAGCTAGCCACCACCAGCGAGAGCCTTCGCCCGTCCGCCACCATCATCCGCTCGCACAACCAGCAGGCCGCTCGCGTCTGGCACGCCGGCGGCGGCGCCTACGAAGCGATCAGCCAGCAGATCGCCGACGCCATCGAGCACTGCGTCGGCCGACTGGCGCCGCGCCCGGGCGAGCGCGTGCTCGACGTCGCCACCGGCACGGGCCTCGCCGCGCGGCTGTGCGCTCGCCGCGGTGCGCACGTCAGCGGCGTCGACTTCGCCCCCTCGGCGATCGCGCGGGCGCGCCAGCTCGCCGACGCCGACGCCACCCGCGCCTCGCTGCCCATCGCCTTTCGCGAAGGCGACGCCGAGCAGCTGCCCTACGCCGACGGCGAGTTCGACGCGGTGGTCTCGACCTTCGGCGTGATGTTCGTCAACCGTCCCGAAGCGGCGGCCGCCGAGATCGCGCGCGTGCTCAAGCCGGGCGGCCGCGTCGCGCTCGCCACCTGGCCGCGCTCGAGCACCGTCTTCGAGATGTTCAAGGTCATCGCCGCGCACAAGCCGGCGCCGCCCGCCGGCGCCAAGGCGCCCCCGTCGCCCTTCGAGTGGGGCCGCACCGATCGCCTGGTGGAGCTGTTCGGCGAGCACTTCGACCTCGCCTTCGAGCACGGCACCTCGCAGTACCGCGACGAGAGCGGCGCGCGCGCCTGGCAGGTCTTCGTCGACGGCTACGGCCCGCTGCGCACGCTGGTCAACACGCTCGCGCCCGAGCAGGTCGCCGCGCTGCGCCTCGACTGGGAGCGCTTCCACGAGCGCTACCGCACCGGCCTCGGCATCCTCGTGCCGCGCGAGTACTGCGTGATGGTCGGACAGCGCCGCTAACCAACGAATCGAAGCAAGCACACGCGCACACGAGCGCGAAGCGAAGAAAGGAACGACCCATGACCATCAACCTCGACACCACCAGCGCCGACGCCGCCCGCCAGCGCGTGCTCGACACCGTCCCCTCCGACCTCGACGCCGTGCGCCAGGTACGCACGCGCCAGGGCTACCTGCGCGCGCACTACGCGCGCTCGCCCGAAGACGCGTGGGTCATCGACACGGCGAGCAGCGAGATGGCCAGCGCGCCGTCGCAGGACCCGCAACACGCGCGCATCAAGCTCGGCCGCAACGATCGTCAGGGCGTCGACATCGGCGTGCACAAGGCGGTCGGCGGGCTTTGCGACCTGCCCAACCCGGGAGAGATCCTCTGCGGCGCACTGGCGGCCTGCACCGACTCGACGATCCGCATGGCCGCCGCTGCCGTCAACGTGCCTATCGAGGAGCTCTCGGTGCACGTCGCCGCGAAGGTCGACACGCGCGGCACGCTCTTCGTCTCGCCCGACACGCCGGTGGGCTTTCAGCAGATGAGCGTGCGCATCAAGCTGCGCCTCGCCGAGGGCACCGAGCCGCGCCTGCGCGACAAGCTGCTCTCGTTGGCGCGCCACTGCTGCATCGTGATGCAGACGCTGCGCCACGGCGTGCCCGTCGACGCGCGCCTCGAGGCGCTCGATTGAGCCGAGCGGCGGGTCTAGCGGGCGACGCGCGCTCGCGTCCGCCACGCCGCCAGCGCGAGCGCGAGCAGCAGCAGCAGCACGACGCCGAGCTGCGCGCTGCCGCGGCCGCCCACCGCGCAGCTCGAGGCCTTGCGCTTGCTCGCCGGCACGACCTTGCCCTGCGCGTCGAGGTGGTCGTCGCCGGCCTTGGTGAGCGTGACCTTGGTGCCTGCCACGCCGGTGATCGCCAGCTTGGTGTGCACCGTCACCGCCGGGTTGGATTTGTTGACGGTGGTGGTGGGGTAGACCACCTCGCTCTTAGGCAGGCTCTTGTCCTTGGCGAGCTCGGCGCAGCGCGCCTTGTCGACGCTCGCGACGGCGCCCTTGATCGCCACCACGCGCGGCGAGAGCCAGCGGTAGGCCAGCTGTCCGATGGGCTTTCCGTCGGCGAGCACGGCGCAGTTGGGCGCCCCCGGCCCCACCGGCTCGAGCAGCACCAGCGTGTAGCCCTTGGCGTTGCTGACCCCCGAGAACACGAGCATCGCCGTGACGCGCTTGAGGTGCTTGGGCGGCGCCACGTCGGCGCGCGCGCTGCCGGCCAGCAGCGCCACGGCAAGAACGGCTGAAAGCGGTGTTTTGCGCATGGGCCGACGCTAGCACGCGAAAATGCTTCGCACACGCGGCGCTGGTAAAGTGAGCACGTGAGCCGTGATCGCCCGCCGTCGTCCGATGCGCACGAGATAAAGAGAGTCGAGGTCGCGCCCGAGCTTTCGGATACGCAGCCCAACGTCGAGGTGCCCGGCGCCGCGCTCAAGCAGACGCCCGAGCAGCTCGAGCAGCGCCAGCGCGAGCAGGAAAAGGCGGAGCGCAAGCAGCACCTCACGCCGCCGCCGCGCCCGCGTCGCGACACCAAGCGCGGCGCGCTGTGGAGCGGGCGCCTGCGTCCCGGCGAGGAGCTCGGCCGCGGCGCCACCGGCACCGTGCTGCGCGGCACCGACGTCAAGCTGCGCCGCGACGTGGCGCTCAAGGTCACGCGCCTGCCGCGCGGCGAGCTGCCCACCCAGCTGTTCGCGCGCTTCGTCGAGGAAGCGCAGATCACCGCGCAGCTCGAGCACCCCAACGTGGTGCCGGTGCACGACTTCGGCACCGACCCGGAGGGCCACGCCTACTTTTCGATGAAGCTGGTGCGCGGTCAGTCGCTCGAGGAGATCCTCGCGCGCCGCCGCGCCGGCGACCCGGCCACGGTCTCCGAGTTCGGCCTGCGCCGGCTGCTCGACGTGTTTCTCACCGTCTGCAACGCCATCGAGTACGCCCACGCGCACGGCGTGATCCACCGCGACCTCAAGCCAGCCAACATCATGGTCGGCGACTTCGGCGAGGTCCTGGTGATGGACTGGGGCATCGCCAAGCTGATCGGGCGCGACGAGCCGGCCGCCTCGCTCGGCATGACCGGCGAGCACCCGCTCTCGGAGAGCACGGCCAGCAAGACCGGCGGCGACATCTCCTCGGTGCGCGAAGACGCCAAGGCGCTCGCCACCCAACACGGCATGGTGCTCGGCACGCCGGCGTACATGTCGCCCGAGCAGGCCCGCGGGCTCGAGCTCGACGGCCGCAGCGACATCTACTCGCTGGGCGTGATCCTCTACGAGATCTTGTGCGGCCGCGTGCCGTTCGACAGCCCCGATCCGGTCGACGCCGTCTCGCGGCTGCTCGTCGAAGAGCCGACGGCGCCGTCAAAGATCGATCCGCGCACGCCGCCAACCCTCGAGGTGCTGGCGCTGCTGCTGCTCGAAAAGGATCGCGACAAGCGCACGCTCAGCATCCGGCAGGTGCGCTCGCACATCGAGGACTACATCGAGGGCATCGGCCGCGCCTACCGCCGCGAGAGCATCGGCACCAACATCCTGTGGCTGGTCGGCGCGCTGGGCCTGTTCGCCTTCCTCGTCTGGTATCTCACGGGCCAGTCGGTGGCGACCGTGGTAGCGATGACGCCCTCGGCGGTCTTCAACGCCCTCGGCTGGCTGCTCTTCGTGCTCGCGCTCGGCTATCCGTTATGGGCCGTGACCACCAGCGTGGGCATGAGCGGCGCCGAGCACGGTCTGTTCAAGCCGCCCACCGTCAGCGAGCTGTTCGTCTCGGGCTACTTATCGCATCGCACCTTCGCCACCACCGTAGCGCCGCTGTTTCAGCTGGTCTTTGTCGCCGAGACGGTGGCGGCCGCCGTGCAGCAGCCGGTGGCGCGCGCGCTCGAGCAGGTACGCGCCGAGTGGGCCAACGCGCTGATCGTCATCATCGTCTTTCTGTTCGCTTACCTTCTGACCTTCTCGCTCGAAGTGCGCTTCGCGCGCCGCATCGACCGCTACGTGCGCCTGGTGCGCCGCCGCGCGTGGGAGTCGATCTGGCCCTTCGCGCTGATCATCGTGCTGCTGGGCAGCGTCATCGCCACTGACGCGCTGACCTGGTCGCCGTCGGGCGCCGACAGCGGCGTCTGGGCCTACATCAAAGAGCGCATCCTGTGGCGCGAGCTGCACCCCTTCGAGGTGGTCAAGACGCTCGTCTTTCAAGGCACGTTCCTCGTCGGCCTGGTGATGGCGACGCTGGTCTTGGCCTTTCCGTTCTCGGAGCTCTTGGCCTCGCTGCGGCTGACCTACCAGGCCGTCGATCAAGCCTCGGTGACCACGCGCAAGCGCTACTTCCTGCGCTCGCTGGCGGTCTTTCGCATCGCGCGCACCAACTTCCTTTACGCCGGCGCGATGATCGGAAGCCTCACGGGGCTGACGATCCTATCGGGGCAGAGCCGCGCGCCGCTGGTCGAGCAGGTCGTGTTCGTGCTCGGCCCGTCGCTGATCGGCTTCATCGGCTTCGTGATCATGGGCCGCAAGACAGCGGCCTATATCGCCGACGCCCCCGCGCTGCAGCGCATGCTCGACGACGAGCTGGCCGTCGCGCGCCACGAGCACGCCATCGCCGATCTCGACGTCCTGCGCGCCGCGTCGCTGCGCCGCCGCATGCTGCAGCTGGTGGTGCCGCTGGTGTGCATCGCCGGCTATCTGATCTGGAGCGGCACCGGCTTTCACCAGAAGGCCTTGCGCGAGCTGATGCTGCCGGTGAGCGCCAAGGGCTGGCTGCTGATCCTGCCCTACGCCTCGCTGGTGGTGGTGCTGCTGGTTCGCCATCCCGTGCAGGTGTGGCTGCTGCGGCGGCGCGTGCGGCGCGCCGAGCTCGCCGAGCCACCACAGCCCGAGCTCACGCGCCGCGAAGACGACACCGTCGAAGTGTAGAGCCTACGTGTCTCGCGGCTTGATGCGCGGCGTGTAGCCGAGCACGCGCGTGAACAGCTGGTAGCCGATCCAGCGCATCGGCTCCGGCGGCACCCACTCCATGCGCCGGTGCACCCACTGGTGTCCTTGCCAGCGCGCCTCGTCGCCGGCGTAGATGTCGCACAGGATCTCGCCAGCGAGGTTGGACATGGTGACGCCGTTGCCGGAAAAGCCCACGCCGTGCAGCACCTCGCGCGCGCCGCGCATGCGGCCGATGGAGCAGGCGCGCGAGAACGTCAGCCCGAGCGGCGCGCTCCAGCGCGCCTCGATCTCGATGCCGCGAAGCGCAGGGAAGCAGTGCGCCAGGCGCGCCTCGATCGCGTCGTAGCCCGCCGCCGTGTCCGGGCCGTCGTCGCGCGTGCCGCCGGCAAACGCGTAGCGGTACGCCAGGCGCGCGCCGCCTCCGAACACCATGCGTCCGCCCGCCGTCAGGCTGGCGTAGGTCACGCGCGGGTGGTCGTCCGAGAAGCCGCCCAGCTCGTCGCTCCAGCCGATGGCGGCGCGCTCGCTCTCGCTGAGCGGTCTGGTGCTGACCACGCGCGAGCTGAGCGGGATCAGGTTGCGCCGGAAAAAGCCGAGCGCGCGCGTGTATCCGTTAGTCGCCAACACGAGCGTGGTCGCGCTGACGACGCCATGCTCGCAGTGCACGCGGTGACGCGGTGTGCCTTGCTCGACGCGCAGCACCGGCGTCATCTCGTGCAGTACGACGCCGCGCCGCAGGAGCTCGGCGGCGACGCCGCGCAGGTACGCCACGCCGTTGAGCGAGCCGCCGTTGGGGTCGGCGAGCGCACCCTTGGCGCCGGCGACGTGGACAAGCGCGCTCAGCTCACGCGCGTCGAGCAGCCGCACGGGTACGCCCACCGCGTTGAGCTCGGCGGCGTGTTCGGCGTTTTCGCGCATGTTCTCGTCGGTGGTCGAGACGCGCATCACTGTCGCGCGCTTGAAGCTGCCGGGCGCGAAGGCCTTGGCGCGCTGCTCGATGCGCTCGATCGCGCCCGTCGTAGCGGCGTAGTGCAGCGCGCTTTGCTGCGGGCTCTGCTCGGGGTGCGGCATCAGGTTGAGCACGATGCCGCCGTTGCGGCCGCTGGCGCCGTTGCCCACGCGACGCGCCTCGAGCAGCACCACGCGGCGCTCTGGGAAGCGCTCCGACAGCGCCAACGCCAGCGAGACGCCGGTGTAGCCGCCGCCGATGATCGCGACGTCGGCCTCGCAGTCGCCCTCGAGCGGCGTCGGCGAGAAGCTTGGCAGCGGCGCCTCGGTCGCCCAGGCCGAGTTGTTGTCGTCGAGGCCCTCTTCGATGCGGCGTTTGGAGCTCATCGAAAGACCTCGCAGGCGGTGACCGCCGTATTGACGTGCACGGCGACCACCTGCGAGATGTCCTCGCTGTAGCCGCCGCCGAGCGCCCACGCGCAGCGCGCACCGGCTGCGCGTGCGGCCTCGAAGACGAGCGCGTCGCGCGCGCGCAGATCGTCGACGCCGAGGTCGAGCGGAGAGTAGGGGTCATCGCGCAGCGGATCGGCGCCGTCGTGATAGAGCACCAGCTCCGGGCGCGCGCGCTCGAAGGCCTCGGCCAGCGCGCGCTCGACCACGGCCAGGTAGGTCTCTGCGCCGCTGCCGTTGGCCACCGCGAACGACGCGCAGTTGTGCGTGTCCTCGGCGCGCGTGCTGTCGATGTCGGGCGTCGAGCGGTTGTGCTGATACCAGCAGCCATAGACCGAGACGGCGAAGATCTCGTCGAGCTCCGAGAGCAGCGCCGCGGTGCCGTTGCCGTAGTGCAGATCGAGATCGACGATCAGCGCGCGTCCCAGCGCCCCGCGCGCCTGTGCGCGTGCCAGCGCGATCACCAGGCCATTGAACGTGCAGAAGCCCTCGCCGTGATCGCGGTGCGCGTGATGAAAGCCGCTCGCCAAACAGCCCGCCACGTCGCCTTCGAGCGCGGCGTCGACGGCGGCGATGCAGGCGCCGTTGGTGAAGCGCACCGCCTCGGCCAGCCCCGGCGACCACGGAAACTTCTGCGACTCGGCCAGCTCGCGCGGCTCGCCGCTCTGCACGGCGCGCAGGTAGCGCTCGTCGTGTACGCGCAGGATGTCTTCGTCGCTGGCGGGGCCAGGCTCGCGCAGCTCGACGGGCAGCCCGTCATCGGCTGCGCGCTGCGCCAGCGCCTGCGCGACGAGGCGATACTTATCGATGGGCATGATGTGGTCGCCGATGTCGGCGAAAAAGCGCGGCGAGTAGAAGAGTGGGATCATACGAGCTCGTCGAGCACTGCGCCGAACACGGCGAGCGCCTCGTCGATCTCCTTGCGGGTGGTGATCAGGTGCGGCCGCAGGCGCACCGAGCGCGTGCCAGTGTAGCTCGCCATCACGCCCTTTTCGCGCGCCCGCACGAGGAACGTGTTGCGCAGCTCGGGCGTGGGCATGTCGAAGGCGAGCAAGAACCCGACGCCGCGCGGCTGGCTCACCAGCGTCGGGTGGCGCGCCGCGAGCTCGCGCAGCTGCTCGACGAAATACTCGCCTTGGGTGCGCACGGCGGTGAGCAAGCGCTCCTCCTCGATCGCCTCTAGGGTGGCGAGGGCGATCGCGGCGCGCGCGCGGTCGCCGTTGCGCGTCTGGTACATGCGGCCGAACTGCGAGATGTCGTAGCGCTCGCCGGCAAAGAAGCCGCCGAGCTGCATCTTCTTGCCGAAGACGACCATATCCGGCGGCTCGTCGAGCGCCAGCTGCTCGTGCGCCCACAGCGAGCCCGTCACGCCGACGCCGGTCTGGACCTCGTCGAGGATCAGCGCCGCGCCCGCCGCGCGCGTCATCTTCTGCACGGTGCGAAAGAAGTCGGGCGAAGCGTAGCGGTCTCCGCCCTCGCACTGCACGACCTCCACCAGCACCGCGGCGACGTTGCCGCTGTGCTTGGCCAGCACGGCGGCGAGCGCCTCGAGCGAGGCGGCCTCGCTGGCGGCGTTGGCCTCGAGGTTGTCCTCGAGCGGAAAGCGACTGGCGGGAAACGGCACCACCGGCCACTCGAAGCAGGGCAGGTCGGCCTTGTGGATCGGCTTGCTGTGCGTCGCCGACATCGGCCCCAGGCCGCGGCCGTGAAACGCGCCGCCGAACGAGACCACCACCGCCTTGGAGCCGGCGCGGTTCTCGAGGATCGCTTGCTGCTCGGCGGGCGCGAGCTCGAGCGGATCGCGCGGCTTGCCGGCGCCGGCACGCTTGCGCTCGCCGTGCACGATGTAGGCGGCCTTGATCGCGCTCTCCACGGCTTCGCCCCCGGCGTCGACGCAGTACATCTTGTGCATGCCGGGCGGCGCCCAGCGCTCGGCGACGCGGTCGACGAAGTCGAGCCACGAGTGCGTGGTCAGAAACGGCGTCGATGTCGGGTTGGCCAGCGCGCGCACCACTGCCTCGCTGCGCGCGGCGGCGAGCAGGCGCGGATGGTTGTAGCCGAGCGCGCCGAGGGCGAAGCTCGAGAACATGTCGAGGATCGTGTTGCCATCGAGGTCGACGAGGTAGCAGCCATGGCTGGCCTCGTCGTCGATGATCAGCGCGCGGTAGCCGGCCTGCATGTCGAAGCGTCCGCGCTCGAGCGCCTCGCGGGTGCGGGGGCCGGGGATCTGTGTGGCGAGCGAGATCGGCATCGTGCCAGTATCGAACAACCCCGAGGCGAGGAGAAGTGGCCATGGCCGACGATTCGACCGCGAGTCTGGGTGTCTGCAAGCTGTGGGTCGATGGCGCCGCCTGCGACGCGGCGGACGGCGAGACCTTCGACACCATGCGACCCGACACGGGCGAGGTGCTGACGGCGCTGCCGCGCGCGCGCGCGGCCGATGTCGACCGCGCCGTACGCTCGGCGCGTCTTGCCTTTGACGAGGGCGAGTGGCCGCGCCTGCCGGCTAGCCAGCGCGAGCGTATCTTGTGGCGCGTCGGCGATCTGATCGAGGCCAACGTCGAGAAGCTGGCGCGCATCGAGTCCATCGACGCGGGAAAACCGATCAAGAACACGGCGCGCGCGGACATCCCGCTCTCGGCCGATACCTTCCGCTACTTCGCCGGCTGGGCGACCAAGCTGCAAGGCGACACGATCCCGGTGCGCACGCCGCACCTCAACTACACGCTGCGCGAGCCGGTGGGCGTGGTGGCGGCGATTACGCCGTGGAACTTCCCGTTGCTGCTCGCGGCGCGCAAGGTCGCAGCGGCGCTGGCGGCGGGCAACACGGTGGTGCTCAAGCCGGCCGAGCAGGCGAGCCTGACGTCGCTCGAGCTGGGGCGGCTGGTCAGCGAAGCTGGCGCGCCTCCCGGCACGCTCAACGTGCTGTGCGGCCTCGGCCCCGAGGCGGGCGCCGCGCTGGTCGAGCACCCCGGCGTCGACAAGATCGCCTTCACCGGCGGCAGCGATACGGGGCGCCGCATCGCTGCTGCCTCGGCGCCGAGCCTCAAGAAGCTCGCGCTCGAGCTGGGCGGCAAGTGCGCCAACGTGGTCTTTGCCGACGCCGACCTCGACGCGGCCATCGGCGGCGCCGTGCGCGCTGCCTACTACAACAGCGGCCAGGTCTGCACGGCGGGCTGCCGCCTGCTCGTCCAGCAGGACGTGCACCAGCGCGTGGTCGAAGGTGTCGCCGCCGGCGCGGCGAAGCTGGTGGTGGGCGATCCGCTCGAGCGCGCGACGGAGCTGGGGCCGCTGATCTCTGCCGAGCAACAGCGTCGCGTCGAAGGCTACATCGAGCGCGGCGCGGCAGAAGGCGCGCGCCGCGTCACCGGCAGCGCCGGCGCAGCAGGCGGCGGCGGCTACTTCGTGCAGCCGACGGTCTTCGACAAAGTCACGCCCGAGATGACCATCGCGCGCGAAGAGATCTTCGGCCCCGTGCTGGCCGTGATCCCCTTCCGCGACGTCGAGGAGGCGGCGCGCATCGCCGACGCCACCGACTACGGTCTCGCCGCCGGCATCTGGACGCGCGACATCGGCCGCGCGCACGCGCTCGCCGCGCGCCTTCGCTGCGGCACCGTGTGGGTCAACAGCTACAACCTGTTCGACAGCCCGTCGCCCTACGGCGGCATGAAGCAGTCCGGCTTCGGCCGCGAAAACGGCGCCGAGGTGATGCACGAGATGACGCAGGTGAAGTCCGTCTGGGTGGCGCTGTCTTGAGGGCCCCGTCTTGAAGGATCGCTGAGCTTGGGCGGATCGCTTTTCGGTTGGGCGCTCGCCGTCTACGTGGTGGCCATGTTCGGCGTCAGCCTGTTGGCGCGTCGCGGCATCGAGACCGAGGAGGATTTCCTCGTCGCCGGCCGCCGTCTGCCGCTGTGGCTGGCGTGGCCGACGCTGTTCGCCACCTGGTTCGGCGCCGGCACGCTGCTGACGGCCACCGACGAGGTCGCAGCGCACGGGCTGTTCAAGGCAGCGCTCGATCCCTTCGGCGCCGGCGTGTGCCTGCTGCTCGCCGGCGTGCTCTTCGCGCGGCGGCTGTGGGACATGAAGCTGCTCACGGTCGCCGACTTCTATCGGCGCCGCTTCGGCGCGCGCGCCGAGATCATCTCCGGCATCCTGATGGTGCCCGGCTACTGCGGCTGGATCGCGGCGCAGTTCACCGCGCTGGCCAGCGTGCTGACGCTCTATCTCGGCCTCGACGGCACCATCGGCATCTTCGCCGTCTTCATCGTCGGCACCGGCTACACGCTGATCGGCGGCATGTGGTCGGTGACGCTCACCGACGCGGCGCAGACGGCGCTGGTGCTGATCGGTCTGGTGGTGCTCGGCTACGCGACCTTCGAGCGCTTCGGCGACGGGTCGTTGGCCGACGGCATCGCGCGCCTCTCGCAGCGCGTCGATCCCAAGAAGCTGGCGATCTTCGGCGACGGCTCTCTGCGCAGCGTGATCTCGTGGATCGGCCTCTTTTCGGCGGGCGCCCTCGGCAACCTGCCCGGCCAGGACCTGATGCAGCGCGTGTTCTCGGCGCGCTCTGCGAACGTGGCGCGCAACGCCTGCTTTGTCGCCGGCCTGATGTATCTCGCCTTCGGATTGATCCCGCTGCTGTCGGGGCTCGCCGGCGAACAGATCTTCGGCAAGCGCCCCGACGCGCTGCTGGCCTACATGGCGGCGCAGCTGCTCTCGCCGTGGCTGTCGACGGTGTTTCTGCTGGCGGTCACCTCGGCGGTGCTCTCGACCATCGACAGCGCGATCCTCTCGCCAGCCAGCGTGCTGTCGCAGAACCTGCTCGCGCCGCTGCTCAAAGAGCGCGTCAGCGCCATGCGGCGCAACCACCTGTGCGTGCTCGCCATCGCAGTCGCCAGCCTCGTCATCGCGCTGATCGGCAAGAGCGCCTACTCGCTGCTCGAAGCGGCCTACGAGCTGGGGCTCGTCTCGCTGCTGGTGCCGCTCGGCGTCGGCCTCTACTCCAAGCGCGGCAGCGAGCGCTCGGCGCTGGCGTCGATGGCGGTGGGCACGGTGATCTGGCTCGTGCACCTGCTGGCTGGCTGGAACATGTTTCTCAAGCCGCTGCTCGCGCCGCGCGGCGTGCTGCTGCCCACCGGCGTATGCTGTGCAGCGCTCGGCCTGGCAGCGTATCTGCTGGCGGCGAGCAAGGGCGAAGACGACGTTGGCGCCGACAGCGCCAGCGGTAGCGGCAACGACAACGGCAAAGGTAACGAGGCATGAGCAAGAGCCTGTTGGAGCGACGTGACGCCGTGGTGCCGCGTGGCGTGCCGCTGCTCAGCGACCTGTGCATCGCGCGCGGCGAGGGCGTCGAGCTGGTCACCGCGGACGGCAGGCGGTTGATCGACTTCGCCACCGGCATCGGCGTGATGGGCCTCGGCCACGGCGCGCCCGACGTGGTCGCCGCCGTGCAGCAGCAAGCCGCGGCTTTGATGCACACCTGCATCCACGTCGCGACCTACGAGCCCTACGTCGCGCTCTGCGAGCGGCTCGCCGAGCTGCTTCCGCACGGCGAGCGCACCAAGGCGCTGCTCGTCAACAGCGGCGCCGAGGCGGTGGAAAACGCGATCAAGATCGCGCGCCAGTTCACCGGTCGCCCGGCGGTGCTGGCTTTCACCGGCGCCTTTCACGGGCGCACGCTGCTGGCGGCGACGCTGACCTCCAAGGTCGGCACCAAGCGCGGCTGCGGGCCCTTCGCGCCCGAGGTCTACCGCATCGATTTTCCCGACGCCTTCCGCCGCGGCGACGGGCTCGACGAGGCGCGCTTCGTCGAGCGCGAGATCCAGCGCCTGCGCGAGGCCTTCGTCACGGTCGTCGATCCGGCGCAGCTTTGCGCCGTGATCATCGAGCCGCTGCAAGGCGAGGGCGGCTTCGTGCCTTGCCCGGCGCCGTATCTGCGCGCGCTGCGCGAGGTCTGCGACGAGCACGGCGTGCTGCTGATCTGCGACGAGGTGCAGTCGGGCTTCTGTCGCACCGGCACCTGGGCCGCCTACGAGCACGCCGGCGTGACGCCGGACCTCTCGACGTGGGCCAAGTCGCTCGGCGGCGGGCTGCCCATCGCCGCCGTGGTCGGTCGCGCCGACGTGATGGACGGCGCCGTGCCGGGCACCATCGGCGGCACCTACGGCGGAAACCCCGTCGCCTGCGCCTCGGCGCTGGCCACCTTGAAGATCATGCAGGAGCGCGACCTCTGCGCGCGCGCGCGCGCCATCGGCGAGACGATGCGCGCGCGCCTCGAGGCGCTGCACAAGCGCTGCCCGCTGGTCGCCGACGTACGCGGCATCGGCGCGATGATTGCGCTCGAGCTGACCCACGGCGCGCCGCAGCACGCGCCGGCGAGCGAGCAGGCGCGCGCGGCGATCCTCGCTTGTCGCGAGCAGGGGCTGCTGGTGATCCCCGCCGGCGCGCACGGCAACATCATCCGGCTGCTGCCGCCGCTGGTGGTCGACGACGCGACGCTGGCGCGCGCGATGGACGTGCTCGAGGCGGCGGTGCTAGCGGCCGTGTAGCGTGGGCCGTAACCGTGACCGTGACCGTGGACTAGCTGAGGGACTCGCGTGTGAGCTCGAGGATCGCCTCGGGCGAGGGGCGGCCGCGCGCGCCCCACAGGTTGGTGATCTTCTCGGTGTGGGTCCAGCGGTAGCGCAGCTCGCCGGCGCCGTCGAAGATCAGGATCGCCGGCTGCAGGAACGCCTTCTTCGGGTAGTGGCGGATCTCGGGGTGCAGCAGCAGCGACCCGGTGTAGGCCTTGCGCGTCGAGATCGGCAGATCGAGCGCCTCGGCGCTGCGCAGCTCGGGATCGGCGAGCATGGTGAAGGGCAGGCCGAGGTCGCGGCGAAAGGCGCTCAGCAGCTCGGGGGTGTCGGCCGAGACGCCGACGAGCGCGGCGTCGAGCTCGGCGAAGCGGTCACGTCGCTTGCTTAGCCCCTTCCAGGAGCTGATGCAGAACGGTCACCAGCGGCCGCGAAACGGCAGCAGCACGGTGCCCACGTGCTCGGCCCATTGCTGCTCGAGCGCGAAGGGCTTGCCGTCGTGATCTGGCAGCGAGATCATCAGATCGACCGTGTCTCGCCGTCCTGGGTGGTGAAGACGCAGCGATAGAGATCGGTGCGCCTGTCCTTCCAGTTGGTGGTGGTGCCCGAGTGACGGTGGCGGCGCACCAGCTCGAGGTCGAGGTCGTGCAGCAGCACCTGCGCGATGTTGGGCGACGCCTCGGCGGCGATGCCGTCCCGCGAAAACGAGATGTCGCACGGCGAGAGGAGCGCCGACTGGGCGTAGTGGATGTCGGCGTTATCGACAAACGGCAGGTGCCCTACGCAGCCGCTGATCGCGGCGTAGAGGTGGTTTTCGATGCAGCGCGCCTGCGCGCAGTAGCGTACGCGGTGATAGCCGTTGCGCTCGTCGGTGGAGAACGGCACGAACAACAGGCGCGCCCCCTCGGCGCTGGCGTAGCGCGCCAGCTCCGGAAACTCGACGTCGTAGCAGACGTTGATCGCCACGCGCCCGGCGTCGGTGTCGAAGATCTCCTGCACGCTGCCCGGGCTGACGCCCCACCAGCGCCGGTCGTTGGGCGTGATGTGCAGCTTGTACTGCTTGCCCAGCGTGCCGTCGCGGCGAAACAGATAGGCCACGTTGTAGAGGTCGTCGTCCTCGAGCGTGAACTGCGAGCCGCCGACGACGTTGACGTGGTAGCGCACGGCGAGGCTCGTCATCAGCTCGAGATACTGCGATGTGAACTCGGCGAGGTGGCGCGCGGCCATCGCGGGCGAGGGGATCTCCTCGGCCACCGCCGAGAGCAGCTCGAGTGTGAACAGCTCGGGGAAGACGATGAAGTCAGCGCGGTAGTCTCCCGCCACGTCGACGTAGAACTCCACCTGATGGGCGAAGTCGTCGAAGCTGTAGACCGGCCGCATCGACCACTGCACGCAGCAGACGCGCACCGTCGAGACGGACTTGAGCTCGCGCCGGCCCTCGGGCACGTAGTCGAGGTTGGTCCACTCGAGGTGCGTGGCGTAGCCGCGCGACTCGACGTCGCTCTTGAGATAGTCCGGGATCAGCGCGCGCAGCACGAAGCCGTTGGCGAGCTGCGGCGTCAACACCGGGTCGTAGACGTCCTTGTAGAGCACGTAGTCGGCGTATTCGCGCGCGCTCATGTCTTCGGCGAAGCGGTGATAGCCCGGGATGCGCCCGCCGATGATGATGCGCATCAAGTTGAGGCGGCGGCAGAGATCCTTGCGCGCGTCGTAGAGCCGGCGCGACAGGCGCATGCCGCGGTAGCCGGGGTGCACCATCATCTCGATGCCGTAAAGCGTGTCGCCCTCGGGATCGTGATTGCGGATGTAGCCGCTGTCGGCGATCAGCTTCCAGTTGTGCCACTCGGCGTACTCGGAGAAGTCGACGATCAGGCTGCCCGAGGAGGCGACGAGCTTGCCTTCGTACTCGATGACGATCTGTCCCTCGGGAAAGACCTCGAGCTGGCTCTCGATGTGGTCGCGATCCCAGACCGGCATGCCGGGAAAGCACTTCTTCTGCAGCACGACGAGCGCTTCGAAGTCATCGATGGTCATCGAGCGCACCACCACCTGGCGCTCGAAGTCAGCGAGGTGCAGCTTCTCTTTGCGCCGGATCTTCGGCCGTTCGCCCTTCTTCTTCTTCTTTGGCTTGTCGAGGGAGCTTTTCTTTTTGGGGCGACGCTTGGCGCGCCCTTCCTTGAGCCTGTCTTTCTTCTTCTTGGGCGTCATCGGTCGCCGACATTAGCACGCGGCGTGTCCCGCAGTTCACGGGCGCGATAGGGCGACAGACGTTCACGGTGGCGCCGTGAACGTGAACGCCCGTCGCCCGGCGCGCAGATAAGATTCGTAAAAACAGATGCTTACGCGTTGGCACCGGCCGTGCTCTTACGTTGGTCGCCGCGGCGATGGACGTCGCGCCGAAAGACGAAGGGGTCGCCCATGTCGAAAACGTCGAACACCACGAGCGCCAGCAGCCGCCGCAGCCACACCGCCCGCATCAGCCTCGGCCTGCTCCTCGCCGCCGCCGCCTTCGCGATCCCCACGCTCGCCACGTCCGGCTCCGCCGAGGCCGCCTGCTACAACCAGCGTATCTGTCGCCGCAGCTGCAGCCGCATCTATCGCACCCGCTGCAGCACGAGCTATCGCCGCACCTGTCGCAGCTACACGCGCCGCACGCGCTACTGCCGCTACAGCTTCGGTCGCCGCTACTGCTACACCACGAGCCGTCCCATCGTGCGCTGCAGCTCGCAGCCCGTGCGTCGCTGCTACAGCGCGCCGTTCAACCGCTGCACGCGCAGCTGCACCTACCGCACGCGCTGCTACTAGCCTTGCCCGTCCAGGCGCCAGGTGCGCAGCTTCGTGATACCTTTTGACGACGATGCTGCTGCGCCTGGCACCGCTTCTGTCCCTGTTGCTCGGTGCGTGCGTGATCGATCTGCCCGACCGCGCGCTCTCCGGTGACGGCATTGCCAGCGATAGCGCGCGCGATGGCAGCACGCGCGAGGGCAGCACCGGCGACGGCGTGTCGGCCGACAAAGGGCGCGACGGCGGCGGGCCGCCTGGCGAGAACACGCCGCCGCCGCCAGACACGCAGCCGGTGGGCGACGTCACCATCGACGTGGCGCCCAAGAAGTGCACCTCCAACGCCGACTGCCTGACGCTGCCGAGCGCCTGCCATCTCGCCGGCAGCTGCGACTTGCAGAGCGGCGTCTGCAACTACCCGACCAAGGACTGCTCGTCGCTCGACGGCCCGTGCGCCAAGGGCGCCTGCGAGGCGAGCAGCGGCAACTGCGTCGCGCAGCCGATCAACGAGGCGCAGGCCTGCGGCGCGATGAAGACCTGCAACACGCCCGGCAGCTGTGGCGGCTTCAGCGATACCTGCGACACCACCGGTACGCGCAGCGTGACGTGTCGCGACTTCACCTGTGTCTCGGGCAAGTGCACCGCAGGCGCCGACTACACGACCAACGAGAGCTGCACGCGCAGCACCAACGGTCAAAGCTGCGGCACGTCGACCAAGACCAACTGCGGCGGCTGCGGCGGCTTCAGCAACACGTGCGACACTACGGGCACGCGCAACTGCACGTGCACGACGTTCGCCTGCAGCGGCGGCTCGTGTCAGGCCAACGCCTCGTCGTGCTCGGAGTCGTGCACTCGCAGCACCGATGGCCAGAGCTGCGGCAGCCCGACCACCACCAACTGTGGAACCTGCGGCGGATTCACCAGCGCGTGCGACGAGAGCGGCACGCAGAGCTGTACGTGCACGACCTACGCCTGCTCCGGCGGCAGCTGCCAGGGAAACGGCTCGTCCTGCACGCAAAATTGCACGCGCGTGACCAACGGCAACCAGTGCAACGTGCAGCAGTGCGCACCTTTCCCCGAGCCGCGTTTCATCCCGATCTGCTGCAGCAACGGCCAGTGCAACCAAAGCTGTGGCCCTTGTCAGTGACGCGTTGCGCCGTGACCTTCGCGAAGCTGCGTCGGATGCGGTAGGATCGAGCGAGGAGTGGTTTTGGGGGTCGCAGCGCGCAAGAGCCGGGTTTGCCCCGAGTGCGGCGAGACGTATCCGCACGCGGTGCTGATCTGTCCTGCTGATGGGAGCAAGCTGCGCGCGGATGATGACGAGGATCTGATCGGCGACGAGGACGAAGAGCCCACCGCGGTCGGCCTCGCCAACGATCTGCTCGACACCATCGACGATGTGGCGCCTTCAGGCATCGACTTGGCCGAGCTCGGCTTGGCGCTGCCACCGCCGCCCGGCGCAAGTGATGACGCGGAGCTGATCCCACCCGAAGAGATCAGCGTCGTCACCAAGCGCACCCACGCCGACGAGCTGCGCCGACTGCTCGGCAAGACCGATGTCGAGGGCGCGCCCGCTTCGGCCGCAGCCGCGGTCGCAGACGAAGACGAGGACACGGACACCAAGCCGGCCGATGCCTTCGCCGACGCGCAGGACGAAGAGGGCGAGCCCACGCATGTGCAGCCGATCCCCGAGGTCGTGCTCCTGCAGCAGGAGGACACCAAGGTCGATGCGGCGCCGCCGCTGCCGCTGCCGCCTCCCGTTGCAGCCAAGAAGCATGGCCACGGTCACCACCACGCGCGTGCCAAGGATCTGCCGACTGACATCGACGAGGAGCCGCGCAGCATCTCGGCCGAAATCGAGGTCGCGCGCCTGCGCGCGCTCGAAGCGGCGCGCCAAAACCGAGACGTTCGCCGCGAGGCGCAGCGCGCGCGGATGCCTACCGGCGCGTGGGTCGCCGCGCAACCTGAAGCGCAGCCGAAATCGACGACCGAGCAGACCGAGCAGCCCGCGCCGGCAGCCGACGCGGCGCAAGCGGCGGCGGATAACAAGCCCAAGCCCGAGCGCGTCCCATTGCCGGGCGCCGGTGTGTCGCTCATCGATCAGCGCATCGCGGCCAAGAAGGCGAGCCGCGCGGCGAAGCAGCAGCAGAAGAAGGTCGAGCCGCCTCAGCCCCCGCGAGCCGCGGTCAAGGCCAAGGCCAAGGCCAAGGCCAAGGCCAAGGCCGACTCCGACCAACCGGCGGCCGAAAAGACGCAGCTGTCCGCCGAGAAGAAAGCAAGCCCCGACAAGACGAGCGCCGCCAAGAAGCAGAAGGCCGACAAGGCTGCCAAGACCGCTGCTGCATGGAAAGCTGCGGTGCTCAAGGCCGCGGCGGAAAAGCGAGACGAGGCCGAGAAGGCAGCGGCCGAGCGCGCGTTGGCGGCCAAGGCCGAGACCGACGCTGAGGCCGCCAAGGCGTCCGCCGCAGAGCCGCCTGCACCAGCGCCGCCAGCGGCGAGCTCGAAGCCCGCGGAGAGCGCTGCGCCGCTGCCGCCGCCGCCGCCGCCCCCCACAGCCGCCGTCGTCGCCGCGTCTGAAGCGCCCGCAGCGCCGAGCGCGTCTGCCGCGCCGGCCGCAGCGGTCACAGATCTCGAGAGCGAGCCGTTGCCGCCCGCCGACAGCGCTGACGACGGCGACAGCGGCGGCGACGGCGCGAGCGATGGCGACGGCATGACGTGGGTGCCGCTGCCCGATGCGATGAACCGGCGCCCTGCCGCCGATCTGGTGCTCAGCACCGATCGCGACATGCTCCCCGAGCGGCGCTGGTTGCCGTACGTCGCCTTTGGCGGCGCGGGCGTGGTGCTGCTGGTGGTCGTGCTCGTCTTCGCGTTTTCCGGCAGCGGCAGCGGCACCAAGCAGCGCAAGGGCAGCGCCACTTCCGCGCTGGCCGGCGCCGGCAGCGCCGCCAGCAAGCAGCCCAGCAAGCAGCCCGCCAGCAAGCGCGAGCCCCGCGCGGCCAAGCCTGCAGCGCCCGAGCCCGCAGCGCCCGCGACGCCCGAGCCTGCAGCGACCAAGCCTGCGGCGGCCGAGCACCCCGCCGCGGCCGCGCCGCCCGCCAAAGTGGCGA
>JAGQIK010000652.1 GCA_020431405.1 Myxococcales bacterium
CCGCTGCTCGACCTCGAGATCGTCGTGCCGGTGATGGACATGACGCAGCCATCGCTCGGCGCGCACGCGAGCGCCTCGGATGGCGACGGCGGCGAAGGCCACGGCGACAGCGGCGCGAGCGGTGGCGGTGCCAGCGGCGGCGGCGAGCTGATCGACGACGACGGCGCGCCGGGCCCTGGCCTGGCGCTGATCGCGCCGTCGGCTGCGCGGCGCTCCGGCGGCCCGATCGCCCAGAGCCTCGCCGTCGACACCGGCGCCGAGCGGCGCATCAGCGTCTGGCCGGCGATCTATCCCAGCCTGCTCGAGCTGGTCTACGAGCACCAGAGCACGATCATCTTCGTCAACGCGCGCGGGCTATGCGAGCGCCTCTGCCAGCGGCTCAACGAGCTGGCCGGCGAGGAGCTGATGCGCGCGCACCATGGCAGCGTCTCGCACCAGCAGCGCAAGGACATGGAGGAGGCGCTCAAGGCGGGCCAGATCCGCGGCATTGTCGCCACCAGCTCGCTCGAGCTGGGCATCGACATGGGCGCCGTCGATCTGGTGCTGCTCGTCGAGTCGCCCGGCGCCGTCTCGCGCGGCCTGCAGCGCATTGGCCGCGCCGGCCATCAGGTCGGCGCCGCCAGCAAAGGGCGCATCTTCCCCAAGCACCGCGGCGATCTGCTCGAAGCCGCGGTGGTGGCCAAGCGCATGGGCGCCGGCGCCATCGAGTCGCTGTCACTGCCGCGAAACCCGCTCGACGTGCTGGCCCAGCAGATCGTCGCCATCTGCAGCATGGACACGCGCACGCTGGCCGAGGTCGACGCGCTGGTCCATCGCTGCGCCAGCTACCGCGATCTGTCGCGCGCCGCGCTGGTGTCGGTGCTCGACATGCTCTCGGGTCGCTACCCGTCGACCGAGTTCGCCGACCTGCGCCCGTTGATCAACTGGGACCGCGAGCGCGATCTGCTCTCGGGGCGCCGCGCGGCGAAGACGATCTCGCTGGTGAGCGGCGGCACGATCCCCGACCGCGGCCTCTATGGCGTCTATGTCGGCGAGGACGGCCCGCGCGTGGGCGAGCTCGACGAAGAGATGGTCTACGAGTCGCGCGCCGGCGAGGTCTTCACGCTCGGCGCCAGCACCTGGCGCATCGAGAAGGTCACGCGCGATCGCGTGCTCGTCTCGCCCGCGCCGGGCGAGCTCGGCAAGCTGCCCTTCTGGCGCGGCGACGGCCCGGGGCGGCCGCTCGAGCTGGGCAAGGCGGTCGGCGCGTTCGTGCGCGAGCTGGCGCGCAAAGAGCCGCGCGCCGCCGAGACGTGGCTGCGCGAGGAGTATCGTCTCGACGGCTGGGCCGCGCGCAACCTCGTCGACTACATCTGCGAGCAGCGCGAAGCCACCGGCGCGCTGCCCACCGACCGCGCGATCACCATCGAGCGCTTCCGCGACGAGCTGGGTGACTTTCGCGTCTGTTTGCTCTCGCCCTTCGGTGCGCGCGTTCACGCGCCGTGGGCGCTGGCGCTCGAGACGTTGCTCTCGGTGCGCGCGGGCTTCGAAGTGCAAACGCTGTGGAGCGACGACGGCATCTCGCTGCGCTTCGCCGAGATCGACGAGCCGCCAGGGCGCGACGTGCTCGTGCCCGATCCCGACGAGCTAGAAGACCTGGTGATGCAGCAGCTGTCGCACTCGGCGCTCTTCGCCGGTCAGTTTCGCGAAAACGCGGCGCGCTCGCTGTTGATGCCGCGCCGGCGCCCGGGCGCGCGCTCGCCGCTGTGGGCGCAGCGGCTCAAAGCGCAGAGCCTGATGGCGGTGGCGATGCGCTACCCGGCTTTCCCGGTGGTGCTCGAGACCTATCGCAGCTGCCTGCAGGACGTTTTTGATCTGGAGGCGCTGCGCGAGATCTTGCGCGGCGTAGCGCAGCGCGCGATCCGAGTCGACGAGGTCGAGACGGTCTCGCCGTCGCCGTTTTCGCGCTCGCTCGTCTTCGCCTACGTGGCGCAGTACATGTACGAGGGCGACGCGCCGATGGCCGAGCGCCGCGCGCAGGCCCTGGCGCTCGACCGCGAGCTGCTGCGCGACCTGCTCGGCCAGGAAGAGCTGCGCGCGCTGCTCGACGCGCAGGTCATCGCCGAGACCGAAGACGAGCTGCAGGGCCGCCGCGAGGGTTATCGCGCCCGCCACGCCGACGCGCTGAGCGATCTGCTGCGCCGCGTGGGCGATCTCTCGCTCGGCGAGATCGCCGAGCGCACCACCGAAGCGCCCGAGCCGTGGCTCGACGAGCTCGAGCGCAAGCGCCGCGTGCTGCGCCTGCGTGTGGGCGGCGAGGAGCGCTACGTCGCGGTCGAGGACGCCGCGCTTTACCGCGACGGTCTCGGCACGCCGCTCCCCGTGGGCGTGCCCGCCGAGCTGCTCGAGCCGCGCCCGCGGCCCATCGAGCAGCTCTTCGAGCGCTACGCGCGCACCCACGGTCCGTTTGTCGCCGCCGCGCTCGCCGAGCGCTTCGGTCTCACGCCGGCGCAGGCCGACACGGTGCTGCGTTCGCTCGAGAGACGGCTCGTCTGCGGCGCGCTGCATCCCCACGGAGATGGCCAGAGCAGCGAGTGGTGCGACGCCGAGGTGCTGCGGCGGCTGCGGCGGCGCACGCTGGCGCGCCTGCGCGGTGAGGTCGCGCCCGTGGAAGCCGACGTGCTGGGGCGCTTTCTTCCGGCCTGGCACGGCGTGCAGACCGCACGCGCGGCGAGCCAGGCGGGCGCCGCGCTGACGGTGGCGAGCCGCGACCACGGCGCCCCGACACTCTCCGAGGCCATCGAGCAGCTCGAAGGCGTGGCGCTCTCCTTTGCCGAGCTCGAGCGCAACGTGCTGCCCGCGCGTGTCGCCGCCTTCGCGCCGCGCATGCTCGACGAGCTCGGTGCCCTCGGCGAGATCGTCTGGATCGGCCGCGGCCAGATTGGAAGGGGGGCCCTGAGCGGCAACGACGGCCGCGTGGCGCTCTACCGGCGCGAGCGCGCCGCGCTGCTCTGCGACGATCCGCCGGCGCTAGAGGACACGCTAGCCGACGTCACGCCGGTGCACCGCCGCATCGCCGCGCACCTCGATCAGCGCGGCGCCTCGTTCTTCAGCGAGCTGGTCGCCGCCGCGCGCGCGGATGCAGCGGAAGGCGAGCGCCCCCCCGACCTCGACGAGATCGAGCACGCGCTGTGGGATCTCGTCTGGGCCGGTATCGTCACCAACGACACGTTTCAGGCGCTGCGCGCGCTGGGCAGCAAGCGCCGCTCGAGCAGCAGCAGCAGCGGTCGCCCGTCACGGCGCGGCGGCAACCTGCCACCCTCAGCCGCCGGGCGCTGGTCGCTCACCGCCACGTTGCTCGCGCCGCGCCCCAGCGACACCGAGCGCGCCCACGCGCGCGCGCTGATGCTGCTCGAGCGCTACGGCATCGCCAGCCGCGAGGCCGCCATCGCCGAGGCGCTGCCCGGCGGTTTCGCCGCGATCTATCCCGTGCTGCGCGCCATGGAAGAAGCCGGCAAGGCGCGCCGCGGCTATTTTGCCGCCGGCCTGTCGGGCGCGCAGTTCGCGTTCCCCGGCGCCGTCGATCGTCTGCGCGCCGCGCGCACGCCGCCCGACGAACGGCAGACGCTGGTGCTCGCCGCCACCGATCCCGCCAACCCCTTCGGCGCGCTGCTGCCCTGGCCGGCCCGCGAGAGCGAAGGGCCGCAGCAAGGCGCCGCACCCGCACGCCGCGTCCCCGGCGCCTCGGTGGTGCTCGTCGACGGCACGCCCGTGCTCTACCTCGATCGCGGCGGCCGCCGCGCCCTGACCTTCCCCGCCGCCGACGACACCGACACCCTCGTCGCCGCCGCCTCGGCCCTGCGCCAAGTCGCCGCGCGCAGCAAGGGTCGCTACCTGCGCGTCGAGACCATCGACGGCGAGCCAGCCCGCAGCTCCTCCTTCGGCCGCGCCTTCGAACGCGCCGACTTCAGCGCCGACTACAAAGGCCTCGTGCTCGAAGCCCGCCGCTAGCCGCGCCGTCCACCGAGACCGGATTCGGTTTCGGTTTCGGTTTCGGATTCGGATTCGGCCTTCGGTTTCGGCTTCGGCTTCGGCTTCGGCTTCGGTTTCGGTTTCGGGTCCGGAGTCGGGCAGCGGCGACCCGCGGGCCGCCGCTTTGCCGCAGCCTAGCGCTTGCGGCTGAGCGGCCAGAGCGTGGCACGCTGGCGATCATTCAGCCCGTAGAGCCCATCGAGCGGCTCACCGGAGAGGACGCCGCGCAGCTCGAGGATCTCGAGACAGGCGGTGCACTCGCTCGCCTCGTTGAGGGCGATCTGAAAGCGCCTGGCCCGATCAGGGCCCCCGGTAACGTTGGCCTCGGCGATGTTTCGCAGCACCGAAGCCGCGGCGTCCTTGGCCTGTGTGACATCGCGGCTTCGCGGCGCGTTGACCAAGGCCTTGTCGAGCTCGACGAGGAACTGCCGGCCGATGGCGTAGGCGTCGAGTCTGTGTAGTGAGCTTCGCATCAGAGAGTCTCCTTTCGAGGGGCGTTGC
>JAGQIK010000653.1 GCA_020431405.1 Myxococcales bacterium
GTGTATCGCGTTGGCCGCTGTCGCTGCGCTGTGCGGCTGCGGAACGAGCTACGAGCCCGAGTTCAGGCTCAGCTGCGGATTCGTCGACAGTCGCGTGCTTCCCGATCTTCTAAGCGGTCGCCACAGCTGCCGCATCAGCTACACATGCCAGGAGGTCGAGCCCGTCGAGCGCCACGTCACGGCGGAAAACGGCAACGCCACGTGGAACGCCGAGCTGTCGTGCGTCGATGACGGCGAGCAGCCGCGAACGAGCTTCGGCTGCACGTGTACGCAGAACGGGACCGCTCTGTACGATTTCCGTCACCACGATCCGTGCGACCTAGATCAACTGAGCGACCTCTCTGACGACTGCATCTTCTACGAGCGCTAGGGAACTCGCGTCGTCACGGGCTGTCATACTAGCCGTTCCCCGGAGCTGCCCATGATCGCTCGCCCCGCCGCCACCGCCGCCGCCGCCGCCGCGACCCTCTCGCTGCTGCTCGTCGCCTGCGCCAAGCCGCGCATCACCGCAGACCCGATCCACTTCGTCGCCAAGACCACAGCGGATGGTCGCACCCGCATCGACATCGCCACCGCCAAGAGCACATTCGAAGCGGCCGGTGAGGCGCTCTCGCACAAGAAGCACGCCCGCGCCCTCGCGCTCTACGATCGCGTGGTCACGCAGTTTGCCGGCTCGCCCTACACGCTCGCCGCGCTCTACAACGGCGGCCTCGCCTGCGAGAAGCTCGGCAAGTGGCGCCTCGCTGCCCGTCGCTATCAGCGCGTGCTCGATCGCTTCTTCGCCCAACGCGACGCCGTCGACGCCGGCTTTCGCCTCGCCGCCGCCCAGGCCGAGCTGCGCGACTACGCCGCGTCCGCTCGAACGCTCGCCAAGCTCGTGACCCACGCCAAGCTGCACGACGACGAGCGCATCGAGGCCGAGGCGCGCCGCGGCCTGGCGCTCTTTCGCCTCGGCGACCATCGCAAAGCCCGCCGCGCCTTCAAGCAGGCACTCGCCGTCCACACCGCGATGAAAGAGCGCCTCGACGGCGACTTCTATCTCGCCATGGCGCACTACTACCTCGCCGCCACCTACCATGTCTCCTTTCGCAAGCTGCCCCTGGTCGCCGGCGACAAGATGGGGCCGCAGCTCGAGGCCAAGTCGCTGATGCTCTTTTCGGCGCAGCGCCGCTACATGCGCGCCATCGCCATCCGCAACCCACACTGGGCCAGCGCCGCGGGCTTCCAGCTCGGCGCGCTCTACCAGGAGCTCTACCGCGCGCTGATGGCGGCGCTCCCACGCTTCACCAAGCTCGCGAAAGTACATGCATCACGCGAGAAGCTGACCGTCGACCAGACCCGCCGCGAGCTCGCGCGCGTCTATCTCGAAGAGCTCCATCGGCGCATAAAACCCCTACTTCACAAGTCGATCCGCGTCTTCGAGCGCAACGTGTCGATGGCCGAGCGCGTCGGTTTGCACGGCGACTGGGTTCGTAAGAGCCGTTACCAGCTGCGCCGACTGCGAGACCTGCTCGCGGCGACGCCCGAGAAGGCGATCCAGATGCTGCCGCCCAAGGGAACCATGCCCGAGGACGAGAAGCCGCCGCTGCCCAAGGCACCCGCCTCCCAGCCGCAGCCCAAGCGCGCGATCATGTAGGCCAAGTTTTCGAAACCCTACCTCTTGATCCCATCTGAGAGTTGTGGCACACACTCGCCACTTCGGGCTTTGTCGGTCTGATGCTGGCGTA
>JAGQIK010000081.1 GCA_020431405.1 Myxococcales bacterium
CAAGGTCAGCAAGGAAGACGGCATCGTGCGCTGGACGGTGACGCTGTCGCCGCGCAGTCAGACGACGATCAAGATCGGCTACACGATCTCGCTGCCCAAGAGCTATGTGGTTCATGGCTACTAGGCGGGCCTCGGGCCTCGGGCCTCGGGCCTCGGGGGGGCGTGCTCGCTCGCTTCGCTCGCTGCGCGGTTTGGCGTGTGTCGCGTTGTTGCTGGTGGCGGGGCGCGTGGAGGCGGCGCCTTTGTCCGCCGCGGCGATGCCGCCGGTGGGGGCCAAGGTCGATCGCGTGCGGGTGTTCAGCCAGTACGCGCGCGTGTATCGCAAGAGCTGGGTGCGCTTGACTCAGGCCGATACGGAGACGCGCTTCGCGTTGGTGGATCTGCCCGAGGCGGCGCGACGCAGCAGCTTGCGCGTGCAGAGCAAGAGCCAGGGCGCGCGGGTGGTGCGCGTCGAGACGCATCGCGTGCGGCCGATGCTGCCGCGCCAGAAGAAGACCGAAGCGCTGATCAAACGGCTCGAGGCGCTGCTCTCGCAGCAGCGCGCGCTCGACGATCGCCGCGCGCTCATGCAAAAGCAGCTCTCTTTTGTCGACGGCCTCGGCGTCGCCGACATCGACTCGCTCGCGCAGCGACGCCGCCTCACCGGGCCGGTGGGGCTTCACGTGCGCGCCTGGCAGCGCATCCTCGACTGGACCGGCACGCGCGCTGCCACGCTGCGCAAAGACCTGCTCGCGCTGAGCGAGAAGCGGCGCCTGCTGCGGCGCGAGCTGCACAAGCTGCGCGTCGAGGGCAAGGAGCTGCAGCGCGAGGTGCTGCGCAAGACGGCGCTGCGCGTCTTCGTCACGCTGCGCGGCGCCGTCGGCAAGCACGGCCTCGAGCTGTCGTATCTCGTCAGCGACTCGCGCTGGATGCCGTCGTACGACCTGCGCTATCTGCCCAAGGCGCGCGCGGTCAAGGCGACCTACTACGCGATGGTCAAGCAGGAGACCGGCGAGGACTGGAAGTCGGCGCGCCTGCGCTTCTCCACCGGCCGCGCGCTGCAGCTGCTGGCGATCCCCGAGCTCAAGACGTGGACCATCGGGCGCAAGCGCGACTTTCACCCGCGGCCGCGGCCACGCCTCGAGCCGTCCGCGCGGCGCTGGCGCGCGCCGCCGCCGCCGCCGCCGCCCGACCTGCTGCTGCAGCAGCTGCAGCGGCTGGCCGGCAAACCGACGCCGCCGGTAGTGCATCTGCCGCGCGGAAGACATCGTTTCCACCGCGGCAGTCTCGGCGGCCGGCCGCACGTCTCGTACAGCGAGCGCTACTACGACCTGCAGCGCCGCCACGATCAACGTCGCGGCACCGCACGCTACCTGGCGAACATCACGCGGCAGGTCGTCGCGCTCGAGCGCGCCGCGTACCGCGCGCGCGACATCGTGCGCCTCAACTGCGTGCGTTCCAAGCGCCGCACGCTGCGCGCGTTCGGCAACATGCTGCGCCGCTGGCCGCGGCGCGCGCGCATCCGCTACATCATCGTACGACGCGCTGGGCGGCTGCTCGTCGAGGCGCGCAACTGCGTCGGCGCTGACGCGGCGTACTTAGGGCGCACCAAGTCGCTGGCGAAAAAGCGCGACACGGCCAAGGATGGCTTGCTCGACAGCGACGACGACGAAGACCGGGGAGAGGCCAAGGAGAAAAAGAAGGTGGAGGAGGCCAAGAGCCAGCCCGAGCCGGTGTCCACGCCGCGGGCGAGCGCGCCGCCACCGCCGGCACCGCCGGCCAAAGCGTCGTACGCGCCGCGCGCCCAACGTTCGGTATCGCGCGTGCAGGTGCTGGCCGACGCGCCGGCTACCGGCGGCGCCAGCTTCGGCGTGCGCTTCAGCCGTCGTCGCAAGCCGCGCGAGAGCGTGCCGTGGACCGACACCGGCTACCGCCCGACGCCGCTGCATCGTGATCTACCCGCCGCGGCCGCCAAAGGCTATCGCTACACGCTCTACGCGCCGGGCACACACGACGTGTCGGCGAGCGGCAAGGAGCGGCGCATCCCGATCCTCGAGCAGCAGCTCGCCGTGCGCCCTCTGCATCGCATCGTGCCTGGTCGCTCCAAGCTGGCCTACCTCGTGGGCACGCTGACCAACAGCACCGGTCGCCCGATTCTGCGCGGCCACGCCAACCTCTTCGCCGCCGCGGCGAGCAACCGCTTCATGTTCACCGGCCGCACCTGGATCAACACGTCGCTTCCTGGTGCCAAGCTCGAGCTGCCGCTCGGCGTGGACGACGGCGTCAAGGTCAGCCGCTACACCAAGCAGAAGACCGTGATCAAAGGCCTGATCTTCAAGGACGACGTCACGCGCTACACGGTCACCATCGAGGTCGCCAACCACCACGGCTACGCCATCGAGGCACAGGTCGTCGACCAGGTGCCGCTGGTGCTGCCGCGCGCGCGCAAGGTCGAGGTCAAGCGTTTCGACTCGGCGAGCGGCTTCTCGAAGCCCGACGCCGACGGGCGTGTTCGCTGGCGCGGGCGCGTGGCGCCGCAGAGCAAGGTCACGCTGACGTTCACATTCGATCTCGTACGTCCCAAGGACTGGCGCATGCGCCAGCACGGCGGTTGATCGGCCGCACCGCGATCATCTTCGCGGCGCTGTTGTTGTTGTTGAGCTGCAAGAGCGACGCGTCGCCGATGGGCGCGAGCAAGAGCACAGCGCCGGGCACGAGCGCGGCGTCAGGCACGGGCACGGGTACGGGCACGGACACGCCTAGCGGCACGGGCACGGGCACCGGCACCGGCACGACGTGGGCGATGCCGGCCGTGGTCGGAGCGGAGAGACCCACGCGCGTCTACGCGCCGCGGGCGCTGCGCGAAGGACGCGCGGGCACGCGCCGCTACCCGCTCGTGCTGATGCTGCACGGCTACGGCGCGAGCGGCGCCGGCGTGGCGCGCGGTCTTGGCTACGCCGCGCTCGTCGAGCGCGCGCCGCTGCTGCTGCTCGCGCCCGATGGACGCTTCAACCGCGTGCGGCGGCGCTTCTGGCGCGCCGACCCGCTGTGCTGCGACTTCTTCGACGGGGGCAAAGGCGACGACGACGCGCGCTATCTGCGCTCGCTGCTCGAGCGCGTGATCGCCACCTATCCCGTGGACCGCCGCCGCATCTACGCTGTCGGCCACAGCAACGGCGGCAACATGGCCTATCGCCTCGCCTGCTTCGCCTCCGACCTGCTCGCCGCCGTCGTCAGCTTCGCTGGCTCGACCCACCGCGCCGGCTGCGCGCCGCGGCGCGGCGCCCTGAGCGTTCTGCAGATCCACGGCGACGCCGACCCCGTAGTGCCCTACACGCCGAAGCGGGTCGGCCGTCCGCTCGGCCGCGTCGCCGCGCTGCCTGGCGCCGTCGGCGCGCTGTCCATGTGGGGCGATCTGCTCGGCTGCAAGGGCACGCTCGGCGAGCCGAGCACGCTGGCGCTGCATATCACCGCCCGCAGCGTCGCCTCGTGCGCGCCGCGCGTGGACGCCACGCTGTGGACCGTGCGCGGCGGCGACCACACCGCGCGCCGCCTGCCGCGCTTCGCCGAGCGCACCTGGCGCTGGCTCTTGGCGCACCCAAAGCCGTGAGCTGGGGCGCGCGCGCTATTCCTCTTCGGCCGGGAAGAGCTGCTTGAGCTTCTCTACCACCGCGCTGGCGCGATAGGGCTTCTGTAAAAAGCCGGCTAGACCTTTGCCGGCAAAACGCGACGTGGTGTCCTGCTCGTTGTAGCCGCTGGTCAGCAGGACGCGCACGCCGGGATCGATGCGGCGCAGCTCGCGGAATGCCTCGGCACCGCCCATCACGGGCATGGTCATGTCGAGCAGCACCAAGTCGATGTGCTCGTCGTGTGCGTCGTATTTCGCGACCGCTTCGGCGCCATTGCTCGCGGTGAGCACGTCCCAGCCGAGGGTGTTGAAGATCTGCTGCACGACGTTGACGATCATCGGCTCGTCATCGACCACCAGCACGCGCCGCTTGCGCAGCACGGGCACCGGATCCACCGGCAGCGTCTTCGGCTCGGCCGCGTCGCCTTCGCCAGCGGGCAGCAGGATCTTGATCGTCGTGCCCCTGCCGAGCTCCGAGTAGACGCGGATCGCGCCGCCGTGCGAGCGCACGATGCCGAGCGTGGCCGAGAGCCCGAGACCGTGGCCGCGATCTTTGCGCGTGAAGAACGGGTCGAAGATGTTGCCCAGCGTCTCGTCGTCCATGCCGCAACCCGTGTCGGAGATCTCGACGCAGACGTAGCGCCCCGCGACCAGCTCGTTGGCTCCGAGCGCCGTCGCCAGGTAGCTGTCGTCGGCGTCTACTGTCGACGTCGCCACCGTCACGGTGCCCGGCTCGTCGCCGATGGCCTCGATGGCGTTGCGCACCACGTTCATCACCGTCTGGTGAAGCTGCGTCTCGTCGGCGTTGACCACGCCGCCCTCTTCGACATCGATGCGCAAGGCGACGTTGCTGGGCAGGATCACGCCGAGCAGGCGCCGCATGTCGCGCACCATCTGCGCCACGTCCACGGGGCGCACTACGAAGCGCCCTTTGCCGGCGTAGGCCAGCAGCTGCCGCGTGAGCGTCGAGGCCTGCTCGGCGGCATGCTGCAGGTCCTCGAAGCAGCGCTGCATGCGCGCGCGGTCGGTCTCGAGCAGACCGAGGCTGGCAAGCCCGAGTATCACGGTCAGCAGGTTGTTGAAGTCATGCGCCACGCCGCCAGCGAGCAGCGCGAGGTGCTGGTGCCGCTGTGCCGCGAGCAGCGCCTCTTCGGTCTCGCGCCGGCGGGTCACATCCCACATGAAGCAGGCGGTGCCCTGCACGCCGCCGCCGTCGTCCATCAGCGGGAAGATCACTTCGTGCAGCCAGTGCGTCGCGCGCTGCTGATGGCCGTAGCCTTCGTCGAAACCGGCGAAGTCGACCTTCACCTCCGGCACTTCCACCAGCTCGCCGGAGTAGGCGCGCTCGAACAGCGCGCTGATGCCCTGCGCGCGCATCTGCTCGTCCTCGAGCACGTTGAAGCGGCCGTAGACCGACTCGCGGTCAGGCAGCCCGATCAAGCGCTGCATGGCGCCGTTCATCAGGTTGGTGTAGCCGTCCGCGTCGTAGCACTGGATCGCGATCGGTGCGCGCTCGACGAGCTGTTGGGAGAGCGCGGCGTGCTCTCGTTCGCGTGCGAGCTGCGCTTCCAGCTCGGCCACTCGCGCGCGCAGTACCTCGACCTCGGATCGCTCCTCGCCAGGCATGGTGCGCATATTGCCAGATTTTCAGCGAGCGATTGCGTTGCAAAGTGACCCGCTTTGCGGGCCACAAAGACACACACGCGGGAAATACCTGGCTCTCAGCCCTTGTCGTCGACGCCGTGACAGCGAACACAGTCGCGACCGGCATCCTTGGCGCGATAGAGCGCCGCGTCGGCGGCGGCGACGAGCTCGTCCGCGCTGCGCAGCTCGTGGCCGGGCAGCGCCGCCACGCCAGCGCTGACGGTCAGGTGCAGCTCGGGGATGTCGGGCAACAGCGGACCGCGCGCCAGCGTGCTGCGGATGCGGTCGGCGACCATCGTCGCCACCTCCGCGGGTGTCGCGCGGCAGACGAGCGCAAACTCTTCACCGCCATAGCGCGTAGCGAGGTCCTCGCGCCGGATGGCGCCGCGCAGACAGTCTGCAATAGCGCGCAACACGCGGTCGCCCACCGGATGGCCATAGGTGTCGTTGACGTCTTTGAAGTGGTCGACGTCGATCATCACCAAGCTGAGCGGGATCACGTGGCGCAGCGCGTAGCTGACCTCGACCTCGAGCTGGTCTTCGAGGTAGCGCCGGTTGAACAGGCTCGTCAGCCCGTCGCGCAGCGCGGCGTCGAACATGTGCTTTTGAAACGACTCGTCGAGCTCGTCGGCCAGCGAGAACTTGAGGATCGTGGTCGAGCCGAAGTAGATCTTGTCGCCGTCGCGAAGCTGCTGCCGCTCGAGGCGCTCGCCGTTGAGAAACGTCCCATTGCGGCTGCCCAGATCGCGCACTTCCATGCCCGTGTCGGTCTTGCAGATCTCGACGTGACGCTTGGAGACGCCGGCGTCGTCGACGCGAAAGTCGACGTCGATGGCGCGGCCGATGACCAGCCGCTCGTCGACGCGCACCATCTCACCCACCCGTCCGCCAGAAACGACGATCAGGTAGGCTTGCTGCCGCTTGGAGACCAGACCACTGGCGATCTCGTCGCCCGCCAGGGTCTCGGTGGGATCTTCGAAGCTCTCCCCGGTGGGGCGCTTGGGGCGTTTGTGGCGCTCGTCGCTCATGGCCTCATCCGATAGGATAGCGCAGCGCGGAGCGGGAGCGTAATTCCCGGGCCCGACAGCCCTGCGAGACAAATACGCGATGGAAGCCATACCAGTAGTGCTCATCGGGCTAGCCCTCGGCGGCGGTGTCGTCGGCGTGCTGGTCTGGGCCCACAAACGCGAGAAGCAGCGGCTGGCGGTGTGGCGAGGCATCGCCGAGGCGCGCGGCGGCGAGTTTCTCGAGCCGTCGGGCAGCATCTTCAAGCGCAAGCCGCACCGCATCGAGGTCGACGTCGGCGAGGCGCGCGTGCTGTGCGACACCTACGTCGTCAGCACCGGCAAGAGCAGCACCACCTATACACGCTTTCGCGCCCACTTCCCGCTGCCGGCGGGGCCGGTGTTCAAGGTCTATCGCGAGGGCGTGCTCTCCAAGCTCGGCAAGGCGCTCGGCACGCAGGATGTCGAGCTCGGCGGCGACCCCGACTTCGACCGCGTCTTCATGGTCAAGTGCAACAACCCCGACGCGACGCGCATCGCCTGGTCGCCCGAGGCCAAGCAGCTGATGCTGGTCAACTTCCAGGACTGCCACATCAGCAGCGACGGCGACGAGATCACGCTCTACGGTCTCGGCTCGTGGGTCGACGGCTCGCGCATCGACGCCGGCATCGAGCTCGTGGCGAGCATCGCCAACGCCGACCTCTTCGGCGCCTCGGCGCTGCGCGCGCTGCCAGGTGCCACCTACAGCAAGGCGACCGGACCGTGGCAGGCGCGGGTCGCGCCCCACGCGCGCGTGGTGCTGCAGGCGACGCAGGTCGAGATCCGTCCCGTGATCCAGCCTTCGCACTGGGTCGGCACGCGCGCAAGCACGCAGGTGGCGCGACCGATCGAGCGAGCGCTGTCGTTTACGATCAATGCTGGGCAGGTGCGCGGCGATGTCCCCGAGGGCTACCTGCCGCCCGACGCCGCGGCGTTCACGCCGGCTTTGCGCGAGGCAACCCTCGAGCAGAGCCCCAGCGGCGAGCTGCGGCTGACTTGGGCCCACGTGGAGCACGACAGCGAAGCGCTGATGGCCGGGGCGCGCCTGCTGGCGCTCGTCGCGGGCACCGGCCAACAGGGAGTGTTTCGATGAGCTCGCTAGCCGGACTGAAGGTCGTCGATGTGGCGACGTTGTTCGCCGGGCCGATGATCGCGACGGTGCTCGGTGATCACGGCGCCGACGTGATCAAGGTCGAGCACCCGCGCGGCGACCCGGTGCGCACGCACGGCTACAGCAAGGATGGCGTGCCGCTGTGGTGGAAGGCGCTCGGCCGCAACAAGCACGCGGTGACGCTCAACCTGAGCAAGCCGCAAGGCGCCGAGCTGCTCGCGCGGCTCGTCGCCGACGCCGACGTGTTGATCGAAAACTTCCGCCCGGGCACGCTCGAACGCTGGGGCATCGGCCCCGAGCAGCTGCTCGCGCGCAACCCGCGCTTGATCGTCGTGCGCGTGACAGGCTTTGGCCAGAGCGGCCCCTACGCCTCGCGCCCCGGCTTCGGCACGCTCGCCGAGTCCATGAGCGGCTTCGCGTTTCTCAACGGTCAGCCCGACGGTCCGCCAACGCTGCCGCCTTTCGGCTTCGCCGACGGCGTGGCAGCGCTCGCCGGCGTCGGCGCGGTGATGATGGCGCTCTATCGACGCGACGTCGGCGCTGCGGCCGACAACGCGCAGGCAGGCCGCGGTCAGGTCGTGGACCTGGCGCTAATCGATCCGATCCTCGGCGTCCTCGGTCCACAGCCAACCTTCTACGACCAGCTCGGCATCATCCCCGAGCGCGAAGGCAACCGCTCGCTGCACAACGCGCCGCGCAACATCTACCAGTGCAAAGACGGCAGCTGGGTCGCCGTCTCGACCAGCGCCCAGGCCATCGCCGAACGCGTCATGCGCCTCGTGGGCCACCCCGAGGTCATCGACGAGCCCTGGTTCGGCTCGGGCCGCGAACGCGCCAAGCGCGCCGACCTGCTCGACGCACACGTCAGCGGCTGGATCGGCCAGCACGATCTCGACCAAGTCATCTCCGCATTCGAAGCGGCACAGGCCGCCGTAGCGCCCGTCAACAACGTCGAGCAAGTGATGAACGACGCGCAATACCGCGCGCGCGGCAGCATCGTCGCCGTCGAAGACGACGAGCTCGGCACCGTGCGCATGCCGGGGCCAATGTTCAAGCTCTCGGACACGCCAGGCGGCGTACGCTGGGCCGGACGCGCGCTAGGCGCCGACAACGACGCGATCTACGGCGAGCGCCTCGGGCTCGGGGCGGACGCGCTGGCGAAGCTGCGATCGGGCGGTGTGATCTAGGCGGAGCCGCGGCGCACGCCGCTCCCGAAAACCGTTCCAGTCCGCTGAACGCCGGGGGCGCGTCGAGGGGGCGCGAGCGTGGGAGGACGCCTCCTGCGTTGGTGGTTGGGGCGCGTTCGGGCGCGGCTGGGCTGATGACGGAGGGGGAAGGCTGGCGGCCTGCGGGCGTTTGGCCTGGTTGGCGGGCGTGGGAGGCACTGCGAGCGTGCCTTTTGCAGGCCGTGGCGAGACGCCTCGGGGCCTTTGCGTGGACGCGGGCGTTGGGGCGCGGCGCTGATGGACTGTCGTCTTGGCGCTGCGGGCCGAGTTGCAGGAATCGGGGCGTTCTGCGCCTGTGCAGCGTTGGAAAACCCTTCCTTGCATCTGTTATTTGTTGACTCATGCAGTGTTTAAAGATAAGCCAGCGGATATCTAGATGGCTATTTCGACACCAAAACGCCGCAAGCCTCGCCAACTCGAGCTGAGGCGCAAACCGGCAGCCACGTGGGGCGGATGGCGACCAGGGGCTGGGCGGCCGCGTAAGCCTGGGGCGGAGCAGAAGGTGGCGCGCGAGCGCTTTTCGCGGCGCGCGGCCGTGCATGTGACGGCGAAGGTGCACGAGGACGTGCCCAGTTTGCGGACGGGTGAGATAGCGCGAAAGGTCGCTATCGCGCTGTGGCTGGGCGCCCGACGCGAGGACTTTCGCCTCGTGCACTTCAGCATCCAGAGCAACCACCTGCACCTCATCGTCGAGGCGAGTGATTGGCGGGCGCTTTCGCGCGGC
>JAGQIK010000654.1 GCA_020431405.1 Myxococcales bacterium
GCTGCCGCTGCCGCTCGCGCCGCCGCTGCCGGCGTTTGCGTTCGTCGCGTCTTCACGCGCCTGCAGGCGAAACGTCTCGGTGAGCTTGTCGCCGGCGCGCGCGACGACGTCGCGTTCGGAGTCGAGATGTCCGGCGAGCCTGACGCGCACCGTGTAGCGACCGGCGCTGACCTCGATCAGCATCGGCGTGCGGCCGGCGAGCTCGCGGCCGTTGACGCTCACCGTCGCGCCGCCTGGCACGGTGTTGAGCTGCAGGCGCGCCGTCGCTTCGGCGGCGCTGCCGCTGCCCACCGCCGCCGCGCTGCCCGCGCTGGCGAGGGCGACACCGCTGCCGCTGCCGGCGAGCGTGTTGCCGCTGCCGCCCCTCTGGTCACCGCTGCCGCCGCTGGCGCTGCCTAGCGCCGCGATGCTGTTCGCCGACGCCGTGCCGTCGCCGCTGCTGCCGCCGCCGCGCGGCGGGTCGGGCGCCGCGAGGATGTAGCCACCCACGCCGCCGGCCACGGCGAGCAGCCCGAGCACCACGCCGATCACCACCGCGCGCCGATTTCCGCGCCGCGCCGACGCGTCGGTGCGCTCCACGGCGCCCGTGCGCGCCGCGTGCAGCGGCACGCCCGCTGGAGCCGGCGCGTCGTAGCGCGCGACGTCGATGATGTTGGTCTCGCGCTCGATGACGTCCGAGTCGACGGGTGCGATGGGACCGACCGCCGGCCGCTGGTCGCTCAGCGCGTCGCGCCCCATCGGGCCGGTGTGGTTGCGGCGATCGATGCGCGTCTCGCCGATGCTGGGATCGCTGTCGTCCGGCGCCGCGACGGTGCGCGCCATCTCGAGCTCGGCGAGCTCGCGCGAGCGCTGGCGCGCGCGCCGCACGGCCGCCGCCGAGCTGCGGTCTTCGACGGTGGCCGCTTCGCCCATCACGCCGCCCACACCCGCGCCGCCGCCGCTGCCGCTGCCGGCTGGTCGCGAGCGTGGCGTGGGCGCCATCGTCGCTGGCTTGGCCGCCACCGTCTCTTCTTCGTAACCCTTGGCGGTGATCACCGAGCGCTCGAGCGGCAGCGATGGGCTCGTCACGATGTGCGTGGCGTAGAGCTCGCCGACGGTGGATTCCTCCTCGGGCGCCAGCGCGTTGCGCTGCGGCGCGCGCAGATCCTCCACCGACAGCTCGCCGGTGAGGTCGGGCGGCTCGATGAAGCCATCCTCGTCCTCGTGCGCCATGGACATCGAGCGCGAGGCGACGATCTCGGGCGCGGAGGTGAGGCCGGTGGTGTGCGGGCCGGTGGTGCGCGGCATGCCCACTTCGGGCGTGACGGCCACGCCGTCTTCGTCGGTGTCGCGCTCGCCGCCGCCGGCCACCAGCGTGGGGTCGGTGGACGAGCCGTCGTCGTCGTGCTCTCGCGCCAGGCCGGCGACCTTGTCGGTGCCCGCCGGCGAGGCCGACGGCGCGACGGCAGCCACCGGTCGCGTGCCTGGCTTTTCGCCTTCGACCGCGCGCGTGCCGGGCGGGCCGTCGTCGCCGACGGCTTTGGTGCCTTCGCGGCCGGCCTGCGAGCCGGTGATGATCGGCTCGGGGTGAAACTGGCGGTAGCGCTCGTTGAAGTACTTGCCGAGCAGGATCGTGTTCGACGTCGTCTTCGAGAGGCGCAGAAACTCTTCCAGCTCGAGCTGCATCTCGGCGCCGGTCTCGTAGCGATCCTCGCGCTTGCGCGCCAGCGCCTTCATCACGATGTGCTCGAGGTGCTCGGGCAGCTTCTCGCCGCGCCGTCGCGGCGGCGGCACCTTGCCGGCGCGGATCTGACGCATGGCCTTCATCGCGTCGGTGCGCGGAAAGAGCGCGTCGCCGGTGGCGAGCTCGTAGAGCACGATGCCGGCGCAGAACAGGTCGCTGCGGCCGTCGAGCTTTTTGCCCTCGACCTGCTCGGGGGACATGTACGTGTACTTGCCGCGCACCACGCCCGGCTGCGTGCGGTTGATGTGAAAGGCGGCCTTGGCGATGCCGAAGTCGACGACCTTCACCGTGCCGTCGAAGGCGACGAGGATGTTCTGCGGCGAGATGTCGCGGTGGACGATGCCGAGCTGCTTGCCGTCGGGGCCCTTGAGCGCGTGCGCGTGATTGAGCGCGGCGCAGACGTCGGCGATGATGCGCGCGCCGTGCTCGATGGGCAGCGGGTGCTTCGGTCCCTCGAGGATCACCGCCGAGAGATCCATGCCGTCGATGAACTCCATGGCGATGAAATAGGAGTCTTCGACGCGACCGAACTCGTAGATGTGGGCTACGTTGCCGTGACTGAGGCGCGCGGCGAGCCGCGCCTCGTCCATGAACATCTCGACAAACTGTGTTACATCGGCGAGATGCGGCAGGATGCGCTTGACGGCTACCGTGCGCTCGAACCCCTCGGGGCCCTTCTGCGTGGCCAGAAAGACCTCGGCCATACCGCCGCGAGCGAGGCGGCGGATCAGCCGGTAGTTGCCGAAGGGTATGCCGCTGCTCATGAATCGACAGAGTCCCTAGCCGTGGAGCCGTCGTCCACGGCGATCTCGCTGACCAGCTCGCTGACCGGCTCGCTGACCATTCGGGCAAAAAGGGCGTTGAATTCTAACATATTAGTAGCACGCGTGGCGTTAGGGCTCGCGCTCGCGAGCACGCTCGGCGCGTGCGGCGACACGGCGGTGGAGCTGCGCTTCAACCTCAACGTGCGCGTGCCCGACGATATGGACAGTCTCTGTCTCGCCGTCGGTCCGGTGGGAAGCACCAGCTTCGCGCGGCAGTATCCGATCGCGCAGGGCGGCGAGGCCAAGACGTTGGTGGTGCAGCCAGGCGATCTGACAAGCGATCGCTTCGAGGTCATCGTCGGCGCCGAGCTTCGGCGCGAGCTGTTTCACTTCGAGCGCCGCGTGGTGGAGTTCGTCGACGGCGAGATCTCGTCCACCGAGCTCGCCGTCGGCGGTCAGTGCAGCGCGCAGTCGCCGCCCGGCACGGGCCAGTTCGATCAGCAGCCGCGCCGCGTGACCAAGCCCGACACGGCGACGGCCATCGCCGCGCTGCCCGCCCCCGGCCACGCCGCGCTGGTGCTCGCCGGCCAGCTCTCCGGCGGCGACGTGCCGCGCTTCACCTTCCTCGCCAGCAGCGACGTGGTCGCCACGCTCGAAGGCGACACGCCGACGGTGGGAGCTCAGCTCTCGCGACTGCTGACCTTCGATATGCACGCGGGCAGCGCCGACGGCGTCTGCGCGCGCGACTTCGCCGCCATCACCAGCGGCGGCGTGGAGCTGTGGCAAAGCCGCGGCGGGGCGCTCTTCGAGAAGGGCGCGGGCGTCGGGGTGGGCGCCGGCTTCTTCGACGGCGTGGCGCGCGATCTCGACGGTGACGGCACGACCGATCTGGCGTTCATCTCGGCCGGACAGCTGGCGCTCGTCTTCGGCGCTTCCGACGGCAGCTACGCGCGCGACAGCGCCCGCGAGCCTTCCGGGCTCTCGGACATCACCAGCATCGCCGCCGGCTTCTTCGACGACACCGCGGGCTCGGGGCGCACGGTCGATCTGGTGCTCGGTCGCGGCAACGGACAGAAAGACCTGCTGCTGCTCAACGTCGGCGGCGATGGCAATTTCTCCAGCGCGAGCAACCAGCGCGAGATCGGCGACGCCAAAGACACGGTGGCGGTGGCGGTGGTGCGCTCGACGCGCCTCGGGTTCGACGACATCGCGACCAGCGACGGCAGCGCCGTGACGGTCTTCGCGCAGAGGGCTCCTGGCGACCTCGTCGCCGTCGGGCTCCCCGCCGGCATCGACGGCACCGGCGTGGCGCGCATCTACGGCGTCGACATCGATGGCGACTGCGCGCGCGATCTGGTGCTGCTGCGCTCCGAGACGAGCGGCAAGACGAGCACGGTGGTGCTCTTCGACAACGTCAAGGGCGGCTACGCCTCCAGCGGCAGCGCGCTGCCGGCCGGCCGCGAGATGGTGTTCGTCGACTTCAATGGCGACGGCGCGCGCGACGTGGTGCTGTCGAGCACCGCGGGCGGCACGGAGCTCTACCTGCAGGTCAAGAACAGCGCCGCGGGTGCGCCGTGAGACGTGACGCGCCGCGCTTCGAGCTGCTGCTGCCGCTGAGCCTGTTGTTGGCGCTGGTGCTCGCCGCCCCGCGCGCCGCGCGCGCCGCCGACGCCGCATCGTCGCTGGCCGAGGCGCGCAAGCTCTACGGCACGCAGGAATACGAGAAGGCGATCCCCGTGCTTCGTCGCGTCGCCCACAGCGCGACGGCGTCGATCAAGCAGAAGGTCGACGCCTTCGAGCTGCTCGGGCTCTCCAACCTGATCCTCGGCAACAACAAGAAGGCGCGCGAGGCCTTCGAGAACCTGCTCTCGCTCGATCCGCAGCACGAGCTGCGCGACCCCAGCGGCTCGCCCAAGCTGCGCAAGTTCTACGAGTCGGTGAAGGCTTCGTTCGTGCCTGGCTACAAGCCGGGCCAGCGCATCGAGCTGTCGCACGTCACGCCGACGGCGGCACGCGCCGGCCAGGCGCTGCGCTTCGTGGTGCTCGTGCCGCGCGCCGCGGCGGCGCAGGTCAAGACCATGGTGCTGCGCTGGCGGCGCGGCTCGCTGCTGTCCTTTCGCGAGCTGCCCATGCGCGCGCGCGGCGCGTCGGGTCGGCGCTTCGTCGCCAAGCTGCGCCTGCCCGGCGACGAAGCCGGATACGAGCTGTCGTACACCATCGAGGCGCGTGGCGCGGGCGGCGTGGTGCTCGGACACGCGGGGACGCGAGACGGCCCGCTGACGCTGCGTGTCGCCGCATCGCGCCCGACCAACGGCGGCGGCGGCGGCGGCGGTGGTGCGCCGATCTACAAGCGCTGGTGGTTCTGGACGATCATCGGCGCCGTGGTCGTTGGCGGCACCGTGGCGGGCATCGCAGGTGCGGCGTCGGGCGGCTCGGTGCCGAGCGGCAACCTCGATCCGGGCAAGGTCACGCTGCCGCTGGTGCGCTTCTAGACGGTCAGCTCTCTAGGGCGCTCTCTTCGCGCGCGGGAACACCTGGCTCAGCCAGCGCGCTACGCGCGCGCCGTATCCACTGCCGAAGCCGCGGTTGATCTTGGCGATCTTTCCGTCCTTGGCGATGTACGTGCAGGGGAAGCGGCGCGGTCGAAACGCGGCGGCGGCGACGCCGGAGTGATCGATCAGCCAGCGCGCGTCGTTGCCGAGCTGTTTGAGAAACGCGGGCGGCGGCTGTCCGTCGGCGGCGATGACGATGAAGGCGATCTTGCGCTTGGCGTCGCGCCCCTTGTTGGCGGCGCGCACCACGCGATAGAGGATCGGCAGCTCGCGAAAGCAGGGGCGGCAGTAGCGCGAGAAGAAGCTAACCACCACGCGCTGTCCGACATCACGCACACGCAGCGCGCCTTTGCCGACCAGCAGGGGGATCGTCACGTCTGGTACGGCATCGCCGATCAGCGCGCCACGATTGCGTGCGTGTGCATGTGTAGGTGCGCCTGCGCCGAGGATCGCAACCAGCGCGACCGTCGACCAGCGCGTTGAATAGCGCCCGCGTCTAGGCCGTCGAGAGGGGCGCGCCTGGCCGTCGACCACAGGGCTTGTGGCGTGAGGTGCTCGCATGATAGTCAGGTAACACACTTCGGACAGAGGAGGAGAGGATGCGTCGTCCGTCTCGATTCGTGCCGTTGCTCGCGACAGCAGTGATGGTCTTTTGCTACTTCAGCGGTCCCGCCCCCGCGGAGGCCAAGGACTGGAAGTGGTCCAAGTACGGCTTCCGTATGTGGCTGCCCAACTCGATGAAGCCCACCTCGAGCAACTCGAGCTACTTCATCGCCAAGGGCCACGGCATCGTGCTCAAGGTCGCGCCGTGGCGCTCGCGCATGACGACCTCGAAGAAGGCCGCGATGTACGGCTACAACTCCTACAGCATCATCCAGCGTAAGCGCATCCTCTTCCAGAAGCGCGTCAAGAAGTGGGGCTCGTGGCGTCATACGATCATCGGTGAGGGCATCGCCGAAGGCCGCCCGGCCTTCTTCGCCGTCATCGGCATCTCGTCGCGCCGCAGCAACAACAACTTCTACGTGCGCATGTGGTGGCGCCCGCGCAACCACGCTTGGGCCAAGCCGATGGTCCAGCAGATCGCGCGGCGTATTTACCTACTCCGCTAGTTGTACCCTCGTACGCGAGGGCTCCGCGCGATGTTCCTCGGCGCCCTCGCGTCGTCGCACGCCTTACCAGAGCAGCGCAGCGCTCCCCGCCGCCGCCAATGCGGCCGCGAGGGTGAGCCACGTGCCACGGCTGCGTTTGGCGCGCACGAGCAGCGCCCGCCAGCGCGACAACACCACCGTCGGACACACCTCGCAGAACGCGTGACCGTCAGCGTGCTCGTCGCATAGCGCAGCACGGCAGCGCGGGCAGCGCGCGCCGCTCGACAGCTCGTTGCAGACGGCGCAGATCCCCTTGCCGCCGCGGCGGTATGGCACCGAAGCTGGCGTGCCCACCTGATCGAGGCTAGCAGATGCCATCCGTGCCGCCGGCGCGCCAGGCTGTCACACGCTGACTCCCGTCGTCACATGGTGGGCACGGGCGCCACTGGGTCTCCGGTGTTCGAAAACCGGAGAGGGCCTCCGATCGATAGCTAACCGCGCCAGAATACGTTGCTTTCGCGCAACGGTGGAGCTGGCACCAGGCCTGCAGATGCATCGCCGCAGCGGACACAGTCGCCGCCGCGGGGAAGACGAGGCCACGCCATGAACAGAACCAAGCTGAAATCGCTCGTCAGCCTCCTCGCTCTGCTCGCCGCGCTGCTGCTCAGCGGCCTCGCCCTCGCCGAGGGCGGCAAGTTTGTCTACAACCACGAGCGCTGGATGCAGCCCAAGGATCGCCAGCGGGTGCTGCGCCCCTATATGGACGCCGCCCACTTGCCCAAGGCGCATCCCGAGACCATCGCCCGCCTGATCAAGCAGTTTCCCAAGCTCGCCGGCATCGATCCCAACAACGTTCGCATCGGTTGCTACACCGACCCGCAGCTGCTCGGCCAGCTCGCCAAGATGGGACACGAGGTGCCGATCATCGGCGCGTCGGTGGTTCCCAACGGTCACCCGTACTTCATCGTTCATCGCAGCAAGACCGGCATCGAGTCGAAGAACCAGGCCTTCCAGTTCGACACCACGCCGCACACGTTTCACGACGGCAGCCGCATCCGCACGGAGCTGATCCAGACGCCGCACGGCAGCAAGCCGCGCCTGTGGTTCCTCTACGCTGGCCCCGGCGACGTCGTGCGCGCGCAGGGTGATCGCGCCCAGTGGTACAAAGAGAACGGCTCGGTGCGCACGCAGGGCTGGAGCTGCGCGGCGTTCCTCACGCACAACCTGCGCGAGGCCGGCGGCCGCGCCAAGAAGAACGATCCCAACAATCCGCTGGGCCAGATCTGGGGCCGCGCGTCGTGGGAAGCCGACAAGGGCAGCCCCAAAGACCCGCGCTTCGCGCCGCACGGTCATGACTCGAGCCAGGTCGGCATGCGCTCGGTGCTGACCAAGATCACGCAGCCCTTCGACCTGATCCTGCTCACCGCGACGCCCAAGGACTGGGAGCACATCAAGCGCGACACGCACAACGGCGTGGCGCCGTCGTGGGTCAATCTCGAGGTTGCTCCGCAGTAGCGCCCGCGTTAGATCCGCCTCGATGATGTCTCGTCGTACGTCGCTTTCGTCCCTGTCTTTCGCGCTGCTGGTGCTGCTCGTGCTCGGCACGCAGGCGGCGCTGCCGCTGAGCGGCTGCGGCGACGCGACGAGCGCGGCTGACGCGCGCGATGGCGCCCGCGACGCGCCGGGCGACGGCGGCGCATCCGACCACACGCTCGACCTGCCCCGCGGTGACGGCGCGCGCGACGACTCCGCGGGCGGACCGCTGACCATCGGCGACCCCGGCCCGCAAAGCGTCGACGAGGAGCGCGCGCTGACACTCGCCATCGAGGTCAGCGGCGGCGCGCCGCCCGTGCGCGTACAGGTGCTCGGCCTGCCGCCGGGGGCGCGCTTCGACGAGACGCGTCGCGAGCTGACGTTCCGCCCCGACTTCATCCAGGGCGGAAAGACGCACGAGCTGACCATCGTCGCGCGCGACGCGGCGGGCAAGGTCGAGCGCAAGGTCACGCTCACCGTCAACGACACGATCAAGCCGCCGGCGCCGAGCATCGTCAGCGAGACCGACCACGGCGACCACCGTCGCATGCTGCTCAAGCAGGGCACCGACAGCTGGCTCGACAGCCCGGGCTACGCCGGTCGCTCCTTCGACGCGCGCATCAGCGTGCCCAAGGGCGCCAGCGCGACCGACCGCCGCCCGGTGCGCGTCGACCTGCATGGCTTTTCGGGCTGGCCACCGGACGCCGGCCACGGCCGCGAGTTCCGCATCTACCCCCACGACTCGATGGACACCTATTGGTGGGGCTACTCCGATCAGCTGCCCGGCGGCACGCCGACCAAGGGCACCGTGCCGCCCTACACGGCGCGGCGCGTGCTGGCGCTGGTGGAGTGGGTGCTGAAGACGTATCCCGGCGCCGATCCCGATCGCGTCTACATCGGCGGCGGCTCCATGGGCGGCGCCGGCGCCAAGACCATCGGCCTGCTGTGGGCACGTCACTTCTGCTACATCGACGCGATCATCGGCCAGGCGATCCCGCGCAACCACCGCCCACTACGCATCGCACAGCTGTCGACGCTGTGGGGCACGCCGCAGGACAACCTGCCCGACGATCAGGGCATGGGCGTGTGGGATCGCATGGATCTGACGCGCGTGCTGCGCGACTCGCCCGAGGCGCGCGACCAGCACATCTACACCAAGCACGGGCGCGACGACGTGCTGATCCATTTCGGCGCCGTCGTGATGCCGAGCCCGCTGACCAAGGTCAGCTACTACCAGGCGCTGCAGACCTACCATCCGGGACACTTCGCGGTCTGGGATGAAGGCGGCCATGGTCCACCCGATCCGGTGATCGGCGACATCTGGTGGGAGTGGGGCTGGAACCGGCTCGAGGACCCGCAGACGTTCTTGAAGCGCGGCGTGCTGCACGCGGCCTTCTCGCACTGCTCGGCCGACCAGGATCCCGGCGACGGCTCGCCCAACGGCAAGCAGCCGTGGCGCGACAACGAGGGCTACGCCGGCGAGCTCGCGGTGGGCGGCGACACGGGCTGGAACGGCGAGATCGCCGGCGTGTTCAACCGCTTCCTGCGCTGGGACGCCTCGAAGGCGGTCGACACCTGGGAGCGGCTCGAGCTGCCGCTCGAGGTGCTCGACGGCAACGGCGCCGACGCGCCCAAGGCGGGCTATCCGACCAAGGGCAACCGCTTCGACAAGACGCTGCCCGTGAGGGCGGACGTCACGCTGCGCCGCGTGCAGCGCTTCACGCTGCTGCCGGGCGAGCAGGTCAGCTACACGTTCGGTGCGACCACGGGCACGGCCAAGGCGGGGCCCGACGGTGCGCTGACCATCGAAAAGCTGCCGCTGACCACGAGCTGGCAGACGCTGATCGTCACGCGCTAGCGGCGCGCTCGCTTGCCGTGGCGCGAGCGCAACGCGCACGTGATCACGACGTGTTAGTGGCGAGCGCGCTTGGCGCCGCGCTTGCTCTCGTGGGGGGCGATGCGTGGGGAGCGATGAGATCGCTGCTGCTTTTACTGCCGCTGCTGCTGCCGCTAGCGCTGGCCGGGCCGGCGCAGGCGCGCCGCCGGCTGGGTTCGCGCGAGCGCGCTTTGACGCTGCTTTCGCGCGCTCCACGCCGCAGCGCCTGGAAGCACGTGCGCTGGTGTGACGTGCGCGACCGAGCGCTCGAGCTGATCAAGAACCCCGACGCGCTCGACCAGGCGTCGCTTCATCTGTGCGGCGGCGCCTGCGTGCTCAACGGCGTGGCGCGGCGCGATCCGCTGCGCTTCGCCAAGCTGGTGCGCGACATCTTCGAGCGTGGCCACGTGGGACGGCGCCGCGTAAGCAAGCGGCTGCTCGACGCCGAGCCGGGGGGCGCCAAGACGTTCGATTGGATGCTGCTCTCGGCGCTGCGCAACGCTTATGGTCGGCCACGCTTCGCGGGGCAGTCGGGCTTCAGAGTCTCGGCCATCAACCTGCCCTCGGACGTCAAACGTTGGGCTGTCGAGATCGCCGGGGCGCGCTCGCTGCGCAGCTACCGCAGCTACCTGCGCAGCGGCACGCGCCACATCGGGCGCATCAACCGCGCGCTCGGTCGTGGCGACGAGGTCTACGCGCTGATGCACATGAAGGGCATCCGCAACACGCAGGGCCACGACCTGCACTGGGTGCGGCTGCTCTCGCCGATCGAGCCGGCGGGCGCCGCAGGGGTCACGTTCCGCATCTTCGATCGCGGCAAGGCGCTGCGGGCGCGGCTCTCGCGCGAGGAGCTCGGCGCCAATCTGCTGCACACGATCGTGGCCGAGATGAACTAGGTCATGCGATGCCGGGCACCGCGCCGCTGCCACCGACCGACGTGTTGCCAAAGCCGGCGTCGTTGCCGCCGAAGGCGTGCAGCAGCGAGGTGAAGACCTGGCTGGTGCTGTACTGGCTGTCGGTCCAGGCCTTCTTGTTGGAGAGATCGAGGTAGCGGCCCATGCCGCTCGGTGACCCGGTGGTGCCGGCGATGACGATCGGCAGCTTGAGGGTGTTGTGCCCGTTGCCGTCGCCGAAGTTGCTGATCCACAGCACCAGCGACGTATCGAGCAGGGTCTTGTTGGCTTCCTCGGGGTCGGCGTAGCTTTGCAGCGCGCCGAGCAGCGTCGCCACCGACTCGCTGTACCAGCGGTAGCCCTGCACGAGCGCGGGCTCGGGCGACGGCGAGCGCCCGTCGTGCACCATCATGTGCCAGTTGTCGTACTTGCTCGGGACGATGCTGCTGCCGCTGTTGAGCCATGCGAACTCGGGCGCGTGGCCTTGATCGAAGACCACCGTGGCGACACGCGCGAGGTTGCAGGCCAGCGCGGACGCGACGAGGTCCATCTGCAGCGGCGCGATGAATCCCTCGTCGCGTGTGTTGTAGCCGCTCGGCAGATTGAGCGCGGGCGCGACGCAGCTTTTGGCCTGCGTCGAGCCGGCGGCGACCACGCGCTTTTGAATGGCTTCGATCTTGGCGGCGTGGTTGTCGAGGCGCAGCTGATCATCTTTGCCGAGGCGCGCACGAAACGCCTTGAAGTTGTCGGCGACGGCGTCGAGCACGGCGATGTCGCGCACGCGCTGCTGTGCGATGGACGGGTCGACCTGGCCGACCTTGCCGGCGAACAGCGAGCTGAAGACCACGGCTGGATCGGCGATGCTGCTCACCGGGTCCTTGGCGCCGACGAAGAAGAAACCCGACTTGAGCGCGCCGCCGGAGAGGCCGCCGCCGTGGCCGACGGCGACGTTGATCGAGCGATAGGGCAGGTTGCCTTGCAGGCGCGAGGCGACGAGCTGGTCGATGGACGGCCCGCGCGTCTCCATGTTGCTGTCGTAGCTGTCGGCGGTGAGCAGCGTGGCGCCGGCGCGCTGGTGGCCGTCGCCGCTCGGGCAAGCCGCCGCTGCCTTGTTGTCGACGCCGGAGACCACGAGCAGCTTCGACTGATAGGGCGCGAGCGGTGCGAGCAGCGAGGGCAGCGTGAAGCTGGTCTCGCTGCCCGATGGCGTCCACTGGCTGAGCACGGTGCCTTGGCGGTGCACGACGACGATCAGGCGCTTGGGTTTGTCGCCCGGCGCGGCGAGCGCCTGTTTCTTGGGGGCCAGCGCTTCGAGAAACGGCAGACCGAGGGCGAAGCCCGCCGCGCCGGCGAGAAAGAAGCGCCGCGAGTGACGCACGAACGATGGAGGCTTGCGCTCGCTCATGGGTTGACCGGCCTTTGGCGGAAAGTGTCGCTGCCGACGATGGCCAGCAGCAGGGCCTGGATGTTTCCACCGGACTTGATGAACTGATGCTGCACGGTGGCGGCGAGGTCGTCGTCGTCGGGTGCGAGCCGGCGGCCCAGCGCGTAGCGCAGCCAGTGCACCGCGTAGCAGCTCATGGCGATGTCGCTCTTGGCGAGCTGAGCCGAGAGCTCGACGCCGTCGCCGAACTTGACGCCCAGCGCGGGCACGTCGCCGCTGGCGTCGATCGGCACCTGCGATGCGTAGGCGATGCGATGGCTGCCGATGGCGTCGAAGGACTCGAAGGCGAAGCCGACCGGATCGATCATGTCGTGGCAGGCAGAGCAGGCCGGGTCGGCGCGATGGCGCGCCAGCCGCTCGCGCGGGCTCTCGCCGTCTTGCAGCTGCGGCAGCGTGGCGTTGACGCCGGGCGGCGGCTCGAGCTCGCGGCAGAAGAGCCGCTCGAGCACGACGGCGCCGCGGTGCACCGGCGCCGACTCGCGCGTGTTGGCGTGGGCGGCTGCAAACGCGGCGCGCGTGAGCATGCCAGCCCGCTCGCCTTGGGGCAGCTGCACCTGGCGATAGTCGTCGTCGCCGCTCGAGCTGGACGACACGCCGTAGACCGCGGCCAAGCGGCCGTTGACGAAGGCGACTCGGCTCTCGAGAAGCTCGGCGAGCGTGCCCTTGCTGTCGAAAACGACGTGCTCGACGAAGCGCTCGAAGGCCTTCTTCATCGAGGCGGCGAGCTCGGGGCCGAAGCTTGGAAAGAGCGCGGCGTCGCGCTGCGCCGCGTCGAGCTTGGTCAGCTGGAGGTATTCGACGTGAAAGGCGGCGACGACGGGGTGCGCGCGCGGGTCGGCGAGCAGGCGTTTTGCTTCGGCGAGCAGCTCGTCTCTGGAGGCGAGCTTGCCGGCGCGCGCCTTGGCGATCAGCGCGGCGTCTGGTGGGCTGTTCCACAGCAGGTAGGCGAGGCGGCTCGCCAGCGCGTAGCCGTCGAGGGTGACGCGCGTCGGATCGCTCGCGTCGACCTTGCCGCTCTTGTCGTCGAGGTAGAGAAACTGCGGCGACTGCAAGATCGCTTCGACGACGGCCTGGGCGCGCTGCACTGGCGTGGCCTGCGTGTCCTTGTCCCACAGCGCGCGCAGGATGTCGTGCTCCTCGACGGTGAGCGGGCGGCGGTAGGCGCTCTCGCCGAGCGCGCCGATGAGCTTGTCGGCGCAGCCGGCGGTCGCGGGGGCGCAGCCCATCAGCTTGTTGACGTCGGCGGCCGCCGCCTTGGCGATGGCGCTCGCGGCGCTTCGCATGCTCTCGGCGACGTCCTCGGTGACGACCGTCGCCTGCGGGAACGTCGTGTAGTCGCGGCCGGCGATGGTGCTGGGAAACAGCGTGGCGGGCAGGGCGACGCCGGGAAACAGCGCGCGCACCGTGTTGTCGAGCTGCGTCGAGGTCAGGCGCCGGAGTGGCGTTGCCTTGCTGCTGAAGCTCCCGTCGGGCAGTGCGGGGAGCCCGCCGTTGCCGCGCGCGGCGCCGGGGCTCTTGCTCGAGCCGCTGCCTGCAGCGCCGCCAGGTGTGCCGGGCTTGCCGAGACCGCCGGCGGCGTTGGGATCGCCGATGCGACCGCTGCAGGCGACCGAGACGATGCTCGCCATGGCGAGCGCGATGGCTCCGCTGCTTCGAACCCCGTGCTGACGCATGACAGTGCGCAGGTGCACGCGCCGTTCCGCTGCACAAGGGCGCGAGACTGCGTGCGCGTCCGGCGACCAGGTGGGGAGAGTCATCGTGGCAGCGCGTCCACGGTGGCGCGGGACCGTCACGGCTCGTGGCGCGCGAGCAACGGTGTTGCGGCAGCGCCTCTGCGCTGCCGGCTGGCTGATGGTATCTTCGAGGCCCAGCGCGAGGAGTGAAGCGATGTGGCGTAGCAAATGGACTCTGGTCACGGCGATCGTGCTGCTGCTCGGCGCGGCGGCGTGCAGCGAGCGCGCCGCCGTCGGAGACGCGGCGGGCAACATCCAGGACGGCCCCATCGGGCTGCCCGACGACGGCGTCGTGGACGCCGCGCCCGACGAGTCGACGCCGCAGCTCGACGTGCCCTCGCCGCTGCAGGACGGCCCTGCGGCGCTCGACGCGAGCGACGGGGGCACGCCTGGCGACGCACTGCCCAACCCCGATATCGGCGGCACGCCGTGCACCAACCCGACGCCGTGCAACGGCTACGCCTGCAACACCGATCTCAACATCTGCCGCACCGCTTGTTATTCAAACAGCCATTGCGCCGCGACCTACCAGTGCGGCGCCAACAACACCTGCGTCAAGCAGACGGGCTGCACCGACGACACGCCCTGTCAGCCCTACAGCTGCGACCTCGCCACCGGTCGCTGCAACACCAGCTGCACCAACAGCGGCTCGTGCGCCAGCGGTAAGGCCTGCGATCCGCGCAACGGCACGTGCGTCAACGAGACCAAGTGCACCGACAGCGCGCCGTGCAACGGCTACGCGTGCGACACGCAGGCCGGCCAGTGCCGGCTGCTGTGTCTCGGCAACCAGCACTGCGCCAACGGCTACACCTGCGGCGGCGGCGGGGTGTGCGTCAAAGACCAAACCTGCACCAACGACACGCCCTGCGCGCCCTACACCTGCGACACCCAAAACGGCACCTGTCGCACCGCGTGCATCCCACTGACCAGCGGCGCCTGCGTCAGCGGCTACACCTGCGGCGCGCAGTTCAAGTGCCACAAAGACATCGCCTGCACCAACAACGCCCCCTGCAACGGCTACATCTGCGACACGCAGAACAACATCTGCCGCGCCGGCTGCGCCCCCTTCATCGCCAACTGGTGCGCCCCGGGCTACTTCTGCTCGATCGGCCAGGCGGGAACCTGCGTCAAGCAGTAGGACGGTCAGCGTTCTACAGCACTGAACGCCCAGGGTGGGCGTGGAGGGCGCGGGGCGCGGGCGGCGCGAGCGTGGGAGGACGCCTCCTGCGCTTGTGGTTGGGGCGCGTTCGGGCGCGGCTGGGCTGAAACGGGATGGGAGGCTGCTGGGCCTGCGAAGCGTTTGGCGCACGTGGGCGGGGCGTAGGAGGCGCTGCGGGCGTGCCTTTGGCGGGCCGTGGCGAGACGCCTCGGGGCGTTGTGCGTGTGCGGGCGTTGGCGGGCGCGGCGCTGATGGACTGTCGTCTTGGCGCGGCGGGCCGA
>JAGQIK010000655.1 GCA_020431405.1 Myxococcales bacterium
GCGTGACGGCCTCGCCGCCGAGGCCAGCGCACCATGATGCGGCTGTCACTTTCGCTCGCGGTCGCTGCCGCCACCGCGCTGGGCAGCGCGCAGACCGCGCGCGCCGACGGTGCGCCGATCCTGCTCGAGACTCACGTCGGCCTGCGCCCCAAGGACGCGCGCGAGCACGTGCAGACGTTGATCCGTGCCATGGGCAGCGCGCCGCTGCGCCACGGCGATGCGCTGCGCCGCGAGATCGGCAGCAAGGTCTCGCGCTCCGCAGGGCCGATCAAGATCGGCAGCTCGATGCGAACGCGCGTCGAAGACGGCCGGCGCCAATTCATCATGGGCAACTATGCCAAGGCCATCGTGTCGCTGGAGGCCGCGCGCCGCGAGCTGATGGCGCACGTCGGCACCGTGGCCTCCAACCAGAGCTATCGCGACAGCCTGCACCAGGCGCTGCTCTTCTTGGCTCACGCCTACCTGCGCAACAAGCAGCCCGAGCCCGCCGCCGATCGCATCGGCGAGGCCATCCGCAGCTTCGCCGATCGCGACCTCTCGCTCTCGCGCCACTCGCCCGACCTGGTGACGTTCTACAAGAAGGTGCGGCGCGAGCTGGGCCAGCAAAAGCGCGGCACGCTGGCGGTGAGCACGCGGCCCAAGGGGCTGGCTGTGTTCATCAACGAGCAGTATCGCTTCGTCAGCCCGTCGACGCTGGCCGACCTGCACCCCGGCAAGTACCGCGTCTACGTGCAACAGGGTGCGCGCCGCGGCCGCGTGCACGAGGTGCTCGTCAACCCCGGCGCCGAGGGCAGCGTCAGCATCGACTTCGACCTCGACACCGCGCTGCGCACGCGCTCGTACGTCGGGCTGCGCTACCGCGACGCCGGCGAGCAGCGCCAGCAGCTGCTGCAGCACGCGGCGATCGTCGGGCGCGCGCTCGACGCGCCGACCGTCATCGTGATCGGATTTCGCACGCACGAGGGGCGACGCGCGCTGACCGGCACGGTGATCTCGACCTCGGGCACGCGCACCGTGCGTTCGGGCATGCTCGCCCTCGAGCCCGCCGCCCCCTCGCCAGACGCCTACAAAGCGCTGGCTCGCTTTCTGCTCGCCGGCCAGAGCGCACCCGGCATCGTGATCACCGACGGCGGCAAAGGCGCGGGCGCGCCCAAGGCCGGCGATGGCAGCAGCGGAGGCGGCGACGATGGGCCAGGCTTCTTCTCGGCGCGCGTCTTCAAGTGGGTCACTCTCGGACTCGGCGTGGCGGCCGGCGCTGCGGGCGGCGTGCTGATCGGGCTCGACGGCACGGGCACCTGCGACGCGCAGGGCGGCCAGGCCTGCCCGGAGCAATACAACACGCTGGCGCCGGGCATCACCCTCGCCGCGGTCGGCGGCGCGCTGCTCGCTACGTCGGTGGTGCTATTCATCGTCGACGCCAAGAAGTCGAAAGCCGCGCGCCGACGCAGCGCGCTGATTTCGCCGTGGGTGTCGGCTGGATCTGCAGGTGTTGTCGGACGTTGGAGCTTCTGACGTGAACCATCGAATCATCGCCCGCGTGGCGACGCTGCTGATCGTCGCTGCGAGCGCTGGCTGCACTACCGACACGCCCGACTACTGCGACGAGACCACCCCGTGCCCGGGCGGGCAGCGTTGCAACCTGCAGCAGCGCCTGTGCGAGCGATCCGACGCCGCGGTCGACGTCAGCGACGCGAGCGACGGCCCGCCGCTCGACGGCCCCAAAAAGAAGGTCGGCGAGGCCTGCCAGAGCGGCGCGCAGTGCGAGAGCAGCTTCTGCGCCGACGGCGTGTGCTGCGAGTCGGCCTGCAATCAGACCTGCCACACCTGCAACGCGGCCGGCAAGGCGGGCACGTGCGAGATGACGGCCGACGGCAGCGACCCGCGCAGCGAGTGCGGCAGTGACCCGAGCTGCGGCGGCACCTGCAACGGCTTCGGCGCGTGCCGCTATCCCGACACCAGCGCCAGCTGCGGCAGCGCCAGCTGCGCCGCCGGCATGCGCACGCTCAAACGCTGCGACGGGCAAGGCACCTGCGCCACCAACAGCGAGAGCTGCGGCGGCTACGCCTGCGAGGCCAACGGCGACTGCAAGAGCACCTGCGGCGGCGCCGGTGACTGCACGGGCACCGCGCAGTGCGTAGGCACCAACTGCGTCGACCAGCAGCCGCTCGGCGCGGCGTGCGGCACCAATCCCCTCGCCTGCGCTTCGGGCAAGTGCACCGACGGCGTGTGCTGCTCGGTGAGCGACTGCGGCGAGTGCAAGCGCTGCGCTTCGGGCAGCGGCCAGTGTGAAAATCGACCTGACGGCCCGGCGCCGTCGGGCCAGTGTCAGGGCCACCCGGCCTGCAACCCGGGCATGTGCGCGGGCGGCGCGTGCGCCTACACCGCCAACGTGCTGTGCGACGAGCAGTGCAGCGGCGAGACCTACACGCAGTCCAAGTGCACGGCGACGGGCACCTGTGCCGCTCAGACACCGACGACCTGCGCACCCTACGCCTGCGAGGCGGCGGGCAAGAAGTGCCGCACCTACTGCGTCGAGCACGCCGACTGCGCCGCCGCGAGCGCCTGCGACCGCACCTCGGCCGAGACCACCGGCCGCGGCTACTGCCCGCAGGTCAGCGCGATCAAGGCGCTCACCACCGGCGCAGACCTCGGCAACGAGGTCGCCGCCGCCCTCACCGGCGGCACGATCACACACCTGCTGCTCGCCGGCGGCACGTACACCACCAGCTTCGCCGTCAACAACGCCGGCACGGTCACGCTGATCAGCACGGCGCCCACCGGCGCCTCGATCAAGGCCCCCGGCGGCCAGCAAAACACCATCTCTATCGATGATCCCGGCGCCCACATACGCCTGCAGAACATCGTCGTCGCCGATGCGGGCGACGCCAGCAGCGTCGTGGGCGCGCCGAGCGCCAACGGCGACGGCATCCACTGCACCGCTGGCGAGATCGTCGTCGTCGAGTCGCGCATCGAGAACAACGAGACCTGGGGCATCCGCTCCGACAACTGCAGCGTCACGGTGCGGCGCTCGCTGATCTCGAGCAATGCCTACGGCGGCATCCAGCACAGGGTCAACGCCAAGCTCAACGTCTCCAACACGGTGATCAAGAACAACTCGCGCTGCGAAACGAGCACCGGCTGCCTGACCATCGGCTACGGCATCAACGTCCTGTTCAACGCCAGCTTCAGCGTGGTGCCGATCATCGAGAACAGCACTATCATCAACAACGGAAACGGTGCCGCGTCGAGCGGCAGCGGCGGCGGCATCACGTGCGCGTCGGCGACAACGGTGCGCAACTGCGTCGTGCACAATAACGACTACAGCAACGTAGTCGTAGCGCCCCTCAGCAACTTCGCCGGAAGTTGCAACGTCAGCTACACCGCCTACAGCACGGGCACGGTCAGCGGCACGGGCAACATCAACACCGACTGCAACCTCGACAGCTCGGGCAAACCCGCGGCGGCGAGCATGTGCATCAACAACGGCATCACGAGCACGTTGTTCTGGGACATCGACCGCTCGGCGCGCTCGCAGGGCACGTGGCCCGACTTCGGCGCCTACGAAGTCCAGTAGCCGCTAAGCCGCCGCCGCCGCCGCCGCGATACGCACCGCCTGCAGCACCATGCGCGCCGGCGCGGCGCGGTAATCGCCCTCGCCGTGTACGTCGGCGACCTCGCGCAGCCAGCCCGAGACCAACACGCGGCTGTGCGGCTCGAGCGACCACTGGCGCAGACGCACCCGCCCGCGCGGCCGCGGTCGACCCAGCCGCTGGTAGAGCGCACGCACGCGCGCGTCGTCGGCGAGCTCGGCGGGCGAGGTGGCGCGGCGCCGGATCGCCGCCAGGCGCCCCTGCTCGGCTTCCCAGGCAAGGGCGGCGCGGCGCGCGTCGACGAGCAGCTCGAGGCCTTCCACGGCGAGCAGAAAGGGCGCCCCGGCGCGCTCGCGCGTGGCCGCGCTGCTCAGCTCGCGCAGCCGCTGCAGCAGCGGCAGCTCGACGCAGTAGAGCACACAGCAGCGGCCGGTCAGCGGCGCGACGCGCAGCTCGAGCGCGCGCACGATGCCTTCTCGCTCGAGCCACACGGCGCGACGCCTACTCGACCTCGTGGAAGGTCGCAGCGCCGCCGGGGTACGCGCCAGCGGGCGCCGGCTGAGGCGCGAGCGGCGACGATGGCGATGGCGGCGGCGGCGCGCCCACGGGCGGCGCGCCCACGGGCTGCCCGGGCAGCGGGCGCGGTCCGGCGGCGCCGCTCGATCCGAACACGCGCGACCAGTCGATGCGCGCGGTCAGCTGCATCACGACGAACAGCGTCAGCACGCTGAAGATCGTGATCGTCAGGCCGGTGTAGCCCTGCAGGAAGAACGCCAGCGAGAACAGCACCAGATACAGAAGCTGCGCGCCCGCGGCCCACGACAACGCGAAGCGGCTGCCCACGGCGAGGCGCAGATAGGAGACCACCAGCGTCACCGAGGTGGCGGTGGCGATGCTGAAGGCGGCCCACAGCGGCAGCTGGTCGACGAGGTAGGCGAGCAGCAGATGAAACGAAAAGAACGCCGCGGCGAGCATGCCGTAGTGAATCGGGTGCAGCGGCACGTCGCGCATCACCGACACCAAAAGCAGGATGCCGAAGAAGAACAGCAGCGAGATCGGCGCGAAGCGCGAGATCTGCGCCGACAGCGGGCCGGGGTTGAGCTTCTGCGGCATCACCACCGCGATGCTCGAATCGGACAGCAGGTTGCCAAAGCGCCAGGTCAGGTTCCAACCGCCGCCTTCGGCGCGCTGCTTCTTGGTGGGCGCCAGCGTGCCGTCGGGGAAGTCGATGTTGCCGAAGTTGGTGCGCACGTCGAGCGTGAAGTCGCGCGCGCGCGCCGCGCTCGAGCCGAAGGCGTACGACCAGCGACCGAGCCCGCGCGAGGCGTAGGCGAGCTTGACGCGCCGCGTGGCGTTGGCGTCGATGCGCAGCGCCACGCGCGCGATGGCGTAGCCCTTGTCGTTGACGATGTTGAACGGGTGTTCCTTGCCGTCGATGACGACGCGGAAGTTGTCGTAGGCGGCGCCGCGCGAAGGCAAGACGATGTCGAGCTGGCCGCGGCGCGCGCAGGGCGTGGGGTTTTGGAAGCTGTAGGCCGCCTCGAAGCGCACGCGGTAGGTGGCGTACCACAGCAGGCCCTTGCGCCGGTGTTCGAGGTCGAGCTGCGCCTTGGCGCGCGTCGAGCCCGGCGCGAGGCTCTGCGCGTCGCGACAGGCCTCGGGCAGCGGCGCGGGCGCGGGCTTGTTCGCGGCGGCGGCGGCGAATGCCAGCGCGATCGATCGTGGCGTGGCCACCAGCGGCTTGGCCGCGCGCTTGGCGGCCTTCGCCGACGCGGCCGATTTCGCCGCGGACGACCGCTCCGCGGACGGCGGATTGGCTGGCTGCGCGGCCGTCGTCCGCGCCGGCGCCTTGCCGCGCCACGGCGTCGCGCGCTCGCCGCGCGCCGCCGGCGTGTACGCTCGCGACGACGGCGAGCGCTTGGGCAGCTCGGGCCGGCGCGGCGGGTCGACCTCGGCTAGCAGCAGCACCGTTGGCGACGCCTGCACGTGGCCGTTGCCCCAGATCTTGCCGACACGCTGGCGCAGCTCGGTGTCGCGCTGCACCGTGCGCTGCTCGGTGACGAGGCCCAGGCAGAGCCAGGCGATAGCCGTCACCGAGTAGATGGCGATCACCGCGCCGATGTAGGCGCCGCCGATACGCAGCCGCCGGCGCGACGGCGACGCCTCGCTGCCGGGTGTCGTGTTGGTGTGTTCAGGTCGCGTGCTCATCAGTCACCTCGCATAGTCGATACGGATAATCCGTTTCGGCAGGTGACTTCGCGACGCAGACCCGGCGGAGATCGTCAGGCGAGATCGTGGCGATTCTGTGGCGGGAGGCTGCTGCGGCCCACACTCGAGGCCTCAGGCCTCAGGCTTCGGGCTTCAGGATCTCAGTCCGAGCGCCTCGCACGCTTCGCAGCTGACGCGCCGCTGCGAACAACTGCAACCCGAGGCCCGAGGCCCGAGGCCAGAGGCCCGAGGCCAGAGGCCCGAGGCCAGAGGCCCGACGCCTACCCCTTGGGCGGCAGCGGCGGCTTGACGATCGAGGCGGGTCGCTGGCCGCCGGCAAAGGCCACCAGCATCTCGGACATCTCGGGGTCGCCGAGGGTGTCGGCGTGCGCGGCGACCTCGATGCGCAGCCCTTCGGCGAGCGGACGTCCGAGGCCGTCGAGGGTCGCCTGGCGGTCACCGCGCAGGCCGCGGCGCGGAAACTCGGCGATGGCGGCGGCGAGCTCGAGCGCGCGCTCGACGGCCTTGCCGGCGGGCACGACCTCCTGCAACAGCCCCATCTGGTGCGCCTGCCAGGCGTCGAGCAGCACACCGGTGTGGATCATGTACATCGCGTTGCCGAGGCCGACGATGCGCGGCAGCCGCTGCGTGCCGCCGTCGACCAGCGGCACGCCCCAGCGCCGATTGAGCACGCCGAGCTGCGCCTTGCTGTCGCCGATTCGAAAGTCGCACCAGCAGGCGACCTCGAGCCCGCCCGCGGTGCAGTAGCCGTTGATGGCGGCGATGGTCGGCTTGCCCACGTCGCGCACGTGGGTAAAGCCCATCGGGCCGCTCTCGAACGCGCCCTCGCGCTTGGCCAGCGCCTGCACGTCGGACAGATCGGCTCCCGAGCAGAAGGCCTGCTCGCCTGCGCCGGCGACGACGAGCACGTTGAGCTCGGCGTCGTCGCGATAGCTGCAGATCGCGTCGTGAAGCGCTTGCGCCGTCTCGGCGTCGACGCAGTTGCGTCGGTGGGGCCGGTTGATCTTGACCAACATCACCTTGTCCAACCGCTCGACTGTCACCTTGTTCGTCATGACGATGTGGCTCCTCGTGTAAGTTCTAGGCACCGATGCTGCGCAAGCTCGCCCAAGCCTACGCCGACCTCGCACGCCGCGCACGCGGTAGTGACGGCGACGCACGCGCGCTGAGGCGCGACGCGATGGCGCTCGCGCCCGAGCTCTCGCAGGACGCGCGCATCGCAGACGCACAGCGCGCGCTGCGCGACGCCCTCGGCGACGCCGCGCGCTGGCTCGCCGCGCGTGTCTACAAAGACGGCGACGACGACAGCGACTTTGACGCCGACACGCGCCAAAGCTGCGTCACGCTCGCCCGCTACGCTGATGACCTCGTCGCTGCATACGCGCGCAGCCTCGGTGACGTTACATGCGCCGAGGCGCTGCTCTGTATCGCGCGCGTGGCGAGCGCCGAGGCGCCGCTCTCGCGCGCGGCGAGTGGCGCGCTGGGTCGCAGCTTCGAAGCGCTGCTCGAGCAGGGCTCGTTCGAGGCGCGCTGGCTGGCGCTGTGCGGAAAGCTCGTGCTCGGCACCGACCCGACGCGCGACGACCGGCTGCTCGCCTGGCTCGACCTGTTGCTCTCGGCCAGACCGTGGCCGCGCCGCCCGGCTATCGCGCGCGCGCTGGGCCACAGCACCAGCACGTGGTCGCTGCTGCTCGCCGAAGGCGACGCGCTGCTCGCCAGCGCCGACGAGATCAC
>JAGQIK010000082.1 GCA_020431405.1 Myxococcales bacterium
GCGCTCGGCGATCGGCCGCAGCATGGCAGTGGTGCGTCCTAGCGGTGGTGGCGATCTCGACGGCGATAGCAGCACCATCGCGCGCGCGCGCCGCCCCCGGGCCGCGTGTTGGCGAGGTCACCGTGCCATTCGCTAGCTGGGCGCGCCTGTCGCGCGCAGCCGGCAAAGCGACGGCCAAGAAGCCGCAGCCCAGCGCGGCGCTCTCGGTGATCTCGCGCAGCCTCGACGGGCGCTTCGAGCGCGGCACGCTGCTCGCCACGCTCGATCTGCGCGTGGAGGTGCACCGCGACGGCTACGTCTCGGTCCCGGTGCTGCCCGGCGCCGTCTCGGTCACCGACGTGCACCTCGACGGCCGCCGCGCCACGCTGCTGGCGCCGCCCCCCGGAGACCGCTCCAGCTACTACCGCGTCGGCGTCACCAAACGTGGCAGCCACCACATCCGCGCCACGTTCATCGCCGGACGCAGCCGCGCGCGTTTCTCGCGGCGTGTGCGTCTGGCGCTGCCTGCCGGCGGCACGACCAAGCTGACCATGACCATCCCCGAGCTGCGCATTCGCGCGCGCCTTCGCGGCGGCGCGATCACCGCGACCAGCGAGCGCGCGGGGGCGAGCCACGTCGTGGGCTACGTCGACGGCAACGGTCAGATCGACCTTGGCTGGACGCGCGAGCTCGACCACGCGGCGCGCACCAAGACGCGCACCAGCGCGCGGCAGCTGTGCCTCTACACGCTCGCCGACGCCGTGGCGCGCGGCACGGCCGTGCTCGACATCAACGTGCTCGACGGCGAGACCGATCGCTTCGACCTGCGCGTGCCGCGCGGCGTCGAGATCCTCTCGGTCAAGGGCCGCGCCGTGCTGCAGTGGCGCATGCTCGAGCACAGCGGGCGGCTCGCCGTGCTGCTGCGTCACCTCGTCAGCGGCCGCGAGCGCGTGGTGGTGCGCTTTCAAGCGCCGCTATCCAGCGGCAGCAAGCGCCCGGCAGCGCGCGACGTGACGCTGCCGCTGCTGCGCCCGCTCGCGGGTGTCGCTCACGGCGGCGTCGTGGCGGTGCAGGCACCGGCCGCCCTCGACGTCAAGCTGCGCGGCAAAGTCTCGGGGCAGCTCGCGGCGCGTGACGTGCCGGCGGCGCTCGCCGCGCTGACACGCAGCCCGCTGCTCTTCGGCGTGCGCCTCGACGAGAAGCGCGCATCGCTCGCGCTGCGACTCAAGCGCCGGCGCGCCGTGGTGCTCGCGCGGACGCTCGTCGATCATCTGCAAGCCGCCACGCTGCTGCTCTCCGACGGCAGCGAGGTCACCAAGCTCAAGCTCTCGTTGCGCAACAACACGCGACAGTACCTGCGGCTGCGGCTGCCCTCCGGCGCTCGCCTTCTGCACGTGCTCATCGACGGGCTCGTCGCGGCGACAAGCCGCGAGGGCGACGCGCTGCTCGTGCCGCTGCGCCAGAGCGAGCGCATCTCGGACAAGCGCGGGCGCGTACACGTGGTGCGCGACGGACAGACGCTCGGCGACATCGCGCACTTCTACTACTCCGATCCGGCCAAGTGGCCGCTGATCCTGCGCGCCAACCGATCGATCTTGCGCGACGAGAAGTCGATTCAGGTCGGCCAGCGCTTGCGCATCCCGAGCAAAGGCCCGGTGACGGTGGAGGAGAGCAGCTTTGTCATCGAGCTCGCCTATCGCCTCGACGGCGGTGCCTTGCGCGCGGCGGGACGGCGCCGCCTGCGCCTGCCCGGGCTCGACGTCGACGCCACGCGCACTACCTGGCATCTCTATCTGCCGCGCGAGCTGACGCCGCTTTCGTTCAGCGGCGACCTCACCCAGCTGACCGCGGTGCGCTACGGGCCGCTACGCCGCGCGCTGCGCTTCTTCAAGCAGGTCTTCTCGACTCGCGCTGCACACGCCGGCGCAGGCAAGTACCAGAGCATCCTCTCGCAGCGAAAGCGCATCTACCGCGCCGAGGCGCGCGCTCGCCACGGCGCCTCGGCTTCGCCGGGGAGCTTCCCGCTGCTCGGGTCGCGCTACCGATTCCGCCGCCTGCTGCCCGCGCGGCGCGGGCTCTCGCTCGAGGTGGTCTACCTCGGCGCGACGCTCGGTGCGATCGTGCGCGGCGGCTGCTTCGTGCTCGCCGCGGCGCTGGCGCTGTGGGTGCTCGGCGCGCGCCGTCGCCGGCTGCGGCACTGGCTGGCCGCGGGCGGCGGCA
>JAGQIK010000656.1 GCA_020431405.1 Myxococcales bacterium
ACGAAGGAAGTCTCCCCGCGTTGCGATGGCCGGGGCGTTGATGGCTGCACTGAGTTGCTGCGCCACAGTCTCCGCCATCGCTTCGCCGAGCAGCGCAGCTCGCTCGTTTGACGCGACGATATTGCCCCATATGATCCGAAAGTTGCGCAGTCCATCTGCGGCGTTCTCGCGAAGCCGCTCCAACTCCGCCACTTCCAGCACCGGGCACCTGCCCGGCAGCGCCATCGCCACGGCCTCGCCCCCGGCGGCTAGGTCGGCTTCGATGACGCGCGCGACCCATTCAACCCGCGCGGCTCGGCTCTGCTGCTGCATGCAGGCGTCGTAGGCGACCGTCAGCGCGTCGAGCACGGCGTTGTGGCGCTTGTAGGCGTCGACGTGTGCGGTGCAATCCTCGCGGGGGTCGTACCGTGCGATGGCCATCGCCATGTCGAATGCCTCCCTCGTCAGCGCCCCTGTTCGCAGGTTGCTGTACAGGTCGTCGCCATGGTGCGGCGTGCCGAACATCTCGTATGCAGACCCAGCTGCCGGCGGTTCGAATGTCATCGCGCTACTCGTCGCCCACGTCCGGCGGCGGTCCCGCCAGGTGCGGCGCTAGCTGGCTCTGGATGTGGTGGCGGGCCAGTGCGACGATCAGCCGCGCGCCCTCGTCGGCCTTCTCGGCCATCTGCCGGGGCTTGCCCATGGTGTATTCGAAGATCAGCTTCGCCGCCGCAAGGCTCTGCATGTGATTGACGTTGCCGTGCTCGTCGACGATCGGGTGTTCGCCCTTCGCCACGCTGAGCACGTGCAGCATCACGTCGCGCAAGTCGCCCTCGGTGACGCACTCGTGCATCACCTTGCGGTACTTGGCCTGCTGCATGGTGATGCGGTTGCGCCCTGGGCTCAGGCTGTGACCCCTGGCGAAGGTCCCGTCGCGTTTGCGACCCTCCAAGCCTGTTGGGCTTTGCTTGCTTTTCGCGGTCATGCGTCAGTCCCTCGGCCGCTTTGGCGGCTTGTTTCGTCAGGTGCCAGCCTCGTCCGCGCTGTCGGACTGCGCAGCGGCGGGCGTCGTCGTTGGTGCGCTCACTTCGCCTCGCCTTCCCGCGCGTCGCGGATGCGCGCCATGTACTGGCGCACCGTCGTCGTCAGTTGCTCGATCGTCTCGTCCTCGCTCATGCCCGCCATCAACGCGCGCTCGACCGCGGCCATCGCCAGCGCGCTCACCGCTTCCGGCCCTTCGAGATCGGCCACGGCGAGGAATGCGCCCGTGATGGCGCTCGTGGCTTCGTCGTGCGGGTCAGGCTCGGCAGCCGAGTCGGCGCTCTGCTCGACGGGCTGCCAGGCGTCGGGGTCGTACCAGTCGCCGCCGTTCATGGTTTCTCCGGATCGAACTCGCCGATCTCCGGCCTCGACGACCCGAGATGCCCGGCATTCTGTCCGCCAAGCATGACGAAGTCGCGCGCGACACCTTCGAGGTAGTCGATGTAGCGTAGCAGGTAAGCCCATTCCGGCTCGCTGTCGCAGAGCGCACCAAGGCGAGACATGATCTCGAAACGCCGCCTACCCGGCAGCAGTTGAACTCTTGAATTGATAGCCATGGCATTCGATGTTGACAGGCCCCCGCGCCACGGTCAACATACGAATACGAACGGAGGCTATTTTGGCTAACAATGGCATCACCGCGCGCGTCTTCGCCGCGATCAACGAGCTGCGCGGGCTGGACTGCCCCGGCTGCGGCAAGCACCTCGTGTCCACCCGCGGCTTCACGGCGCTGGAGCTCTCGCTCGTCCCCGTCTGCCGCGAGGCCGGGCTGAGCCCGCGGACGATCAGCAACGCCATCTACATGATGCGCGACCGCGGAGAGGTGGAGCACGTGGTCAACGGGTTCTATCGGCTGACGGACTGCGGGACGAAGCGGATGAAGGAGCGGTTGGAAGGCGCGGCGGTGTGAGCGCCGATGACAACATCATCGAGTTTCGCCAGCGCGACCCCGACGACGCCGTGTCTGCGGTCAGGCGCAAGCCACGCGAGTGCATGCATCGACAAGTCTGGTGCGATGACAGCCTCGCGCACCTGACGTGCAAAGCGTGTGGCGTGGCGGTAAATCCCACATGGTGGCTCGCCCGGTTCGCCACGGACTGGGACCGCTATCGGCGGCAGGTCGAAGACAAAAAGAAGCAACTCGCCGTTGTGGCGGCCAAGCTGGACGACGCCAAGCGCGAGCTTCGAAGCGTCGAAGCGAAGCTAAAGCGCCGAAAGGCGAAGCTGTAGCGATGCCCTTCGCCGGCGGCTGGTGCTTCGTCCGCGGCTGTCCGCAGGCTAAGGGGTCCAAGCAGCCCGGCCGCGGCAAGCTTCGCGATTCCAACCCCAACGCCGCCGCCTGGCAGCACATCGCGCGCTTGCAGCTCGCCGCCGCGTGGCACGGCCCACCGCTGCGCGGCCCCGTCGTCGTGCGCTTCCACTTCCTGATGCCGCGCCCGCAGCGCGTGCCACCCGAGCGCGACGATCAGCCCTGCGTCCCGCCCGACTGGGACAAGCTGTGCCGAACCCTCGGCGATGCGCTCAAGCCGTCCGTCATCGGCGACGACGGGCAGATCTGCGGCGCGGTGATCGACCTGGACTACGCCCCGACGCCGCGCGACCTCGGCGTGCTGGTGCAGGTCGAGCGCCGGGTCAAGCCCGCGCTGGTGCCGCGACCGCTCGACTCGCTAAGTGTGGCCATCACGTCACTGTGTGATGGAAGGTGAGGGCCCCTGCGTGATGGTTCGTCTCGCATGAGAGGGGGCTGTTTAGGCTCGCTACGCTCGCCCTGCCGTCCGTAGCCGGCCGCCAGCATAGACCGGGGACGAGGTGCGGCTATGGCTGCCTTGGGCAAACCCGCCGCACCTGCACCCCCGGCTATTAATCAGCGGATTCACACATTCGAGGTGTTGACTTCCGTACGTGTTGCGGTCAGCATTACCTTAGACACGCCACGGAGGCCCCATGAGCAAGACCACCACCGAAGTCCTACAAGCCCTGCGCGCCGATCTGTCGCGCGACGGCATTTGGTTGGCCGACGTCATCTGCGCGCGCCACATCGCGGCGGCCGTCGACGGCTCCGACCCGCGCCGTGCCCTCGAAGCGCTGTGCGAGGAACTCGTCGCCGCCGACAACAACGGCCTAACGGTCGCCATCTGCCATGCGCACCTGCTGCGCTGCGAGGTTGCGTGATGAGGGCGCGGGTAGAAGAGTTGCCGGTCAGCCTCTCGGCACCGTGCGAACTACTTCAATGCCACATCGAAGAACAGTGCGGCAGGGGATGGGAGTTGGTCAGTGTGCTTCCATTGGAAACGATCTCTGACCAAACAAACCCTCTCCTGCCCATCATCAACAGAACAACGCGCGTTCTCGTCGTGTTTCGCGAGGTGACCCGATGACCGCCCCCACCGTCCGCGCTGACTACGTGCCGACGTTCCACGACGACACCTGCGAGGTGTCGTTCTACGACCAATACCGGCTGTGCTGGCGTCGCACGAGCGCCATCGCCGCGCTGCACAGCGGCGGCCTGTGGCGCTGCGCAGAGCGCAAGCGGCTCGAAGCGCTGGCGGACCGCTGCGACCCGTTCGCGGAGATTATCGGATGACGAAACGCGCAATCATCACTGGACACGTACTCGAGGCTGGCACCGACGACCGGACGGGACTGCCTGGCGTCGGCTTCGACCTTGGCTGTGGGCGCGTCGCGCGTGTCGAACCACTGCCTATCGACGAGGTTAAGGCTATCGCGTGCCATATTGGCGAGCGCGTCTGCGTCACGTGGAGTGACGACGAGCCGCACTTCGACGTCGAGGAACTGTCCGAAATCGAGCGCTGCCGCCACTGCGACGACGTGCTCGTGACGTCCGATGAAAAACTCGACGGCATCTGCGACGCGTGCGGAGACGAACCGGAATGACCATCCACATCGACGCCAACGGCCGCCCCGTGCTCGCCCGCCGCAAGCGCCGCATCGCCGTAAACGACGTGGTGCAGTACGGCGA
>JAGQIK010000657.1 GCA_020431405.1 Myxococcales bacterium
ACTCGGTGCAGGCTGGGCCCGGCGCCAGCGACGACGGCAGCGGCGTCGCCGTGGGGCTCGAGATCGCGCGCCTGCTCGCGCGACCCGGCGCGCCGCGCCACCGAAACCCCATCGTGCTGTTCTTCGCCGACGGCGAGGAGGCGGGCCTGCTCGGTGCGCGCGCGTTCACGCGCCACGATCCGCTGGCGCGCTCGGTGCGCATGGTGATCAACGTCGAGGCGCGCGGCACGCACGGGCCGAGCATGATGTTCGAAACCAACCCGCGCAACGCGGCCATGGTGCGCCTCTTCGCCGAGGTCACACCACGCCCGGTAACAAGCTCCGCCTTCTATACCGTCTACAAGAAACTGCCCAACGACACCGACTTCACCGTCTTTCGCTGGCACGGAATGCTCGGCGTCAACTTCGCCTACGTCGGCGGCGTGACGCGCTATCACACGCCGCTCGACAACCTGGCGCACGTATCCGCGGCCAGCCTGCAGCACCACGGCGATCACGCCGCGGCGATGCTGCGCGCGCTCGCCGAGGTGGATCCGCGCACGCTGGTGTCCGCACAAGACGCGGCCTTCTTCGACGTGCTCGCGGCGTTCGTGGTGCGTTGGCCGCTCGATCTCACGCCGCTGCTCGCCGTCTTGGCGATGCTGGCGCTGCTCGCCGCATGCGTGCTGCTGGTGCGCCAGCGCAGGCTCTCGCTCTCGCAGCTGCTTTGGGGTTTGCTCGTAGCGCTCGTCGCGCTGCTGTTGCCGCTGGTGCTCGGCGCGGGGCTGTGGCTGCTGCTGCACACCGGCGGTGCCCTCGACGGCTTCTTTCCGGTCTGGGCTGCGCTGGGGCTCTGCTGCTTTTGCGCGCTGGCGCTCGCTGGCGCGACGCTGCCGTGGTGGCGCCGGCGCGCTGGGGTCGTCGGCTGCTGGCTCGGCGCGTGGCTGATATGGGGCGTCGCGTCACTGGCGCTAGCGCTGCTCGAGCCGGGCATGGCTTACCCAGCGCTGGTGCCGACGCTCGTCGCCGCCGTGCTGGCCGGCGCGTGGCTCGGCCGCGGCGCGGCGCCATCGCGTATCGCAGCTGCTGCCGGCGCGCGCCTCTCGCTCGCCGCGTGGGCGGCGCTGCTACTGCCCGCCGCCGCTGCCGCGCTGACGCTGCTTCCCATCGCGTGGATGCTGCACCTCGCGCTCGGCCTCGTCGCGCCGCCGGCGTTCACCGCGCTTTCGTCGCTGCTGCTGTTGCCCCTCGGGCCGCTGCTCGCCTGGCCGCTGCACGCCGCACCTCGCGCGCAGCTTCCGCGCGCCCGCGTGCGCTGGGGCCTCGCCGCCGTCGCTGGCGCGCTGGCGCTCGCCGCGTTCGTCTTTCTGCTGACGCGCTCGCCGTTCGACGCGCGCAACCCGCAGCGGCTCAGCCTCGCCTACTTCGAAAACGCCGACAGTGGACGCGCGATCTACTTCGCCGACGGCTTCTGGTCGTCGCTGCCCGCCAGCCTGCGCAGCGTCGCCCGCTTCGGCGCCAAGGTCGAAGTCCCGTTCCCGTGGGCGCCCTTCTACATGCGCAAGACCTACGTCGCCAAGGCGGCGCGCGCGCGTCTCGCGCCGCCCACCATCGAGATCCTCGAGCGCAGCGCCTTCGCCGACGGTCGCCGGCGCGTGCGCTTTCGGCTGCGCTCGCCGCGCGGCGCGCGGGTGGCCACGCTGGTGCTGCCGCGCGCGCTGCGCCCGCCGCCGCTGACCATCGGCGGATCCCCGGTGCTCAGCAACGGGGCCCGCTTCACCCCCGGCTTTCGCTCCTTCAGCGTGCGCTCGCTGCCACGCGAGGGTGTGATCGTCGAGGTGGTGCTCGCGCGCGCGGCGCGGGTGCCGTTGGTGGTCGTCGATCAGAAGGCCGGGCTCGCCGGGGCGCGCGCCGGGCGCCTTCGCGCGGCGCGGCCGGCCTGGGCGACACCCTCGCAGGACGGCGATATCTCACTGGTCGCGCGACGTTTCGAGCTGTAGCCCGGCCCTTGCATCGGCCGACGGCCCGTGATAGGAGTCGCTGCCTCGCGATCCTCTAGCGGGATCCCGGGGAAAAAACACATCACGTCGCGCGGTTCCTCGCCGGCGTGGCTCGTGGCTTCACGATGGTGCGGAGCGCGGGCTTTGAGCGAGGACGGATGCCGTGCGGCGGACGGCGGTCCAAGTGACCGCAAACGCCTGGAGCAAAAGAGAAAATGGCTGAGACCACTACCACCGACACGCCCGCAGAGACCACCAAGACGCCCCCGCCGGCCACCTCCGCGGCCGACGAGAAGGCCGCCGAGAGCCGGGATACCGGCGCCGCCGCCGCGCCCGCGCCGGCCGCTCCCTCGCGGCCCAAGGTCGAGCCCCGCGCCCCCGGCGAGGGCCCGGTCGTGACCATGCGCGAGCTGCTCGCCGCCGGCATGCACTTCGGCCACCAGACCAAGCGCTGGAACCCGAAGATGCGGCCTTATATCTATGGCGCGCGCGCGGGCATCCACATCATCGACCTGCAGCAGACGCTGCCGCTGTTCATCAACGCCTACAACAAGGTGCTCGAGGCGGTCGCGGCAGGACAGAACGTGCTCTTTGTCGGCACCAAGAAGCAGGCGCAGGCCGTCATCGCCGAAGAGGCTTCGCGCGCCGGCATGTTTCACGTCACCAACCGCTGGCTCGGCGGCACGCTGACCAACTGGCGCACGGTGCGCTCCTCCATCGACAAGCTGCGCGCCATCGAGGCGCGCGTCGAAGAGGGCAAAGAGAAGCTGACGAAGAAGGAGATCCTCTTCCTTCGTCGCAACATGGCCAAGCTCGAGCGCAACCTCGGCGGCATCAAGGACATGGGCGGCCTGCCGGGGGTCGTCGTCGTCGTCGATCCGCGCAAGGAGCGCATCGCCGTCGCCGAAGCGACGAAGCTCGAGCTGACGGTCGTCGGTCTCACCGACACCAACTGCGACCCCGACGTCGTCGACCACGTCGTGCCGGGCAACGACGACGCCATCCGCTCCATTCGCCTCTTCGCCGCGCGTCTCGCCGACGCCTGCGTGGTGGGCAAGCGCCTCGGTCGCGAGCGCGCCGTCGCAGCCGCCAAGGCGCGCGACGCCCGCGGCGACGAAGCGCCCGAGCCGATCCGCGTTTCCTCGGGTGGCGATGGCCCCAAAGTCGAGGTCGTCTCGCGCCGCAGCGCGCCGCGACCCGAGCCCGAAGCCGCTGCCTCGCCCGACGAGAACAACGGCTAGTCGTTCGTCGCGTCCCAACACCGATCAAACCCAACGATAAGAAAACGGAGCTGAGCCGCCATGGCTGACATCAGCGCGAAGATGGTCAAAGAGCTGCGTGACCGCACGCTCGCCGGCTTTTCCGACTGTAAGAAGGCACTCGTCGAGTGCGAAGGCGACCTCGATAAGGCCGCCGATTTCCTGCGCAAGAAGGGCCTCGTCACGGCGCAGAAGAAGGCCGGGCGCACCGCCTCGGCCGGTCTCGTGCACTCGTACATTCACGCCGGCGGCCGTATCGGCGTGCTGCTCGAGGTCAACTGCGAGACCGACTTCGTCGCCAAGACGGAGCAGTTCGGCGAGTTCGTCAAAGACGTCGCCATGCAGGTGGCGGCGATGAGCCCGCGCTACCTGACCAGCGAAGACGTGCCCGAGGCCGACATCGCCAAGGAGCGCGAGATCCGCGTCGAGCAGGCCCGGCAGTCCGGCAAGCCCGACAACGTCCTCGAGAAGATCGTCGATGGCCAGATCAAGAAGTGGTACTCCGAGGTCTGCTTGATGGAGCAGCCCTTCGTCAAAGAGGCCAAGAAGACGATCACGCAGCTGCAGACCGAGCTGGTCGCCGCCGTCGGCGAGAACTGCAAGGTCCGCCGCTTCGTGCGCTGGGAAGTCGGCGAGGGCATCGAGGTCGAGAAAAAAGACTTCGCCCAAGAGATCGCCGAGCAGCTCAAGAACAACTAGCGACATCCCTGTCCTGTCAACCCGATGCGACGCCCGTGCCTTTGTTGGCGCTGCGGGCGTGGCACACGGCTCTGACATCGCCTGCTTACGCGGCGGGCACACCATCTGCTTAGGCGTCGTGGCGACCAACCAAGGAGGTCGCCATGAACGCTTCGCAGAAACTCTCACAGATCTTCGTTGTCCTCTCGCTGCTGCTGCTCGCCGCCGCCTGCGGCGACACGAGCTCGCCTGGGACGGACTCGTCCATCGCTGACAGCGGAAGCGCCGACCAGACCGTCTCCGACAGCGGCGCGCCCGACAGCAGCACGCCCGACGGCACCAAGACCGACGTGCTCGTGCACTACAGCTTCGGCAATCAGATCGAAGGCAGCGAGCTGACCATCTTCGTCGATGGGCGCATCGAGCACGGCGAGCGCTCGTGCTGCCCGCCCAAGACCGAGCCACAGCTGCAGCCGTCACTCGGCGCCGCGGAGTTGTCGGATCTGAGCGCCAAGGTCGCGGCCGCCGCGCTGGTGGCCAGCAAGAGCACCACCGGCAGCCCTACGGCGCTCGGCAGCAACGCCGGCGAGCTCATCGCGTATACGGCCGACGGCACGCGCCTCGTGTTGCGCGAGGTCGTGCGCGCGCTGCAGCCCGGCGACGCCGACACGATCAACTACAACCCCAGCGCCGACGCCGCGGCCATCCGCGACCTCGTCAACGCCTACGTCAAGGTCAAGATGCCGACCACGCCCTAGACGTCTGGCCGCCTCGCGACGCTGCGCGATTGATCGAACTCCGCCGCAGGACTAGACTGCCGCGCGGAGACCCCAATGGCCGAACCACGATACAAGCGCGTCCTGCTCAAGCTCAGCGGTGAAGCCCTCGAGGGAGACGGCCGCACCATCGACCCGGACATCCTCGATGCCGTCGCCCGCGAGGTCATCGCGGCGCGCGAGCTCGGCACGCAGGTGGCGATCGTGATCGGCGGCGGCAACCTCTTTCGCGGCCTCGCCGGCGCCGCCAGCGGCATGAGCCGCACGGTCGCTGACGGCATGGGCATGCTCGCCACCGTGATGAACTGCCTGGCGATGGCCGACACGCTCGTGCGCGCGGGTTGCCCCGCCAGCGTGCTCAGCGCCATCGCCGTGCATCAGGTCGCCGACGCGTTCACCGCGCGCGACGCCCTCGCTCGCCTCGACGGCGGCCAGGTCGTGCTGCTCGCTGCCGGCACGGGCAACCCGTACTTCACCACCGACACCGCCGCCGCGCTGCGCGCCCTCGAGGTCGAAGCCGACGTGCTGCTCAAGGCGACCAAGGTCGACGGCATCTACGACAAAGACCCCGTCAAGCACAGCGACGCCAAGCGCTTCGACGAGATCACGTACGCCGAGATCCTGCAGCGTCAGCTCAAGGTGATGGACCTCACCGCGGTCACGCTGTGCCGCGACAACAAGCTGCCGCTGCTGGTCTTCGACATGAACACCGAGGGCAACATCCGTCGCGTCATCGCAGGTGAGACCGTCGGCACGCGCGTCATCGAGGCATAGAGCACTAAAGAAGTCGCAGCATCGCTAGCAAGACCGTGAGGGAAAGATGATCAACGACGTACTTAGTGACTTGAAAGCGAGCATGGAAGATACGGCCGAGGCGCTCAGCCGCGAGCTGGCCAAGCGCCGCACCGGGCGCGCCAACGTGTCGTTGCTCGACGGCATCAAGGTCGACTACTACGGCACGCTCTCGCCGCTCAACCAGGTCGCCGCCATTCAGGTACCCGACCCACGGCTGATCACGATCAAGCCCTGGGAGAAGAACATGGTGTCGGTGATCGAGAAGGCGGTGATGTCCTCGTCACTGGGGCTGAACCCCAACTCGGATGGCGAGCTGATCCGCATCCCGATCCCGCCGCTGACCGGCGAGCGCCGCAAGGAGCTCGTCAAGGACGTCAAACGCGTGGGCGAGGACGCCAAGGTGGCGCTGCGCAATCACCGACGCGACGCCAACGAGATGCTCAAGTCGCTCGAAAAGGACAAAGAGATCTCGGAAGACGAGATGCGACGCGCCCTGACCAAGGTCCAGGAAGCCACCGACGAGTACGTAAAGAAGATCGAGGGCCTGATCGAGGCCAAAGAGAAAGAGATCCTCGAGGATTGATCCCGCCCGCGCCCGCCTACACGTAGGGTGCCGTAAGCTCGCAGACAGGCGAGCATGATGTTACGCTCTGTCGGGTTGTTTCGCGGCATTAGCGGCGTTTTGTCGACCTCGGGTCGGCCGCTCTAGCCGTCCATCCTCGCCGGCGGAGGGACGTACTTGAAGTTCGGTCGGTACGAGCTGCTCGAGCGCATCAGCGCGGGCGGCATGGCCGAGGTCTTCCGTGCGACCAGCCGGGCCGAGGGCTCGGAGAAGCTGCTGGCGATCAAGCGCATGCTGCCAGTGCTCTCCGAAGACCCGAAGTTCGTCGAGATGTTCATCGCCGAGGCGCGCCTCACCGCGGGCCTGACCCACGGCAATATCGCGCAGGTCTTCGACTTCGGGCTCGCCGACGGCTGCTACTTCCTCGCGATGGAGCTCGTCGAGGGGCTCGATCTGCGCCAGGTGTTGATGCACCTGGAGAAGATCTCCGAGCGCATCCCCGTCGCGCTCGTGCTGCACGTCGCGCTGCACACCGCTGAGGCGTTGGCGTACGCCCACGAGCGGCGCAACGACGTCGGCGAGCGGCTCGGCCTCGTACACCGCGACGTCTCGCCGCAGAACATCCTGCTCGGTTTCGACGGCGAGGTGAAGCTCGTCGACTTCGGCATCGCCAAGGTGCGGCTGCGCGCGACCAACACCACGCAGGGGCGCATCAAGGGCAAGTGCGCGTACATGGCGCCCGAGCAGGTGCGCAGCCAGGCGGTGGATCCGCGCACCGACATCTGGGGGCTCGGCGTGGTGCTGCACGAGATGCTGTGCGGCCGTCCGCTGTTTCTCGCCGCCAGCCAGGCGAGCACCTTGCAGCGTGTGCTGCACGCGCGCGTGCCGCGACCATCGCTCGTCAATCCCAACTGTCCGGCCGAGCTCGACGAGATCGTGCTGCGCTGCCTGTCGCGCGACGCCACGGAGCGCTACACGGACGGCGCCGAGCTCGCCTCGTCGATCGGCAACCTCGTCGTCCAGCGCGGGCTGGCGCTGCATTCGAGCGACGTGGCGCAGTGGATGCGCGCGCACTTCCCGAAGGAAGAGGAGGCGACGCGCACGCGTCAGGAGGGCGTGCATACGGCGAGCGAGCCAGCGCGCGGCGGCGCGGCAGCGGCGCTCGATGCGCGCGGACATCACAACATCCGCGAGGACGAGACCAGCGACCTGCCGGGCGAGGGCGGCTCGAAGACGGGCATCACGTACGTCGAGCGCGTCGTCGCCGGACGCATGCACGGCCTCTTGCAGAGCCCCGACGTGCGCGCACCCGAGCCCGAGCCGATGCTCGACGGCGACGAGCTCGAAGAGAGCGACGTGCACAGCCTGCCGCACTCGCCGCTCAGCCGGCTGGCGCGCGTGGCCGATCTGGCCGACGCCGCGCGGCAGCGCCAAGGTGAGACGCGCGAGACGCGCGCCAAGGATCTGCAGCACCTCGCCGCGATGTCCGCCTCGGTGCCCGATCCGCAAACGTCGGGTGGGGGCAGCGCGCGAGCCCCGAGCCTGACGCAGCGCAAGACGCGCACCGCGGCGCCCAAGCGCGGCGGCGCGGCGGCACCCTCGAGCGCCGAGGATGCGCCGCCCACCGTCGAGGTCGGGCATATGTCGGTCGAGCCTGCGTTCGATGTGGGCGGCGATGACGGCTTGCAGTCGAAGCGCTCGAGCTGGCTCGCCGACCTGCTCGGTGGGCAGGGCAAGGACGACGAGCCGCCGCCGCTGCCGGCGGACGCCGAGGAGGACGACGAGGAAGAGGACTCCGAGGCGCGCACGTTCGTCGCCAGTGGAACGGGGGCTGGTGCGGCGTCGGCGGCGGCCGCGGCGCTGCACGATGACTTCGAAGGCACGGCCACCGCGCTCGATCCGGTGCCGGCGCATCAGGTCAAGCGCCCGCGGCGGCGCGGCGACAACGAGCCCACCGCCGTGGCGCGCAACTCGGTGCTGGCCGCCACCGCGCGCGAGATGATGCGCGTGCCCGATCCGGCGAGCCACGCTCCGATCGTCGAGGAGGACGACGCCCCGACGGATCTCGACGCCAACAAGCGCGAAAGCAGCATCACCGGCCTCGCCGTCGGCGATGACTACGCCTTCGAGGAGGACATTCCCACGCGCCAAGCTGACGTCGCCGCCGTCGCCGCGCAGCTCGACGCGATGCAGGCAGAGCACAAGGGCTTCGACGATGACGACGACGACGACGAGCTCGAGGAGCGCACCCGCGCCACCTTCTCGATGCTCGACGATGACTACGACGCGGTGCGCGGCGAGTCGATAACCGATCCGCTGCCCGAGTTCGTCGTCGCCGTGCCGACCACCGAGACGCCGCAAGCGCTCGACGGCGTGGCGCTGACCGCGGTGCCGAGCGACTTCACGGCCGCGGTGGGGGCCGGGTCGATCCAGACGCCGCCGATGCCGTATTCGCTGCCCGGCTCTGGCGCGCCGCCCGTGCACGCGCAGCCGGCGCCGCTACCGCTGCCGCCGCCCGGCTCGCGGCCGATCACCGCTGCCTACGACACGCTCGACGACGAGCTCGTCGACGATGGATCGATGCGCGCGACGTTTCGTCCCGGCGCCGTGATGCTCGGCGAGCGCCACGGCCAGCGCGATACGGAGCACGAAGACGAGCCGCGCATCGATACGCAGCGTGGCTTGATGCCGCCGCAGACCAACCCGGCGCGACCGATCATTCCCGTCGGATCGTCGAGCGCCGGTCCGCAAGTCAGTGGGCTCGACGATACCGACTCGCAGGACGCCTTCGACGACCGCCAGCTCGAGCAACTGATGCCGAGCGGCGGCATGCAGGCGCCGCCGCCGCGCACGCCAGCCGACGGCTTGCCCGAGCGCTCGCTGCGCTACGTCAACAGCGCCATGACGCCGCGAGACTATCCACCCGGCTCGTCGGCGCCGGTCATGCCCGCGCTGCGCGACCGTGATCGCGAGGTCACCAACCCGCGTTATGGCAGCAAGCCGCCGGCCACGGCGCGCTCTCGTCCCGGGGTCTCGAGCAGCGCGGCCAACGTGGCGGCGCTAGCCCTAGCGTCGCTGCCGAGCTCGGCCACCGGGCCCACGCGCGGTGGCGCGGCGGCGGCAGCGCACCGTCTTCCGACGGTCGACGACGAAGAGACGACGTCGGTGCTCGAAGAGACGCCCACGCCCGCCACGCACATCGGCCCGCACCCCACCGATCTCGGAGCGGACCCCGCCGCAGCCGCGGCGGCGCCGGCACCGATGGCGGCCAATCGCGCCGGGAGGACCGGGCCGCTCGTGCCGTCGCCGAGCGGCGAGTACGAAGAGGACGCCGAGACGATCCTGCAGCCACGGCGTACGCCGAGCGGCGCCGTCGTCGTCACGCCGGTCGAGACCGAGCGTGGCGAGGAGCTGACAACGCAGGTGGAGGGATCGTCGGGCTCGGGCGTGCGCAAGGGCAAGAGCAAGAGCAAGAGTAAGAGCAGGAGCAAAAGCAGGAGCCGCGGCGCCGCGCGTGCCGGCGAGGCGCGTGAGCTCGACAGCGACAGCGGCGGCAGCCACGACGAGCACGCCGACCCGCAGTCGATGATGACCGAGTCGATCATCTCGCCGCCGGCTCGCAGCGCGTGGCGCTGGCTGAGCTTGCTGCTGATCCTGATCATGTTCGCGGCCGCCGGCGTCGGCGCCTACCTGCTCTACGAAAAAAGAGAGCGCGACAAAGCCCGCGTGGCGCCATCCAAGAAGAAGGGCAAGGGCAAGTCTTCCGGCGCCAAGTCCGCGGGAAAGTAGACCAAACTGCCCCCACCCGCGCGGCCCCCAGTGTGGTAAAAATCGGCCGGCTAATCCACACGCCAAACTAACGGCGCGCCGCATCAGGCGCGCGGGGGAGGGCATTATGAGCCGCTTCGAGCGCATCACGAAGCTTCTCGGCGACAGCGCCGAGTCCCTGCTCTCGCACGAGTGCAAGGGCATCACCAAAGACCGCCTCTCGCTGCCCGGCCCCGGGCACCTCGACGCGGTCATCGCCAACTCCGATCGCAACAACCAGGTGCTCTGCAGCATGCAGCGTCTGCTCGGCACGGGTCGTCTGGCGAACACCGGCTACACCTCGATCCTCCCCATCGATCAAGGTCTCGAGCACAGCGGCGCCGCCTCCTTCGCGCCCAACCCCGACTACTTCGACCCTGCGAACATCTGTCAGCTCGCCATCGACGGCGGCTGCAACGCCGTCGCGTCGACCTTCGGCGTGCTCGGCATGGTGGCGCGCAAGTACGCGCACAAGATCCCGTTCGTGGTGAAGCTCAATCACAACGATCTGCTCACCTATCCCAACACGTACGAGCAGGTGCTCTACGGCCAGGTCGAGCAGGCCTGGGACATGGGCGCTACGGCCGTCGGCGCGACGATCTACTTTGGCAGCGACGATCAGCGCCGCGAGCTGGTCGAGATCGCCGAGGCCTTCCAGCAGGCCCACGAGCTCGGCATGGCGACGATCCTGTGGTGCTACCTGCGCAACTCGGCCTTCACCAAGGACGGCGTCGACTACCACACCGCCGCCGATCTCAGCTCGCAGGCCAACCACATCGGCGTCACGATCCAGGCCGACATCATCAAGCAGAAGCTGCCCACCCATAACGGCAACGGCTTCAAGGCGGTGGGCTTCGGCAAGACCCACAACAAGGTCTACGGCGAGCTGTGCACCGACCACCCGGTGGACATGGTGCGCTGGCAGGTGGCCAACTGCTACATGGGCCGCGCCGGCTTGATCAACTCGGGCGGCGCGTCGGGCGGCGCGAGCGACCTCGCCGACGCCGTCAAGACGGCCGTGATCAACAAGCGCGGCGGCGGCATGGGCCTCATCTCGGGTCGCAAGGCGTTCCAGCGTCCGCGCCAGGAAGGCATCGAGCTGCTCAACGCGATCCAGGACGTCTACCTCGAGGACCAGATCACGGTCGCCTGATCGTGGGGGGGCTGGGCTGTTGTTGGAGAGCGCCGAGCTCGCGGCGGGGACGCAGGTCGATCAGTACTCGGTGGTGAGGCTGCTTGGCCGCGGTGGCATGGGCGAGGTCTACCTCGCCCGTGACGCCTCGCTGGGCCGGCGCGTCGCGCTCAAGTTGATCGCGCGCGACTGTCTGGCCGACACCCAGCTGCGCGAGCGTTTCCTCTACGAGGCGCGCACCACGGCGCGCTTCTCTCACCCCAACATCGTCAACATCCACTCCATCGGCGAGTACGACGGGCGCCCCTACATGGCGCTCGAGTACCTCGAAGGCGAGAGCTTGCGCGACCGCCTCGCGCGCGGGGCGCTGCCTCAGCGAGAGGCGCTCGCCATCGGCGCCTGCATCGCCGACGCGCTCGCCGAAGCGCATCGCCACGGCATCCTGCACCGCGACCTCAAGCCCGCCAACGTGATGCTCGCTGCCGACGGCCGCCCGCGCGTGCTCGACTTCGGCCTCGCCATGGGACTGCCCGACGGCGCAGCGGGTGAGGCTTCAGCGCGCGCGATGTCTGTCACCAAGCCGCCGCCGTTCGAGCACACGTCCACCGGGCTGCGTGGCACGCCGCACTTCATGGCGCCCGAGCAGTGGGCCGAGGCCGAGGCGTCAGCGGCCACGGACGTGTGGGCGCTCGGCGTGTGTCTGGTGCAGATGTTCAGCGGCGAGCTGCCCTACGGGGACGTCGGCTCGCTGCTCTCGCTGGCGGCGCGCGTCTCGTCGGCCGCGGAGGTGCCGCGCGTGGCCGCGCTCGGTGCTCGTCTGCCGGCGCCGGCGGGTCGGCTGCTCGCGCGCTGTCTCGACAAGCGCGCCGAGGGGCGACCGCAGGCGGCCGAGGTGGCCAGTGGTCTGCGCGCCGCGCTCGGCACCAGTACGCCGAGCGTGGCGATCACGCACCCGGCTGCGCCGGCGCGTCCGCCTGCCGCCGAATCGGCTATCGGCGAGATGCCGACCCTCGCGCAGCCGGCGGTGGCGCAGGCGCGTGCCGAGCAGGCGCAGCAGACACCCGCTGCGCCCCGCCGGCGCTCGTCGCTCGCGCTGTGGATCGTGCTCGCGTTCGTCGCGGTAGCCGCCGCCGGCGTCGGCGTGGGGCTCGCTGTGCGCGGCAGCGGAGCGAAACGCGATGCCGAGCCGGCGTTGGCGCAGAAACCACCCGCGGCGAGCCCGAAGGACGCGAAGAACCCTTCCGCCGCGGATGCGGCGCCGAGCGCGCTCGCGCTGGCGGCCAAGCAGATCCAGGTTCAGACCGCGCCGAGTCGGGTCGAGCAGCGCCAGGGCCCGGCCCCGTCGCCGTCGCCCGACAGCGACCAGCCCCCGCAGCGCCAGGCTCGCACGACGCCCGAGCCCGCGGCT
>JAGQIK010000658.1 GCA_020431405.1 Myxococcales bacterium
CGCTGCCCCCAGCCGCCGGCCGAAACGTGTGTGCCCGGCGGCGGCGGATCGACGCGCACGTCGCCCAGCAGGTCGGTCGGCGCGCCGTCGCCCGCGTCCGCCGCGTCGGGGCGCGCCTCGCCCGCGGCCCCGTCACGCTGCGCGCAGCGTCCGGCCTGACAGACCAGCCCCCCACCGCACGGGTCGCTGTCGCTGCACGCGCGTCCGACGAAGGTCAGCTCGTCGACCACGCAGCCGGCGAGCACAACGCAGGCGGCCAGCGCCGCTCGAAGCGTGACAGCGCGCACCCGCCGTTACCCCATCAGTGTGACGAGCAGCGCCTTCTGCGTGTGCAGCCGGTTCTCTGCTTGATCGAAGATCACCGAGCGCTCGTGATCGGCCACCTCGTCGGTGACCTCCTCGCCGCGGTGCGCCGGCAGGCAGTGCATGAAGATGGCGTCCTTGTCGGCCTGCGCGAACAGCTCGCCGGTGAGCTGAAACGCGTGCAGGTCCGCGAGCCGGCGCTCGTTCTCCGCCTCCTGCCCCATGGACGTCCACACGTCGGTGTAGACGACACGCGCCCCGGCGACCGCCTCGCGCGGATCCTCCACCACGTCGATGCTCGCGCCGGTGGCTTTGGCGTCCTCGCGCGCGCGCGCGATCACCGCCTCGTCAGGCGCGTAACGACCACCCGGCGTGCCGATGACGAGGCTCACGCCGAGCCGCGCGGCGCCGTAGGCCAGCGAGTGCGCCACGTTGTTGCCGTCGCCGAGGTAGGCCACGCGCAGCCCCGACAGGTCGCCGAGGTGCTCCTTCATCGTCAGGTAGTCGCAGATCGCCTGACACGGATGCAAAAGGTCGCTCAGGCCGTTGATCACCGGCACCGTGGCGTGCGTCGCGAGCTCCACCACGTCCGAGTGGGCGAACACGCGCGCCATGATGCCGTGCACGTAACGCGACATCACGCGTGCGGTGTCCGCCAGCGTCTCGCCGCGTCCGAGCTGCAGGTCGTTCTGCCCCATCACGAGGGCCTGGCCGCCGAGCTGGTAGATGCCGACCTGAAAGCTGACGCGGGTGCGTGTGCTGGGCTTCTGGAAGATCATCGCCAGGCTCTTTCCGGCCAGGCGCGTGCGGTAGGCGTCGGGATCGGCCTTGATCTTGGCCGACAGCTCGAGCAGCTGCGTCATCTCTTCGGCGTTGATCTGGTCGAGACCGGTCAGGTGCTTGTAGGGCATCGGGACTTTGGCTCCTGTGTAGGCTCGGCGAATGTACACCGGCGGAAAGCACCCACGCACCCGTTGACTTATGGCGCCCGCCCCGACAATCTCGCCCCTGACGCCGGAGTGGCGGAACTGGTAGACGCGCTTGATTCAAAATCAAGTTCGCTCCGCGCGAGTAAGGGTTCGAGTCCCTTCTCCGGCATCACAACGCTAAACGCAGCGACGCAGCCGACGATGTTGAGATCGGAGGCTGCGTGTGGACAACGAGTCGCGACTTTCCTTCGCCGTCATCGCCGACGCGCTGCCCTGTGGGCTAATCCTCCTCGACTCTGCCGGCGACGTCGCATTCATCAACCGCCTCGCCGAGACCGAAGCGCTCGTCGGTGTCTCGGTGGGCACCTCCTGGAAGAGTGCTTGCTCGCGCTTCGGCCGCGCCCCGCTGGTGGCGACCGCTGCAGGGCTCGACCTGAACAAAGACCCGCTGCTCGTCAGTGTCGGCAGCGAGGTCGAGCGCCGTTACTTCTACGCCTGCACCTGCAGCTGTCCGCTCGCTGACGGCGAATACACGCTGGTGGTGCTCGGCAACGCCGGCACCGCGCTCGAGCTGACCCAGCATCTGGCCCGCACGCTGCGGCTCGAGCTGACGCGCGCACAGCCCACGCGCGAAGGCCAAAGCGACGACGCGCGCGCCCTCGCGCGCAGGCTCTCGCGCGAAGTGGCGCACCACATCCGCAATCCGCTCGCCTACGTGCTGGGCAACGCAGAGCTGCTGCGCGAGCACGCCGAGCGACAGAGCGTCGACCTCGCGCCCGCGGAGATGCTGACCATGCTCGAGGACATCGAGCACGGCGCGCGGCGTATCGAGCGCGTGCTCTCGCGCCTCGACCGCGCGCGCCTCGACGCGCCCGCCGAAGAGCCGATGCTCGGCGTGTCGTTCTACTCCAAGGGCTGAGACGGCGCCGCCACGCTCTCTTGCTCGGCGCTCTCTTCGCGCTCTGGAGGAACCCAGATCCAACCGTCGCGCGCGAACACGTCATGCCCGTCTGACGGGATCGACCAGCCATCGCGCGCCCACAGGTGCCCGGTGTAGGCGCAGATCACCGCGTCGAAGCTGTGGTCGTTGCTCAGACAGCCTTCGCGCCAGACCTCGAAGCGCAGCTGCTCGCCGAGCTGTTCGAGGATCTCCGCGCGCGTACGCCAGGTGTTGACCTCGCGCTTGTAGCGGCGCGCGCGCTCGGCGCCGAACAGCCGGTGCACGGTCGCCTTGGGATAGACCTCGATGAGGTTTTCGTTGAGCACGAAGCGCTGCTCGAGCGCGCGCCGCAGGTAGTGAGCGCGCGCCGTGAGCGGCCCCATCCCCTGTCCGAGGGTCTCGCGCGGCAGGATGCCATGCACGCGGTGCAGGACAACCTCGCATGCGCGCTGTGTGTAGGGCGTGGTCGGCGGCTTACCGTTGGCGCGCTCGTCTTCGCCAAGCACCAGCGCGTTGCCCGTGATGCGGAACCACTCGATGACGGGGTCGGCGCACGCCTCGAGGCCTGCACAGCGCTCGAGCCGACAGCGAACGCAGGCCGTGGTGGTCAGCGGCGCGTCGATGGCGACCAGCGCGTCTGGGAACTCGTTGATATAGGCCAGCAGCTGCTCGTCGTAGAGCGGCGAGCCGTCGGGCGCGCGCGTTCCGACGTACTTGACCACGACCTGCCCGTCGCGCCGCTCGAGGCGGGCGATCGCCGTGTTCTTGCCCTTGCCGCCGCCGAGGTCGACGCCGATGAACGTCGAAAACTCGCGCGGGGCGGTCGTGTCTTTTTCGCGGCGCGCGCGATCCATCTCAGGGAGTGTATCGCAGTTGTCGCGTATCATCAGGTGAGGCAAACGGTTGACAGCCCTCCGAGCGCTGCTACACCGGCCTCAAAGCAACCGAGCAACGGAGACCTCGATGACCCCGGCCCGCGGACAATACCGCAGCGCTATCACCAACTGGACGAGCACCAAACCGGTGCCGACCAGCTTCTCGTCGAGAGGCATGTTGGCGATGGCCGCTCACGAATGTCCCGCGGGTCCCTGTTTTGGTCAGCTGGTCAGTAAGACGAACGTCAGTAACACGAACGTCAGTGATACGAAGGGAGGTCGCCTCGACGACCCCCCAGAGCCCGGAGGAGCCTCCTGAGAGGCAACTCTACTCCTCGAGAGGAGCAAACCGGGCTCGCCACATGGCGCAGCCCGGTTTTTTTTTGGCCGGTTTTTTTTTGCGAAATCACGCTGCCTTCGGGCGGCGAAAGATACGGAGATAACGTCTCGGACTGTTGATTGTTGGTGCAGGCGTCGGACGAGCGCGGAGCCCGTCTCTCTCGATTTGTTTCGAGAGAGCTCGATTGGTTGGAGTGAGTGGCGTGGTGGGCGAGCGCTTCGAAGAGGGCTGGACCCTTTCGATGGGTGGTATCGAGCGGCTTAGGCCGCACCGAACGGTGGACGCCGTCGGCGGTGCCAAGGAATCCGATCCCGTTGCCGAATGCGTGCGCGGGCTCGGACCTCCGTGACGGTTTGAGGCCGGCCTCCACGTGAGGCCACACGACGCGCGGTACGCGTGATGCCGCTCGCCGTGTACGACCACACCATTCACGAACAACCCACGCACCCGCGTGGTAGGAGGTCCCTTGCCAGTCAAGGGAGTCGACAACCCGACGGCCCCCCGCAACGGGGGGTCGCCGGGTTTCGGCGTTGTCCCCGACGTCCGGTAACTTGGCGACTGCCAACTCGTGCGACTATCGTAGGGCGATGTCGGACGACGATCGGCCTCCAAGACCAGCACATCTCGGCCACAGGCGCCGTACGGAAGAGCGCATCGCTTTCCGTGCGCCCTTGCGCGCCAAGTGCTCGACCTGGCCGAGCTTTCACGAGCTTTTCTCCGGCAACATCAGCAACGCCGGTATCTTCATCGCCACCGACGTGCCGGCCTCCGTCAACGACGAGGTCGCCATCGCGCTCTACGCACCCGATGGAACCACGCTCGATCTGGGCGGCATCGTGCGCCACATCTTTCGCGCCGATGACGCACAGCGCGGGCTCGGCGTGCAGCTGGTCGAGGTCAAGCCGCACGATCGCGCGCGCTACGACGCGCTCGTCGAGCGCGCCGCCGAGATGGTGCGTGTTGAGGCCGACGACAGCGACTTCGAGATCCCGATCTTCGAAGATGGCAGCGCCGACAAGGCCAGCGCCGCGCCGGCGCCGGCGCCGCCGCAGCAAGCGGCTTCGCCGAGCGAAGCGCCGACGATCATCGACAAGCCTCCGCAACCCGACGAAGAGGAAGTGGAGCTGTCGTTCGGCGATCTCAACGTCGAGCTCGACCTCGTCCGTGACGATGACGACGATGACCACGGTGGCGACGACGACGTCAGCGCGCCCGAGCAAGCGAGCGACAGCGCCGGGGGCGTGACGGACGACGAGCTCGACACGCTCTTCGACGATGACGATGACGACGACCAGGCCCCGATAGCGAAAGCGACGCCGAAGGCGCCAGCGCCAGCGCCAGCGCCGGCGCCAGCGCCAGCGAAGGCGCCTGCCCCCGCCAAGGCCAAAGCCAAACCGCCACGTGCGGCCGCCCCGCCGCCGCCGCCATCCCCACCGCCGCCGCCTCCAGCGGCTTCAGCAACCCCGCCGCCACCAGCGCCCCCGATGCCGCTGCCATCGCCTGCAGCACGCGGCCGGCAAGGCCCGCCGCCAACGCCACCACCGTCAGCCGCGTCGCCCACCGGCGTGCCGCGCTTGGTGGCCATCGACTTCGGCACCTCGCGCTCGAGCGTCGCCGCCATCGTCGGCAACGAGGCACGCGTGCTGCGCCTCGAAGACAACGCTTGGGACATCCCCTCGGTGGTCGGCTTTCTCGAGACCGGCGAGGTGGTGCTGGGCGAGGTGGCGCGCGCGCTGTTGGCGCGCGACCCCAGCAGCGTGATCAGCTCGCCCAAGCGCCTGCTCGGGCGCCGCTACGATGATCCCGAGATCCAGCCCTATCTTCAGTCCTTGGCGGTGCCCGTCTCGCGCGGCCGCGACGGCGGCGTGCTCGTGCACGCCGGAGGCAAGAGCTGGTCGATCGAGCAGATCTGCGCGCCGATCATCTACCACCTCAAGCAGACCGCCGAAAAGCAGCTGCGCCAGCCGGTCAAAGACGCTGTGCTCACGACACCGGTGAGCTTTTCCGAGACGCGCTATCGCGCGCTGAGACACGCCGCGCAGCTGGCTGGGCTGCGCGTGCGTCAGTTCGTCGACGAGCCCACGGCCGCGGCCCTGACACACCGCTTCGACGAGAGCTTCCGCGGTCACGTCGCCGTCTACGACTTCGGCGGCGGCACCTTCGACTTCTCGGTGGTCGACGTGAGCAGCGCTGACCTGCAGGTGGTGGCCACCGCCGGCGACACGTGGCTCGGGGGCGACGACTTCGACGAAGCGCTCGCCAACGCCGCGGCCAACGCCTTCTGGCGCGAGAACCACATCGAGGTGCGCCATCAGGTCGTGCAGTGGCAGCGCCTGCTCGTCGCCGCCGAGCAGACCAAACGCGCGCTGTCGACGCAGGAGCGAAGCTCGGTGGACGTCGAGGCCGTCGCCCTCAGCTCCGACGGCCCGCTCGACCTACACCTCGAAGTCGCGCGTCCTCAGTTCGCGCTGATGGTCGCGCCGGTGATCCAGCGCTCCATCGACACCTGCCTGCAGGCGCTCGAGCTGAGCGACCTCAAGCCCTCCGACCTCAACGCCGTCTACCTCTCTGGCGGCACGTCGTACATCCCGTCCGTACGCGAGGCGGTGGCGCGCTACTTCGGCAAGACACCGCGCGCCGCGGTGCCTCCCGAGCGCGCGGTGGTCATCGGCGCGGCGATGTACGCGGCGCTGCTCGAGAGCAGCCGCATCCAGGTCTAGGTCTAGGTCGTCTAGGTCTAGCCAGACGCCGCGTTCTGCGCGTGCGTCGAGCTGTCGTGATGGTCGTGATCGTGATCGTGATCGTCGTCGTCGCGATCGTCACGATCGTCGTCCTCGGTGTGACTGCCCGCGGCGCGACGACGGAACGGCCGGCGAAGGTCGATCTTCCCGCGCGCGCCATTGAGCTCCGCGCTGCCGCGGTCACGCAGGTACTCGAGGAACACCCGCGCCGAGTGCAGCTCTCCAGCGGGCAACACGTCGATGAGCGCCTTGATTTGCTTGCGTAGCACGTCGGCGGGTCCTTCCCCGTTGCTCGTCGCACGCGGCAGCGGCTCTTCCGGCTCGGGCGGAGGCTGCACATCACCCCACGGCGGCTGCGGCGCTGGTGTGTCGCCGCGCGCCTCGAACCAGCGATTGATGTGATGATGCAGCAGGTCGGCTCGGTAGTTGAACCAGCGCTCGCGCTCGGCCGGAAAGCTCAGCAGCACATCTTTGAAGCGACGGAAGGCGCCCTTGCCGTCGATGGCGATCAACAGCCGATCGCGCAGCGGCTTGTCATCGACCGTGGCGACGAAGCGCTCCATCCAGCGGTACTGCTCGCGTGACGACGCCGGATCTATGCGGACGAAATCGCTTGGCTTCTTTGCGATGCGCCGGCGTTTGTCCTCGTCGTCGGCGCTGCCGTCGACGACGACCAGCACCTCGCCGCTGTTGCGATCGATGTAGCTGTGCAGCCCGGGAGAGTTGCGTTCGAACGCAGTCTCTACGTCGGGCCAGTTGACGTTGATGGTTGGCATAAGCGCAGCTCTCCCCGAATGCCCAGTGCAGCGCCCTCCCCCGACGCCGCGCCGCGCATCTACCGCCGGATCGACTCCGGCTCTACAGCTTTTTTGGGCGTCGCCACGGTGTACCGAGGCGAACCCCCATCTTGGAGGGTAGGCCCGAAAAGCCAAGGATTCAAGCAACGCTTTGGCCCTTCGCGGTCCTGCCCTGGCAACATTGTACGGTCGCCCGTCGAGCGCCGCCCCCGCGTTTGACAGCGCCCACGAGATGGCGCAAGCTCCCCCACCTGCGGCTCCGAGGGGCCGTAGCTCAAGGAGAAACCGACATGGCGCGAGTTACCGTCGAAGACTGTCTGGAGCACGAGGCGAACCGCTTCGCGCTCGTGATCCTCGCCGCTGAGCGAGCCCGTCAGCTGAGCAAGGGCGCCCGCGCCCTCGTCGAGTGCAACAACAAGCCCGCCGTCACGGCTCTGCGCGAGATCGCCGCCGGCAAGGTGCGCTTCGAAGAGAACGTGCGCGAGATCGTGCAGTCCTACCTCGACGAGATGGCCGAGACTGACTCCGCCCTCCGCTGAGCCCCGCTCCGCCCCGCACCCCGCCCCAAGGCCCGAGCACGAGATAGCGGCGTTTTTTTTGCCCGCCGCGCGGCCGCGTCCTAGCATCGCGGCGTGCGCTCGAGCCTCGTGGACCACCCAGCCCAACCGATCTACGACGCGCTCTGCGAGCACGCCGAGTCGCATAGCTCGTTGCTGCTGCGCCTCGACGGCGAGCGCGCCGCGGCCTGGATCGAGCTGCGGCTCGGTCAGATCTGCGCCGCGACAGCGCCTGGGATCCTGCCCACGCGCAAGGCGCTGCGCCGGCGACTGCTGGAGCTGCTCGACGACGCCATCGGCTGCGAAGCCTGCGACGAGCAAGCGCTGCCGGCAGGCGCGTTCGAGCTTTGCCCCCCGCTCTCGCCGCACGCGCTCGTACGCCAACACCTGCGCCGCGTCGACGACGACGCCATCGTCGCGCGCTACGAAGCGCTGCTCGAGCTCGCCGACCTGCGCCCCGGGCCGCGCCAGCCGCCGCTATGGTTGCTCGACAGCGACGAGGCGCGCGTAGCCGACGCGCTCGCCGCGGGCGCTGGCAGCGAAACGCTGGCGCAAGCGTGGCGCGGCCGGCGTGTGGACTTGCTCAGATTGCTGGCGCTGCTCGACGCCTCGCGCGCGATCACAGCGCATCCGGTCTCTCCGCGCTCGGTGGACCACGCCAAGCGACTGCTCGGCATCAACAGCGGCACGCTGGCGCCCGACGTGATCCGCGCAGCCTTCCGCCAAGCCGCCCTGCGCTGGCACCCCGATCGCCACCCCGACGCCGACGAGCAGCGCCGCGCGACCCTCGCCGCGCGCTTTTCGGTGATGTCGAGCGCCTACCGCGTCTTGCTCGATACGTAGCCGCCGGGGATCGTCAGCGGCTTTTGACGTGTCCAGCCTTGTTTTCCGCTATCGTCGCCAGGGTGCCTTCCTCCGCTTCGCAGCTCGAAACTCTGCTCGCTGAAGGGCGCCGCCACGTCTTCAGCAGCGGCGTGGGCGACGTCGCCGAGGCGCTCTGCGTGGAGAACATGGCGCGCGGCATCGCCAAGATCCGCGCCGCCGAGCGCACGCTAGGCATCGAAGCGAGCGCGCTGTTTGTCGGCGCACCCGACGCCACGGTGACGCGCAACCGCGAGCGCTGGGCGCATGGCTTCGGCTATGGCGGCCTGGTCTGCTGGTCGCCGGACATCGCCGTGCTCGACGCGCTGCCCAACGGCTGCGGCATGCTCGTCAGCGAGCTCGAGCAGCTGCCGCCCGTGGACGTGCTGCGCGCGCGCGCCCGCGACCTGCGCGAGCGCACGCTCGAGCTCGACGGCGTCGCGATCGGATACGACCTCGACGAGAGCAATCACTTCGTCGATGGCTGCGAGCTCGCCGAGACGCTCGTCGAAGACGTTGATGTGCCGCGCTTCATCACGGTGATCCACAGCTCGGGCAAGGAACATCGCGAGCGCTCGCCATTCGGCAGCGGGCTCTACATCCATCAGAGCCGCGAGCTGTCGGCGCGTGCCCAGCGCGTGGCGACGCCTCTCGGCGAGCTCGCGCTGCTCAGCGGCGCCGCGGCCGAGGCGTTCTACGCCTTCTGCGAGCGCGTGCAGCGCTTCAACCACGACCGTCGCGAGCTCTTCGCGCGCGAGCTCTTCGGCGAGCACCGGCCGCTGGTCAACGCCACGCACCAGGGGTTTCGCGCCCCGGGCCGCTTCCACCTGGGCAGCTACTGGTTCGACGCGAGCCAAGCCTGCTCGACGCTGCTTCCGCTGACGCTCGGGCCGGACCAGCCGGTCTACCTGCTGCGCCCGCTCGGGCCGCTCGGCGCGCGAGGCGTAGACCTGCTCGGTTGGCGCGAGCGAGCCACCGAGCTCGGCGTAGCCGACGAGCTCGAACGCAGCGAGGTGCTGCCGCACGGCGGCGGCTACGCCTACCCGCAGCTGCGCCGGCTCGTCGAGCTCGAGCCACCGCCAGCGGACGCGCCGGCCGAGACGCAGCCACGCTTCGTCGTCGAAGACCTCGACGGCAAGCAGCAGCGCTACGAAGACATTCGCGCGCCGGCGTTCGCCTATCGCGGCGACCGGGTGCTCGAGCGCACGCTGCGCCTCGGGCTCGCCGAGATCGTAGCGCGATACGACGTGCGCTACGTCGTCAAGTAGCGCCGATGGTCGAGGCCAGCACCCAGCGCCGGCTCGCCGTGGCCCTGTGGTTGATCTACGCGCTGCTCTCGGCGGGCCTCGCGATCAACGACGGTGTGGCCAATGCGCTCTTTCTCGCGCGCGTGGGCGCGACGGATCTCCCGCTGGTGTTCATCGCCAAGGCGCTGCTCGACATGCTCGGCGCCGCGCTCTACGTGCGGGTCGATCGTCGCCTCGGCGCGCGCGCTACGCTGGTGCTGCTGCTCGTCTTCGCCGCGCTGGGCAGCGCTGGCGCATGGCTCGGCGTGCGCGCGCTGCCGGGCGCCTGGACATATCTCGCGCTCTTCGCGTTCGAAGAGGTCTGCCAGACGCTGCTCAAGATCCACTGGGGCGTCTATCTGCTCGAGCGCTTCGACGCCGTCTCGGCGCGCCGCTACTTCCCGAGCATCTACACCGGGGCGCGCGTCGGTGCCGTCGCTGGCGGCTTGATGCTCGGTCCGCTGGCGGGCCCGCTCGGCCCGAGCAACCTGATGCTCGTCGCCGCGCTGCTCTTCGTCGCCGCGACCGTCGCGGTGCTCGCGCGCTCGAGCGCGACGCCCCGCGACCACGAAAGCGACGCGGTCAATGAAGCGGACGTCGGGCCTTTGCGCGCGCTCGGCCGCGTGCGCTCGGCGCTCTCCTCGTCGCTCGTGCGCGCCACCGCGGTCGCTACGCCGCTGATGGTGCTGTCGCGATACGCGCTGCGCTACCGCTACTCGGCGCTGCTCTCGTCGGTCCTAGGCGAGGTCGAGCTGGCGCGTGTCTACGGCCTCTACGTCGCGTCGGCCAACACGCTGGCGGTGCTGGTGCAGCTCTTTGTCACGGCTCGGCTCTACGCGCTGCCGAGCGGCGTGACCTCGACCAACATCGGCTACGCGCTGACGCTGCCGGCGGCGCTGGCGCTGATGTGGCGCGTGCCGAGCCTGCTCAGCGCGTTGGTCGGGCGCGTGGTCGAAAGCGAGCTCAAGGTCGCGCTCAAGACGCCGCTTTCGAACCTGTTCTATGGCGTGCTGCCGGCCGAGCAGCGCGCGGCGGCACGCGCGCTGGTGCTGGGGCTGATCGTGCCGCTCGCGACGCTGGTCGCCGCGGCGCTGCTTCGGCGGCCGGCGTGGCTCGACAGCTGGGCGCTGCCTTGCGCCGCGGCCTTCGTACTGGCGAGCCTGCTGCAGAACCGCGCCTACCGCAGCGCGGAACGCTAGCCTATGCTGGCAGTCGTGCCTCGCCCCGTTCGCTCGATCGCTCTCGCCCTCGCACTCGCAAGCTGCGCGCAGCAGACGCCACCCGAGCGCCCGTCGCCAAGCCCAC
>JAGQIK010000010.1 GCA_020431405.1 Myxococcales bacterium
AGCGTCGCCAGCAGCGCCGCGCCGGCGACCTGGCCGCCCGAAACCAGCCACAGCCGCCAGCGCGCACCACCGCTGGGCTGCAAGAAGAGAAGCTCGAGCGCCAGCAGCAGCAGGCCCACGAGCAGCGCCGAGCGGCCCAGGCCCGCCGCTAACCGGCGAAGATCCATCGCCTTGCTCGCGCGCGCGGCGTCGCCCACCACCCGCCGCCTGCTCCGCGGCCGCGCGCGGGTAGACGCTCTAGGGGTGCGCGGCTATGATCGTCTTCTATTCTCGACACTTTGAATGTCAGCAGCTTTAGAGGAGCTCCCGATGGGATCCGCCGCCGTACCGCCCTCTGACCATCGGCAGCAGCGCCTGCGCGTGTGGCGCCTCGCATTCGGCATCGCCGCGCTGATCTTCGGCACCGCCTGTGGCTCCCAGGGCTGTAACGGCTGCGCCACCCAGCCTATCCCGGGCGGCTTCAAGCAACAGTATCGCCTCGACAACGCGATGCAGGTGCGACTCACCTCGGGCGGCATCACGCACCTCGAAAACAACTTTCAGAGCATCGTCGCCGGCGTGTTGCCGGGCGGTCTGACCTTCGACATCCCGCCATCGTGCGGCAGCGACAACAAGCTCTGCTGCAACGGCAGCAAGTGCAGCGCGACGATCGGCATCACCAACACCGCCATTACGCCCACCGCGCCGAGCACGCTCAAGCTCAACGTCAAGGCCACCGTCAAGTCGACGAAGATCCGCTACGAGATAAAGATCTTCCTCATCGGCTGGGTCGGCTGCGATGTCGAGTACGACTCGGGCAAGGACAGCCCTGGCACGCTGGGGCTCAACGCCGATGTCGAGCTGTTCGTCGATCCCAACGACGGCAACAAGCTCAAGGTCTCGCGCAAGAACACGTCGTTTTCCGACTTCCAGTGCGGCGACATCAAGATCTCGGGCGGCATTCACTGCACCGTCGCCAACTGGCTCTGCTCGCTGTTCAAGGGCACCATCGAGAGCCAGGTCAAAAACGCGCTCAACGGCGCTATCGACGGCCTGCTCAAAGACCTGCCCACCGGTCAGGAAGGCCGCTTCGACCTGTCGGGCTTCCTCGCCAGCATCTCGCCGAGCACCAAGGGCCAGATGGACTTCTTGATGTGGGGCGGCGGCTACTCGCAGGCGGAGAACTCGGGCCTCTCGGTGGGTGTGATGGGCGGCTTCCGCGCGCCGGCGCACAACAACTGCGTGCCTTCGTGCGAGGCGCCGGGAGCCAAGTGCGTGGCGCCGCCGCGCATCGCCCTGCCCCGCTCGACGGTCTTTCGCAGCAACACACGACCGAGCGACGGCAAGGCCTACCACGTCGGCGTCGGCGTGCACCGCGTCGCGCTCGATCACGCCGCCTACGCGCTCTACTCGAGCGGCGCGCTGTGCCTCGACATCGACAACAAGGTCGTCGCGCAGCTGACGTCGGACCTCTTCGGCCTGCTGGTGCCCTCGCTGGCGTCGCTTACGGGCGGCAAGAACGTGCCGATCAAGCTCTCTATCCGCCCGCGCAACCCGCCGACGATCGAGCTCGGCAAGGGCACCTACACCCAGTCGGGCGGCAAGACCGTGATCCAGGAGCCGCTGCTCAAGATCAAAGCCAACGAGTTCGCCGCCGATGTCTACGCGCGCATCGAGGGTCGCTTCGTACGATTGATGACCGTCATCGGCGAGCTCGAGATCCCGGCGGTGCTCTTCGCCGACCCGTCGGGCAAGCTGCAGCCGATCCTCGGCGACCTCAACAGCGCGTTGAAGAACGTGCGCGTCGAAAACAGCGAGCTGCTCAGCGAGGATCCGCAGAAGCTGGCGAGCCTCTTTCCGACGCTGCTCGGGCTCGCCGCCGGCTTCCTCTCGTCGGGCTTCCAGCCCATCGCGCTGCCCGAGGTCCAAGGCATCAAGCTTTCGCTCGACAAGGGCAGCATCACCGCCGTCGACAACAACAACCTGCTCGGCATCTTCGCCAACCTCGGCGTCGGCGGCAGCACCTCGACGAGCCCTGCCTTCCCGTCGGGCCAGCCGCAGTGGATCTCGGGCAAGGCTAGCTGGCGCCTCGACACGTCGGCGCGAGTGGTCAACGTGACGGTGCCGCCCACGCGCGCGTTCTCCGTCGCCGCGCGCACGGCCAAGGACCGCGCGCCCAGCGTCGAGCTCGAGCTGGGCGCCACGCTGCTTCCGCCCGGCGCCGCGCGCAGCGACGTCGAGTGGACCTATCGCCTCGACGGAGGCTACTGGCGTCCCTTCACGCGCGGCGAGCGGCTCGTGCTCACCGATCCGGCGCTCTGGCTGCAGGGCCGCCACACGGTCGACGTCGTCGCGCGCATCGACGGCAAGCCGCTCAGCGCCGACGAGACGCCGGCGCGCGTGCAGTTCATCATCGACACCGTCGCGCCGACGATCAAAGTCGCCGCCACCCGCGAGGGCGTGCGCGCCGACATCAGCGACGCTGTCTCCCCCGCCAAGGCCGTGCAGGTCGCCTGGAGCGTCGACGGCGGTCCCTTCACGGCGTTCTCCACGGACAAGACCAAGGTCGTCGAGCCCGGCGCGCGCGTGACGGTCAAGGCGCGCGACGAGGCCGGCAACGTGGCGCAGGTCACGGTGATCGCCACCGAGCCGGTCGACACGCCGCGTGTCGGCGGCGCCACCGACAACGCGGGAGGCGGCTGCGCCATCGCAGGCGACGCCCCCGTCCCGCCCATCTTCGTACTGCTCGTCGGCCTCGTCCTGGTGCTCTTGCGCCGCCGTCGCCGTTAGGAACTTCTCCCGGCCCACGCTGTCTCTCACAGCGTGGACACCACCATCAACCAACGTCGACTGTTTCGTAGGGCCCGTGCGCGCGTGCGGCGCGAGATCGCCGCCGCCGAGGAGGCCGCCCACGAAGGCGGCGAGCTCAACCTCGTCCCCTACCTCGACATCGTGGTCAACACCGTGATCTTCATGCTGGCGACCACGGCGCTGACCATCGGCGTCGGCAACATCGATCTCGTCGCACGGCGCTACGTGCCGCCCTCGCAATACCCCGCGGCCGTGGCGGCACCGCCATCGCTCGACCTCACGGTCGGCGTCACCTACAGCGGGTTCGTCGTGGGCGGCTCGGGCGCGATCCTGCCGACCATCCCGTGCAAGCGTCCGCTTTCGCGTGGTCGCTGCCCAGCGCGCCCCTCGCGCGGCATCGACGCCTACGACTACGCGACGCTCGGCCGCACGCTGCGCGATGTCAAGAAGCGCTACCCGAGCGAGCGCAAGGCGATCCTCACGGCGGACCGCAACGTGCCCTACGAGGTCCTGATCCGATCGATGGACGCGCTACGCGCCAGCGGCTTTGACCGCGTCACGCTCAGCGCTGGGGTGCAGTAGTTGGCGAGGGCTAGTTGGCGAGCTTCGACGACTTGGCGTCGACCTTCGCGATGCGGAACGTCGGGCCCAGCTTGAACGAGATCTTCTTGATGTTGCGGTAGTTCTCGCCGTCGATGACGGGCGCGAGCAGCTCCTCGTCGCCGAGCGCCTCGACGATGAGGTCCTTGGCGGCGCCGTCGTACATATCGCCCTTGAGCGGGCGACCGGCGTACATGCGCGGGAGGTTGCGGATGATCTGCCAGGGCGGCGGCGCGCCGACGATGGCGTGCAGCTGGCCCGGGACATCGGCCTCGCGGAAGAAGCTCATCACGCCGCCGAGGTTGATCGACATCGACGCCACGTGAATGCCGGTCATGCGCGTGTGCTCGAGCTGACGGCCGTCGAGCGTGCATCGACAATGCGTTGGCTTGAAGACCTCGTTGGCGTAGTTGCACAGCGTCTCGGGCATTCCCGGCAGGTGACGCAGCGGCGAGCTCGCCACCGGATAGGACGCCACGGTCTTGGCAACCACGCGCACGATCTCGCTCGGGCGCGGATCGTTGGCCTCGTAGTACTTGGCAAAGAAACGCTGGCCGATGCCGCCGACGGCAGCGGCGAAGCCGATAGTGCGGAAGCGCGACTCGCTGCCGTCGTCCTCGACCTGGATGGCGTCGACGAGCATCGACTGCACGTCGACCACTTCGGGGTGCTCGCCGCGCGCGAGCTTGGCGCGCAGGACCTCGAGGATGGCCTCGGCGTTGCCGCGGATGCCCACGTTCTTGGCGACGAAGTCGATGGTGCCGCCGTTGGTCGGCAGGGCGAGCGGGATGGTGGCGTTGCGGAACTCGTCCTCGTCGAGGACCTCGAGACCGAAGCGCAGCATCCAGTGCAGGGCGCCGTCGCCACCGTCGGAGACCCAGTAGCGGACGTCGCGGCGCAGGAAGTCTCGCAGCACCGGCTTGATCGCCTCGGGCGACGTGGTCTCGTGGACCTCGCCCAGCTGTCCGACGATGCGCTGCAGCGAGCGAGCGCGGTCGGGACGTCCCTTGTTCTTGCGGCTATTGGGATTGGTGATGACGCCGATTTCCATAGCGCCCGCCAACCCTGCAAGAAACGACCCACCGCGTCATAACCGCTAAGCAGCCGTGATCGTGTGGTGACGGGCCCGTGACGACGTCGCTGGCTGCGCAGGATCCTACCCAAAGGCTCGCCGCACTGCGTAATGCGTTTCGCGGTGGGAGCCGCACCGACGTCAAAGTCGCGAAACTACACCGTCACGAGGGCGTCGGCGTGGATCCGGTGTCGAGTTTTCAACACGTCAGGATCGCGCGCCGGAAAGCCTGAAGATCGCTGCGTTACTTTCGACCATCAGCAGGAAGCGCCGACGCCGCTCGCTGCCGTCGATCTGCTCGGCCATCTGCTCGAGCTCGCTGCGCGCGCGCTCCAGGATGGCGTAGGCCTCGGCGCGGCGCCCCGCGCTCAGACACAGTCGCGCGTGTGTCAGGCGGATGTCGGCCTCGAAGCCTTCGACGCTGCCGAGCGCGTCGAGGATCTGCACCGCCCTCGCCGAGGCGCCGAGCGCTTCGTCGAGCTTGCCGGCCGCGGCGAGCGCTTGCGCCAGCGCCATCGACGCCGCCGCCTCGGTGCCTGGCATCTCGGCCTGTCGCGCCAGCGAGAGCGCTTCGCGCGCCAGCGACGCGGCGTCGAGGCGATCGCCCATCGCCGTGTTGGCGCCCAGCGCGGCGAGCGCGCCATACAAGCACGTGTCCGCTTCGAGCCGAACGTCGCCGAGTCGCTGCGCCACCGCGCCGGCGCGCGCCTCGAGCCGCAGCGCCTCGTCGAAGCGCCCGAGGAAGCGCAGCGCGTTGCCGAGGTTGGCCTCCGCCGAGGCCTCGGCGAGCGGAATGCCCATGCGCCGCCCGAGCGCCGCCGCCTGCTCGAGCACCGCCACGGCGCGCTCGTACTCGCCGAGGTAGATGTGAAAGCAGCCCAGGTTGCCCAGGCAGAACGACTCCTGGTAGCGGTTGCCCTGGCGGCGAAACATCTCGAGCGCGCGGCGCGAGACGTCGACGGCGCGGCCGTAGTCGCCGATGGTGCCCGCCGTGACGCCGTACTCGTAGGCCAGCTCGGCGGCGAGCCCGTCGAGACCGGCCTTCTCGGCGAGCACCAGCGCCTCGCTGAAGCTCGGCAGCGCTTCGCGATGCTCGCTGCGGTTGAAGTGCACCATGCCGATCCAGCGCAGCGCGCGCGCGCGCCCTTCTGTGTCGTCGAGCTCGCTGGCGATCTCGAGCGCCTCGTCAAAGGCGCTGCGCGCGCGCGCGTGCTCGCCGCGGTTGAGGTGCGCGCGCCCGAGGCGCAGCAGCGCCTCCACGCGGCGGCGGTCGCGATCGACGGCGAGCTCGATGAGGTGCTCGGCGTCGGCGAGCTGCAGCGCCCAGCGCCCGAGCGCGTTGTGCACGCGCTCGCGCCGGGCGAGCACGTCGAAGAGCACGTCGTCGCGCTGCGCGAGCTCAACCGCGCGCGTGAAGTGGTCGAGCGCCGCGTCATAGGCGCCGCGCTCGTAGGCGACATCGCCGGCGCGACCGAGGTAGTCGGCGGCGCGCTGCTTGTCGCCGCCGAGATCGAAGTGGCTGCCGATGGCGGCGAGCTCCTCGGCGTTGGTGGTGCCGGCTTGCTCGCGATCGAGCCACTGGGCCACGCGCAGGTGCAGCGGCGGGCGCTGCGACTCGGGGATCATCGCGTAGGCCACCTGGCGCGTCATCTCGTGCAGGAAACGAAACTCGCGCTGCCCTGGGATCTGCGACTCCTGCATGGGCACCACCAGCTCGCGGCGCACGAGGGTCGAGAGGTCTTTGGGGCTGAAGTCGCTCGCCAGCTCGCGCAGCGCACCGTCCCAGAACGTCGGCCCGATGGCGGCGGCGCTGCGCAGCAGGGCGCGTTGCGAGGGGTCGAGGTTGTCGATGCGCACCTGCGTGACGGCCTCGACGCCCGGCGGGATGCCGAAGTCGTCGGGCACCGCGCCGAGCGTCCACCCGTTGACCTGGCGCACCAGCACGCCGCGCTCTTCGAGCGTGCGCAGCAGCTCTTCGACGTGAAACGGGTTGCCTAGCGCGCTGGAACAGAGCGCCTCGAGGCGCGGGCGCAGGTCGGGGCCGAGCACGCGCTCGAGCAGCTCGCCGACGTCGTCGCCGTGCAGCGCTTCGAGCTCGATCACGTGGCGGTCGACGCCCTCGACCAGCTCGGGCCGCTCGCGCAAGAGCTCCGGCCGCGCGAAGCCGACGATGAAGATCGGCTTGTCGCGCGCGCGCTGCATCAGCCGCTCGCACAGCTCGAGCGTCGCCGCGTCGCACCAATGCATGTCCTCGATGAAGACCACGATGGTCGTCAGCTCGGCGACACGCTCGGCGAGCTCCTCGAGCAGATCCATGCAGCGCTGCGCGAAGTGACCGTGGCTCGGCGGCTTCTCGCCGCGCGTGTGGACGAGGCTGCTCGGAAGCCCGACCAGCCGCGCCAGCACAGCGCGGTCGCCGTCGGCGACGGTGCACCCGACGTTGCGCGCCATGCTCATCAGTGCGTCGACGCCGATCTCGCCGCGGCTGTCGCTAGACGAGAGCTTGCGCGTGAGCGCGTCGGCCGCCACGCCGAAGGGCGATGCGGTGACCTGCGGGTCGGCGAAGGCCACCAAGCGCACCGCCTCGCTGTAGCGCAGCTCGAGCCAGGTCAAAAACTCGGCGCCGAGCCGCGTCTTGCCGATGCCCGGCGGCCCGGAGACGACCAACAGCTGCGCGCGGCGCTCTTCATGGCAGCGGTGCATCAGCTGCTGCATGTGCGACAGCTCCTCGACGCGGCCGACCATCTCGACCTCGGCGCCGAGGATCTCGCGCGGCCGCAGCCACAGCCCGCCAAAGCGCTCGCCGGCGACCACGTGTCCGCTGTGCTCGCCGCCCTCGAGCCGCGCGAGCTCGAACAGGCCGCGCACGCGGCGGAAGGTGCCGTCGCCGATGACCACCGCGCCGATGGGCGCGTCCTGCTGCAGGTGCGAGGCGACGTTGACCGTGTGGCCCATCACCGTGTAACGGCGCTGCGGCCCGGCGCCGACTGCACCCGCGATGACCGGGCCGCTGTTGATGCCCACGCGCATGTCGATGGGCGGCAGCCCCAGGTCGAGCAGCTCGGGGCGCATCTCGTTGAGCGCGCGCTGGAAGGCCAGCCCGGCGCGCACCGCACGCGCCGCGTCGTCGCCGTAGGCGATCGGCGCGCCGAAGAGCGCCATCACGCAGTCGCCGATGTATTTGTCGACGACGCCGCCGTGGCGCAGCACCTCCTGGTAGAGCCGGTCGAAGACGTGGTCCATCAGCAGCTTGATCGCTTCGAGCCCGAGCTGCGCCGACAGCTCGGTGAAGCGCGCCACGTCGGCGAAGAGCACGGTGGCGGTGCGGATCTCGTCGACCAGCTCGAGCGGGCCGTGGTCGAGCTCGGCGCCGCAGTCACCGCAGAAGCGCTTGTCGCCGGGGTTCTCGGCGCAACAGGCCGGGCAGAGCAGGCTGTACTCGCTGGCGGTCATCGGGCAGCGCCAACTATAGCGCCTCTAGCAGCGCGCTAGCGAAGACAAGCAGCGCGCGGGCTTAGCTGCTGCGAAAGCCGAGGATCGAGCGCGTCAGCTTGCCGCCGCCGATGAGCATTTCTTCGAGGGCCGCGGAGAAGTCCGCATCGCAGAGGCCGAGGGGCGCGTCGTCCTCGGCGGCCGAGGCGCCCTCGGCTTCGTCCGCCGCCGGCCGCGTGTTGATCGCGCCCGTGCGCTCGGCGGCGAAGAGCGCGGCCTTGCGCACCAACTCTTTGATAAAGGCCGGGCTGGCGCCCTTGGTCTTGTTGATCACGCGCTGGCGGTCGGCGAGCTCGAGCTCGAGCCCCTCGCAGTAGAGGTCGATCAGTCGCGAGCGACAGTCGTCGTCGGGCAGCGGAAACTCGATCGTCTGATCGACGCGCCCCGGCCGCGAGGCGAGTGCCTTTTCGATCACGTCCGGGCGGTTGGTGGTCATCAGCACCATCACCTCGGAGTCGCCCGCCAGACCGTCCATCTCGTTCATCAGCTCGTGCAGGTTGACCGTCGCCATCGACAGCTCGCGATCCTGGGCGATGAGGTCGACGTCCTCGATGATCATCAGCGACGGTTGCAGCCGGCGCGCCAGCTTGAAGCACTCGCCAATGCCGGCGAGCTGCTGCGCGCTGAGCAAGAACACCGTCACGTCCTCGAGGGCGTGTGCGAGCCACTTGGCCGTGAACGTCTTGCCCGTGCCCGGCTCGCCGTGCAGCAAGAGACCGCGACGCAACGAGCGACCGCTGCGGCGCAGCGCGTCGGTGTGGCGAAAGAAGCTGACCGTGTTGCGCTCGAGCATGCGCATCGTCTCCTCGGGCAGCACGATCTGCTCGCGGTCGACGCGCGGCAACTGCGAGAAGGTGAGCTTGACGTCCGAGTCGAAGACGTTGGGCGACGGCGTGACGGTCAGCACCTTGCCGCGATAGACGCTGTGTTGGCGCATGTCCTCGCGCAGCGTCTCGAGAAACTCCTGTGCCAGCTTCGCCGGCCGCGAGACGACGTCGAGCTGCGACGATTCGCTGCCCAGCGCGCGATACAGCCGCGCGACGATGGTGCCGTCGTCGGTGCGCAGCAAAAACAGACCGCTCTCGACGCAGGCGAGGTTCTCGCGAAAGCCCACCTCGACTTGGACGTAGTGCACCGCCGCGATGGTCACTTGGTGGATGCCGCCCAGCCCGTGCAGCACCTGGTGCAGCGTCGCGTCGACGGGATTGCAGCCGATAAGCTCGTGCGACCAGCAGCCCGCGCGAAAGCGCTCGAGCGCGAGGTGCAGGTCCGGTAGGTCCGCGCTGATAAAGCCCGCGGAGATGACTGCCGGCGCGACCTCGTCGTCGCCGCGCAGCACGGCGCGCAGCCGCGTCTTGACCATGCGCTGATGGCGCGACGCGATGAGCCAGATGATACCCACCACACACAGCGCCAACAGGCCGGCGATGACGATGTCCGAGGTGCTCACCGTGCTGATGTTACTCGATGGCTGCTAAAGTGACGGGCTCGAGATGGACGCCGCAGCGCTACAAACTCCCGAGGCACCGCGCATCGAGCTCGGCGCGCTGTTCGCCGCGCTGGTGCTCTCCGCCGCGGAGCTATGGCTCTTGCGCGATCAGCCCCACGGGCCGCGGCTGGCGCTGCTCGCCGCGTTCGTGCTGCTCTTCTCGGCGGCGGCGTTGGCGCTGCTGCTACGCCTCGGGCTGGCGGCGACGCGGGCGCTGCGCGCGCGCCCGACGCTGCGTGCGGCGGCGGGCGCGGCGCTGCTCTCGCCGCTGTGCGTGTGGCTCTCGGTGAAGCTCTTCTCCGGCACGGGCATCTCGCAGCATGCCATCGCCAGCTGGGGCCCCTACGCCAGCAGCGCCCTGCTCTGCGGCTTCAGCTTCGGCGCGCTGCGACTGCTACCGCGCCTGCGCCAAGCGCTGCTCGCGCGCTCGACGCCCCTTCGCCTCGCGCTGGCGCCGCTGCCGCTGCTGTTCGCCGCCGGGCTGCTGTGGATCGATCACGTGGTCTACCCGCACCACTATCTCTACCTGCATTGGATGCTGCTGCTCGGCGCGGCGCTGTCGCTGATCGCGGCCGTGTGGCTGGTGGTGGCTCTGCGCGAGCTCGCCATCTGGCAGTGGGTCGCGCCGCTGCTGCTCGTCGCCAGCGTGCCGGGTTTCGTGGCGGCCGCCGCCATCGGTCTCGCCACCAACGCCGAGCGACAGGCCCTGATGACCCACACCCTCGGCGCCGGCCGGCTCGTCGCGCTCTATCAGACCCTGCTCGACCGCGACGGCGACGGACACTCGGTGATATTCGGCGAGCGCGACTGCGACAACGGCAACGCCAACGTGCACCCCTTCGCCGCCGACACGCCCGGCAACGGGATCGACGAGGACTGCGACGGACACGACGCACGCCCGCGCGCCAGGGCGCCGCGAGCGGTCGACGCCGCGCGCTATCGCCAGCTGCTGTCGGCGTGGCGCGCACGGCCCGGCGTAGCGGCGAAGCTCTCGCGCTACGCCCAGATGAACATCGTGCTGATCGTCATCGACGCGCTGCGCGCCGACCAGCTGCGCGACACGCGCGCCAACCGCGAGAACCATCCCACGCTGATGAAGCTGGTCAGCCGCAGCGTCCGGTTCGAGCGCGCCTTCTCGAGCGGCGCGGGCACCGACGTGGGCATGGGCGCGATCTTCACCGGCGCGCTCGAGCCGCTGCGCGGCAAGCACACCTCGTTGCCGCGCGCCCTGCGGCAAGCCGGCATGACGACGCACGGCATCTTCCAACGCGAGGTCGATCGTTGGGCCGTAAAGAAGCTCGAGCTCGACGGCCTCGAGACACGACACGTGGTGATCAACGACAGCCAGCGGCGCGACGTCTCGCTCGAAACCACCAGCGAGGCCGTCAGCGACGCGGCTCTGCGCTTCCTACGCAGCAAGCGCGCCAGCGCGAAGCCGTTCTTTCTGTGGGCGCACTACTTCGACGTGCACGAGCACCTCGACGTCTCGCGCGAGGCGCTGCGCGGCGGCAAGTGGCTGGCGCGCGGCATGCAGTTCTATCGTGCACTGCTTGCACATACTGACAAGCAAATCAGGCGCCTACTGCGCGCTATCGAGAGGCGCCGCGCGGCGCGCGAGACCATCATCGTGCTGCTCGGCGACCACGGCGAGGGTCTGCAGCGCGCGTCGGACGGCCGCAAGTCGGATCGCCTGCCTCGCACCCACGGGGCGAGGCTCTACAACGAGCTGACACACGTGCCGCTGGCGGTGTACATCCCGGGGCTCGCCCCGCGGCGCATCGCGCGCCCGGTGAGCCTCGTCGATGTCTACCCGACATTGCTCGAGCTCGCCGGCGCCGGCGCGAGCGGGGACGCGCGCCGCAGCTTCGGCGTCAGCCTCGCGCCGTTCCTGCTGCACGGCGACGACCGGCGCGCCCTGGGCGATCTGGCGCGGCTCGCGCGCGCTCTGGTGCTCAACGAGTCCGAGCAGCGGGCGATCATCGCCTGGCCGTTCAAGCTCATCGCCTGGTGGGATCGCAGCGTACTGGAGCTCTACGACCTATCGCGCGACTTTGCCGAGCAACGCGACCTGTCCGACGCGCGCCCGCGGCTGGCTAGGCGTCTGATGGCGCGGCTGGCGCGTCTGTCCCTGCACCGGATCCGCCGCGGGGGTGAGCCGCGGAAGGTGCCTTCGAAGGCGCGATAGGGACACGCCGCGCGAAGACGTTGGCCACGATCAGCGCCGGCACCAGCAAGCCAAGCAGCGGCGCACCGAGCTCGCAGACCACCGAGGCACAAGCCGTGATCGTCGCCTCGACGGGCGGGCGAAAAAGCGGCCAGCCGCTCGCGCCGAGCAGGACTGCGGCCCCTGCCGCCAGGCTCGCGGCGACCAGCGCCCCCGCCAACAGGTGTCCCACGTGGCGCGCCAGCAGCCACAGCTGCAGCAGCAGCGCGACCAAGACAACGTACAGCATCGGGCGCAGACCGGCGTGAAACGTCGGGTAGACCTCGCTGTGCGAGAGCGACGGAAGCCCGCCGCGGCGCACGGCGTAGGCGATCAAGATCGCAGCCACGCCCCAGGGCAGCGCCAGCAGCGCGCCGACGACGCCACCCCCACGACGCCAGGCGAGCACCACCAGCGCCACCAGCACGAGCAGCGCGGCGAAGGCGCCGGCGCGCGCCCACAGCGGTGGCCCGACGGCCGGCGGTGCTGGTGGTGTCGCGTCGCTCAGCACTTTGGCCAACGGACGCCCTTGCGAGCGCGCGAGCGGCGCGAGCCCGAGCTGGTCGCTGATCAAGCGGTTGACGTCGACCATGTTGCCGCGCCCGCGCGCGCCCGCGCTCAGCCCCGGCCCCGCCGCGCAGCAGCGCACGTGGCGGATCGACGGCTCGTCACCGCCGTGACCGCCGCCCGGCAGGTGACCGTGATCGGAGAGCACCAGCAACGTCTCGCCGGCGCCCCGCGCCTTGGACAGCGCCGCCACCAGCGCGTCGCCACGCTCGGCCTGGCGCGCGTAGGCCGGCGAGGACGACCCCACACGGTGGCCCACCGCGTCGATGGCGAGCAGATGCACGAAGACCAGCGCAGCGCTCGAGCCCACGGCGGCGAGCGAGTCTCGCAGCATCACGCGCGGCGCGATGGGCGGCTCTCCTCGCGGAGGGCACTGCAGGTCGACGAACCCGAACGAGCCGGCGATCTCGCAGTGCGACTCGGCGATGGCGATGGCCTTGGCCGCCGGTCCCGCGTCGGAAGCCGCCGCACGAGACGCGGCAGCGGCGAGCGCCGCCGGGATGGTGGGCGCGCGCGCCTGCACGCGGCGCGTGACGAACAACAGCCCCGACTGCGCCTGCCACAGGCCCGTCCACAGCGCGTGCTGCACGGGCAGCGAGACGGTGGGAAAGCCGACGTCGATGTCGAGGCTCACGCCGGCAGCGCACAGCGCGCGCAGCGCCGGCAGCTTGTCGGCCTGCGCGCGGCCGAGGCCATCGAGCAGCAGCACGCGCACTTTGGCCAAGGGTCTCGCGCTGACAGGGCGCGCGCGCGGCGCCGGCAAGCGTGGTTCACCCGGCGAGAGCACGGCGCGCAGCAGCGAGCGCCGCGAACGAGAGAGCGCGAGGCCGAGCGCGGCGACCAGCACCAGCGCCGCCACGAGCCAGGCCACGCCCTGCAGGCGCGCGGGCGAGACCTTCATCGTCAGTCGTCTCGCCCGCCGCGCGAAGCGGCCTCGAGCAGCGCACACGCGCTGCGCGCCGCGTTGGCGGCGCTGCCCGCCGCCGTCGCCACCGCGAGACACGCCGGCCCGATGAGGTCGCCCGCGCCGAAGACGCGCACCTGCCCCTCCACGCGACCGGCGCTGTCCACGCGCAGCGCGCCCCTCTCGTCGCGCCACTCGGCGGGCAGCAGCTCGGCGCGCGGTGACCAGCCGATGCGCACCAGCGCGGCGTCGACCGCCAGGCGCCGGCCATCGTCGAGCTCGACGGCCTCGAGCCGCTGCGCGCCGATGAACGCCTTCACGGCGGCGTTCATTTCGCAGCGGATGCGCGGCTCTCCCGCGATCGCCCGCACGAACTGCTCGCGCGCCGAAAAGCGCGCGCGGCGATGGATCAACGTCACGCGTGCGCCGGCGTCGGCGAGCATCAGCGCGTTCTCGCACGCAGCGTCCCCGCCGCCGACGATCGCCACGTGCTTCGCGCGCAGCGCCAGCGTGTCCTTCGAGCCGGTGGCCAGCAGACCCTTGCCGCGAAGCTGCCGCTCGCCCGGCACTGCCAGCTCGCGCCGCGAAAGACCCGTGGCGACGATCAAGGTCTCGCCGCGCAGCGTCGCCTGGCCGACCTTCAGCGCCACGCCGTCGTCGTCAGCCTCGAGCTGCGTGGCGCGCGCACGCACCAGCCGCACGGCGCCGAGCGGCGCCAGCTGCGCAGCGATGCGGCGCGCGTAACTCGGCCCAGTCTGTGGTGGGCTGCCCGGCAGATCGGGCATCGGCTGATAGACCACGTGAAGCTGGCCGCCGAGCGCGCTGCCTTCGTCGACGAGGAGCGCGCTGCGTCCAAGCCGCGCGACCCGCAATGCGGCGTTGATACCGGCGGGCCCGCCGCCGAGGATCAGCACCTCGTGCCGTTCGCTGGCTGCCCGCGCCAGCGCCTCCCCTTCGAGCAGCGCCGGCTCGCTGTCGCTCGCGCGCACACGCCGCAGCGCGACTCCCGCCGCGCGCGCCTCGGCCATACACGTCAGCTTGCCCAGGCGCAGCGAGATCTCGCTGACCAGCGGCAGCGCCTCGAGCACCGCGTCGGCGATCTCTTCGGCGAGGGTCTCGACCAGCGGGAAGTGACGCCGCGCGATCACATCGCGCGCCACGGCCGCCACGCGCGTGTAGTCGACGGTGTCGGCGATGGCCTCGCTCGCCGCCGCGCCGGCGCTGGCGAGCTTGACCTCGATGTCGAGCCGCAGTGGCTGCGCGCGGCCGATCTCGTCGGCGTTGATGCCGATCTGCGCCGGCAGCACCAGCCCTTCGACGAATACACTGGTCTCGCTCATGGCGCGCTCCCTCACCAGTTGCTGATCAGCGTGGTCTGGCGCGGCCGGATCAGCACCGAGCGGCGCACCACCTTGCTGCCGTTCTTGAGCACCAGCTTGTGCTCGCCCGCGCTGAGCGTGACCATCAGCGGCGTCGTGCCGCGCGCGCGCCCGTCGATAGCGACCTTGGCCCACGGGTGCAGGTTGAGGTTGAGATTGCCGAAGCGCAGCGCCAGCCGCGTGACCTGGCCAGGCGCGAGCTTGACGCGACGGCGCGCGAAGATGCCCGCCGAGCTGGCGCGACACTCCACGCGATGCGCGCCCGCCGGCAGCTTGGCCACGCGCGGCGTAGCACCGAGCTCTTTGCCGTCGACCTTGACGGTGCAGCTGTGCGTCGACGTGACGTGGATCTGCGCCGGCAGCGCCACCAGCGTGAAGCGCGCCAGCGACAGCTTGCCGCGCCTGATCATCACCTCGCGCGACTGCGCGCGATAGCCGCGAGCTCGCACCGAGACCATGCGCCGCCCCACCGCCACGCGCGTCAGCGCCGGCGCCTGACCGATCACGTTGTTGTCCACCACCACGCGCGCCCGCACCGGCTGGGTCAGCACACGCAGCTGGCCGGTGACGCGCGGCGTGCTCGCGGCGGACGCGTCGGGCGACGACGCGCTGCCGCTACCGCTTCCGCGCGCCACCCCGCCGTCGACGTCGAGCGTCGGGATCTTGCTGCGCACGGCGCGCGCGTCGGCTGCGCCGCGCGACAGAGCGCCATCGAGCGCGCTGCCGCTGCCGCCCGCCGCGTCGTGCGAACGCAGATACCACATCGCGCCCACGCCGCCACCGACGCCGAGCAGCACCGCGACGAGCAGCGCCAGGTGGCGCCTTCCGCCAGCGCCGCGGCGTGCATCCGGCGCCTGCATCATGCCCGTGTGCTGCGGCGCCGAGACGAGCTGCCTGAGCGACTGCCCCTCGATGGGCGGCGGCATGTCGAAGTCTTCGGGCGGCAGCGTCAGCTCGGCGTCGGGGTGGCGCTGGCGCAGATAGAACAGCGTGCGCCGCACCAGCTCGTCGCCGCGGTCGGTGGTGGCCGCGGCGAGCTGGGGATCGACCTCGTCGCCGAGCAGCTCGTCGGCGCGACGCCCCACGGCGGTGCCGCCCGCCGCGTCACCGCTGGCGTCGTCTTCGCCGTCGCCGCTCTTGTGCCCGGCGGCGTCGAGCCGAGACGCCGGGAAGAGGTCGGCCATGTAGTCGGCGAGATCGAACGGGCTGACGGCGAGGTTGTGCAGGCGCATCACGCGCTGCAGCTGCTCGTGGGCGTCGCGCGCCGAGGCTGGGCGCTCGTCGACGTCGGGCGAGAGCATGCGGTGCGTCAGCTCGACGAGCTCCACCGGCAGGTCGGAGCGCACCAGCGAGACGCGGGCGACCTGCGCGGCGCGCACCGCCTCGAGCGTGGCCATCGGATTCTGGCGCAAAAACGGCGAGCGCCCGGCGAGCGCCTCGTAGAGCACGATACCGAGCGAGAAGAGGTCCGAGCGTTGGTCGAGATCGCGCCCGTAGGCCTGCTCGGGCGACATGTAGCTGAGCTTGCCGCGCAGCTCGCCGAAGGTGGTCTGGTGCGATTGCTCGGCGGCGCGCGCCACGCCGAAGTCGGCGACCTTGACCTGCCCGCCGAACGAGATGAGCACGTTCTGCGGGCTCACGTCACGGTGCACGATGCCGAGCGGATTGCCGCCGAGGCCGCGTTTGGTGTGCGCGTGGTCGAGCCCCTCGCACACGCAGCACAGCACGTGCAGCAGCAGGTCGAGCGGCATGCGCTCGCTGCGATCGGCGAGACGCAGCAGCACCTCGGAGAGGTTCTCGCCGTGCACGTACTCCATCGCCATGAAGTAGGTGCCGTCGATGACGCCGTGATCGACGACCTGCACGATGTTGCCGTGCGACAGCTGCGCCGCGATGCGCACTTCGTCGAGAAAGAGCGTGACCAGCCGCTTGTTGCGCGACAGGTGCGAGAGGATGCGCTTGATCGCCACCAGCCGCGCGATGCCGTGCTCGCCGACCTCGCGCGCGAGGAAGACCTGCCCCATGCCGCCGGCGCCGAGCGTGTAGAGCAGCTCGTAGGGCCCGAAGCGGCTGCCGCCACTTTCACCGGGCTTGGTGGCGGAGCTCGCGGATCCCATGCGGGGGAATCTTAGCAACAAACGTTGCGCCCACTAAAGCGCCGCGCAAACGCCCGTTGCACCCTGCGCCTGGCGGCACAGTTGCGATCTCGGGCATTTGCGGCCCGCGCGGCCCTGGCATGTCGCTCGCATCACCAGCAGCCACAGCAACACATCGGAGGCTCTGATGCGAAACAAGACGACAACCCTTTTCGCACTGACCCTGGGCGCAGCGCTCGTGGCCGCCGGCTGCGGCTTCGACCAAGGCGGCGTCGGCAGCGAGCAGATCGACGACGTCCAGTCGCGCCTGCTGTACGACAACGGCGGCTTCGAGATGAACGACGAGGCCCCGACCTTCGTCGCCCCCGAGGAAGCCCTGCTCGCGCCCACCTTCGACTACGACCGCGACTTGGTGGTCAACGCTGCGCAGCTGCTCGCCGAGATCCCCGAGCTGCCCGAAGGCCTGCTCGACAGCACCACGGCCGCCAACGCGCCGGCGCCCGCGCCAACGCCAGCAGCCAACAGCGCCACCGGCGCCGCCGCCGATCCCACGCGCCCCGCGCCCGACGCCAACGTCTGCGCGCGCGCCCTCTTCACCGGCCGCTGGAAGGCGCTGCGCGACGGCTACGGCGTGTGGCGCGGCGTGATCGTCAACCGCGACGGCCGCGTGATCGGCTTCAGCCGCGGCATCTACGGTCGCGGCCACTTCTTCGGCAAGCTCGTGCACCGCGGCGGCAAGGCCTGGGGTCTGATGAAGGGTCTGTATCGCAGCGGCCATTTCAAGGGCCACCTCAAGACGCGTGACGGTGTGGTCGCCGGCGTGCGCGGCCGCTACGGCGACGGCAAGTTCGCCGGCCTCATCGCTACGCGCTGCGCGCCCCAGCCGCCGCCTTCGCCCTGTGTCGCGCCGGCCGTGCTCGACGTCTGCCCCGCCGTGGTGCGTGTTTGCCGCAGCGTCACCGCCGCCAACACGGGCAGCGCCCCCAACAACAACCTCAGCAACAGCGCCGCCACCAACACCACCACCACGCAGGTGTGCCACGTTCGCTGCGCCGAGCCCGTCTGTCGCCCGCCGCACGTCCCTGCGGCCGGAAGCGCCGCGACGCCATCGAACAACACGGCCGCTGGCCGCTAGCTGCCCTCGGGGAAGACACGCGCCTTAAGTTACAATGGGAAGTGCATGATCCATCGCTGGCTCGCCTTGCTGCTCGCGCTCCTCGCCGCGCCTTCTCTCGCGCGCGCCGACAAGCCGCTCGTGCCCACGCCCGCGCCCGCCGCGCCCGCCGCGCCGGCAGCAAGCGACCCAGCCAGCCGCCCCGCCCCCGCCACCGCCAAACGCAGCCCCGAAAACAGCAAGCTGGTGCGCATGCGCGATCTGCTGCGCCGCGCGATCGACAACTACCACCGCTCCGACTTCGAGGGCGCCAAACGCCTGCTGCTCGAGCTCAAGGGTTACGTCGCCACCGACCGCTCGCGCGAAGCGCAAGAGGTCTACACCTACCTCGCCTACGTCCACGTCGCCTTCGGCAATCACGAGGCCGCCGTCGAGTCGCTGCAGCGTGCGCTGGCGATCCGCCCCGACCTCGACCTCAGCAAGCAGCCGCCCAAGATCGCCGCGGTCTTTCGCACAGCGCGCCAGCGCTTTCGCGCCAAGCAGCGCGCGCTCGACCACGATCCACCGCGACTGCGCCACCGCCCGGTAGCCAAGGTCAAGTACGGCGGCGGGCTCGTCATCGAGGTCGAGACCGACGACGTCTCGCCGATCAAGCGCGTGGTGCTGCACCACCGCGTCAAGGGCGACCGCGGCTTCTCGTCGGTCACCATGGAGCGCAAGAAGCGACTCGGCGCCGGCCGCGCGCTGTGGGTCGCCTCGATCCCGCTGCTCGCGGTCGTGCGCCCCGGGCTGCAGTACTACATCGAGGCCTGGGACGCGCTCGGCAACGGCCCCGGCCTCAAGGGCTCCACCGCGCGCCCTATCGCCGTGGACGTCAAAGGCGGCCCGCTGCGCCAGGGCGGCGGCGATGACACGGCGAAGCCGTTCTATCGCAGGTGGTGGTTCTGGGCGATCGTCGCGTCGGCTGTGGCGACAGCGGGTGGGATCGGCGTCGGCGTCTATCTCGCTCGCGAAGAGCGCGCCAGCGGCAACGGGTTTCTCAACCAATGAAACGCTGCTGGCTTTCCATCGTGGCGCTGCTCGCGCTCGGCTGCACCGAGACGGTGGCCAACTTCTCGCTCGAGCTCCAGGCGCCGATCCTCTCGCCGCCGCTCAAGAGCGAGTGCACGCAGGACCCGCGGCGCATCGAGTCGCTGACGCTGAGCTTCGAGACCGACGGCGAGACGGTCACGCTGCGCCGCAGGGCTGGCGAAGGCAGCTTCGCGCTGTCGGACATCCCCCTCGGCCCGATGAACGTCAGCGTCGACGGCCTCAACGCGTGGGGGCGCAAGGTCGCGCACGGCAGCGTCATCGGCGAGATCGTGCGCGGCGACAACGCGCCGTTCAAGATCCTGCTGCTCGAGGAGCCGATGGAGCCGAGCCGCGATGACCCCGACGGCGACGGGCTCTTCAGCACCGACGAGGTCGCCCTCGGGCTGGCGCCGGACGCCACCGACACCGACGGCGACGGGCTCTCCGACGGCCTCGAGCTGCGCGAGTGCTGCAGCAACCCGCTCGACCCGCGCGACGCCAGCGACTGCAAGCTGCTGATCAAGCAGGTCGTGCCGATGCTCGGTCCGGCCGGCGAGGCCGTCGTGGTCAAGGCCACGCAGCCGCTCGACAGCCCGACCGTGCAGCTCGGCGGCGCGCCGCTCGACTCACCGCTCACCGACGTCACCACGGTCTTCGGCCGCGTCGCGCCGAAGGCCGTGCTCGGCGAGGTCAACCTCAGCTCGGGCGGCACGCAGCAGACGTACTCGGGCCTCTTCGCGGTGCTCGAGCGCGACCCCGAGCTGGTGCACGAGCTCGATCAGCGCGCCGGCGGCCAGAGCAACCTGATGCAGCGGTTGGTCGACATGCTCAGCACCAAGGACGGCCTGTTTCTGCTCGGAAGCAGCGGCAGCAGCTCGGCCCCTGCCGGCAGCAACACCGCCAGCGGCGCCGGCGTCGTGCTGCAGCTGAGCAACGACCGCCAGACCTATCGTCGCGTGCTGCTGCCCACCAAGGGCCAGCCGATCGGCCTCGCACAGGGCGAAGGCGTGGTGCTCGCGTTGGTGCGCGAGACGACGACGCAGGCGGCGGTGATCTCGCTGAGCACGAGCGTCAACACGCCGACGCCGGTGCCAGCCACCGCGGTGATGCGGCTCGACACGGCCGGCAAGGAGCCCATCGCGCTCGCCGCGCTGCCCGCCAAGCAGGGCCTCCTGCTGCTCTACAGCGACGGCATCGCGCGCTACAACGCCGATGGCACGGGCGGACGGCTCACGCCGCTCGGCCAGCTCGGCCGCGACCCCAACAACGCCAACGGCAGCGCCAGCAACCCGCTGCCGGTCCCTGGCGTGGCTGACGCCGTGGTGCGTGACTGCACCGGCATGACGCTCGCCCCGGCGAGCAGCGGCGCGGCTTCGGTGGACCTCTTCGTCTCGTGCAACGCGGCGCTGCCCAACTGCCAGGCCCCCGCCCCTTGCGCGCGCATCGGCACACTGCTGCGCGTACGCGAGGTCGGCAAATGCCTTGCCAGCGGCGCCGCCGGCACGAGCCTCTCGAGCGGCTGCATCTCGCTGCACTACAGCGGCGGTGCGACGTTGATCGCCCAGCCGTTAGTCGACGCCAAGCGCAAGCGCGTCTACGTGCTCAGCGACGGCGGCGTGCTGCAGACAACGCTGGCAAGCACCGCCGCCGCGCCGCTCGAGCCCGCCCTCCCGTTCGCACACGTCGGCCGCGCGCGCGCGCCGCGCCAGATGGCGCTCGACAGACGCGGCCTGCTCTACGTCGCCAACGGCCAGCTGCTGCTGCGCGCCAACCTCGACGAGACCAACCCGGCGCTGCGCGCGCGCCCCATCACCGTGGGCAAGGACAGCGAGGTCGCCTCGATGCTGACCGCCAGCCCCGACGGCGCGACGCTGGACGTCGGCCGCGAAAAGATCGCGCACTCGCTGATGACGGTCTGCCTCGGGCGCTGCGCCGGCTGCGCCTGTTCCAACTGACGCGCCCGACAACATATAGTAGGGCCATGCTCGCGCTCACCGATGAGGCCCGCCCCGAGAGCCAGTGGCGTTTCGATCGCCAGACGGTGCGCATCGGTCGCGTCGAGGGCAACGACCTCGTGCTGCCGGTCAGCCACATCTCCACGCGGCACGCGCAGGTGCGCTATCACGAGGCGCGCTACCTGGTCTCGGATCTCGGCAGCACCAACGGCTCGCTCGTGCAGCGCGGCAACGAGCGGCTGCTGCTCGGGCGCAAGGGCGCCGCCGAGATCGCCCTCGAGGACGGCGACCTGCTCGTGCTCGGCGACATCGATCAGCCGGTTCGCCTGCGCGTGCGCATCGAGCAAGCGCCGGCGCTCTCGCCCGGCGGCACCATCGTCGCCGCGCGCAAGGTCGTCACGGCGGCCGCGGCAGAGCTGACGCGGCGGGCTGCCAGCGGCGGCGCCGAGGCGATGTCGGTGCTGTTCGAGCTGGTCGAGTCGCTCAACACGGTCGCGGGCCGCGAGCAGCTCCTCGGGCGCATCGCCGAAGCCGCGCTGCGCGCCTTTCCGGGCGCCGCCGACGCGCTGGTGGTGGTGCGCGAGGACGATCGCCTGGTTGTGACCGCCGAGGCGCACCGCGGCGAAGGCCTCTCGCGCGACGCCAACGCCAAGATCTGCCAGCAGGTCATCGACAACGGCGAGGCGCTGCTCTTCGGCAGCGACAGCCCGCACATCCCGGCGGCCACGCTCGTCGCGCGCGGCGTCGGAAACGGCATCGCCGCGCCCCTTTGGCGCGAGCAGCGCGCCATCGGCGTGCTCCAGATCAACTGCGAGCCGACCCGCGCCGAGCTCGGAGAGCAGGCGCTCGATCTCGCCGCCGTGCTCGCTCACCACGCGGCCGTGGCCCTCGAGCGCGCCGACCTGATCAGCCGACTGCGCGCCGCCGAAGCGCAGCTGCGCGAGGAAAACGCCTATCTGCGCAAGCGCGCGCAGCCCAGCGTGCAGATGATCGCCGAGAGCGACGCCAGCAAGAACGTGCTGCGCGAGCTCGAGCGCGCCGCCGGCGCCGACGTGACGGTGCTGCTCAGCGGCGAGACCGGCACCGGCAAAGAGGTCGCCGCGCGCTATCTGCACGAGCGCAGCCGCCGCGCCGACCACCTTCTGGTACCCGTCAACTGCGGAGCGCTCACCGAGACGCTGCTCGACAGCGAGCTGTTCGGCCACCGCCGCGGCGCCTTTACCGGCGCCAGCACCGACCGCAAAGGCGTCTTCGAGATGGCCAGCGGCGGCACGGTGTTTCTCGACGAGATCGGCGAGACGCCGCCGCCGGTGCAAGTGCGCCTGCTGCGTGTGCTCGAGGAGGGCAAGATCAAACGCGTAGGCGAGGCCGTCGAACGCTCGGTCAACGTGCGCGTGATCGCCGCGACCAACCGCGACCTCGGCAAGATGGTCGAGCAAGGCGGCTTCCGCAAAGACCTCTACTACCGGCTGCGCGTCTTTCCCGTGCACCTGCCCCCGCTGCGCGAGCGCTGCGCCGACATCGCGCCGCTCGCTCGCGTGTTCGTGCGCCGCCACGCCGATCAGATGGGCAAGCGCGTGGGCGCCATCGATCCATCGTTCATCAGCGCGCTCGAGCGCTACAGCTTTCCGGGCAACGTGCGCGAGCTGGTCAACGAGATCGAGCGCGCCGTGGTGCGTGTAGACCCGGGCGAAGCCCTGACGGCGGACCTGCTCTCCGAAGACGTGCTCTCGGCGGCGGGCAACGCGGCGACGGCGGCTGTCGGCGAGGGCGCGACGCTGCGCGACATGCTCGCCGCCTACGAGCGCGAGATCATCGTGCGCACCCTCGAGCGCCACGACGGACGCAAGGCGCAGGCGGCGCAGGAGCTGGGCCTCACGCGCCAGGGCCTGTCCAAAAAGATCGAGCGTCTCGGCATCGAGTAGGCCCGTCGCGGCTGTTCTCGCGGCCAGTGAAATGATCGGGAATACGCGCGCGTTGTCCTCGTAGCACTTGGGGACGAATGCCGCGTCTTGTCGTAGCTCGAATCATCTGCGCCTTGCTCCTGGCCGGAGCGGTCTGTAGCTGCAATGACACGACCGTAGCGCCGGACGCCACAGCGGACGGCATCGTCGTCGACGCCACCGTCGATCTGCCTGATCTCACCGCGCTCGACCAATCTTCAGACGCGCCTGCAGATGCGCCGAAGCCCGATCAGGAGGTGGTCGTGGGCGGCAGCTGCATCACGCGGCCGTGCGCGAACAACGGCGAGTGCCAGAGCGGCATGTGCGAGCAAGGCGCGTGCGTCAGCTGTCGCGACAACGCGCACTGCAGCGAGGGACCGAAGCAGTGCAACAAGCAGTTCGGCATCTGCGTCGAGTGCAGCAGCGACGCGCACTGCACCGCCAAGGGCAGCGGCCCGACCAAGTGTGGCGGACAAGGAGCGTGCATATGCGACACCGACGCACACTGCATGCGCAACGGCCAGCCCGTCGACACCGGCAAGTGCCACAACGGCGCCTGCATCGGCTGCACCGCCGACGGCGACTGCAAGTTCGCTGGCTCGCCCTTCACGCGCTGTTTCAACGGTCGCTGCGTGGCCTGCCTCGACGACAACGACTGTTCTTCCGTGCCAGGCACTGGAAAGTGCAACGGCGTGAATTCATGCTTTGGATGCAGCACGGTCGGTGATTGCGCGCTGCTGTTCGCCTCGCCGCTGTGGCAGTGCAAGTGAGCCGGGTGGAGGTGTCGTTGCCGTCTCGTGCTTCGTTGTTGGCTCCGGTTCTCGCGCTTATGTTGCTCGCCAGCGGCTGCGATCGCCTCGCCGTCTATCGCGCCGGCCGGCCCGCCGAGGTCACGCCGCCATCTGGGCTGCTCTGCAGCGACGACGGCTGGTGCTGGGAAAACCCGCTGCCGATGGGCGACAGGCTGCTCGCCGTATGGGGTGTGTCGGCCGACGACCTGTGGGTGGTGGGCGACCGCGGCACGCTCGTGCACTACGTCGGCAGCACCGCCGGCAGCGGCAGCTGGACGCGCTCGAGCGTCGATGGCGCCGCCGTCTCGCTCTACGACCTGTGGGGGCGCGCGAAAGACGACATCTACGCCGTCGGCGAGCGCGGCACGGTGCTGCACTACGACGGCGCGCGCTGGTCACAGATGGCGACGCCCACCGAGGCGACGCTGCTCGGCGTGTGGGGCGACAACGACCGCGTCTACGCCGTCGGCAAGGCCGGGACGATCCTCGTCGACGCAGGGCAAGGCTTCGAGGCGCAAAGCTCGGGCACGCAACGGACGCTGCACGCGGTGTGGGGGAGCGGTGCCGGCCATGTGGTCGCGGTCGGCGAGGCCTCGACGATCCTGCACCTCGCGGGCGATCGCTGGCTGAGCTACGAGCAGGTGGCGGGCGGCGGCGCAAACAGGTTCCCACTGACCATCGCCCCCAGCACACCGTCGGCGGCCGTCGACCTGCTCGCCGTCTCTGGCAGCGGCCCTTCCGACATCTTCGTCGCCGGCGCGGGCGGCGTCGTGCGTCACTTCGACGGCACCAGCTGGCGCGCCTTGCCGAGCGGCACCACGGCGCGCATCCACGACTTCGCGGCCAGCGCCGACGGCGCACCGCTGGCGGTGGGCGCCGATGGGCTGATGCTGACCTTCGACGGCGCGGCTTTTCGCCCGCTGGACTCGGGCACCGACCGGCGCCTCTACTCGGCCTGGCGCAGCCCGCAGGGTGATGTCTTCGCGGCGGGCAGCGAGGGCATCGTGGTGCGCTACGACGGCACACGCGCGCTCGAGCTTGCCGGCGCGGCCGCGCGCGCTTCGCTCTACGCCGTCGCCAGCCGCGGCGGCACGGCATACGCCGTGGGCAGCGGCGGCGTGATCGTCGAGCGCCGCGACAAGCGCTGGCTGCGCGCCGCATCGGGCACTGATCGCGACCTCTACGCCGTCAGCGTGGCGAGCGACGGTGCTGCCTTCGCCGTCGGACAGCTCGGCGTGACGCTGCGCGGCGGCGGCGACGGCGGCTGGCAGCTCATCGGCGAGCCCAGCGCGCGCACGCTGCGCGGCGTGTGGGCGGCCAGCGGCGCCAACGTCACCGCTGTCGGACACGGCGGCACCATCCTGCGCTACGACGGCGTGCGCTGGCGCGCCGAGCAGAGCGGGAGCGACGCCGATCTGCTCGCGGTGTGGGGCTATCTCGGTGGGCGCGTCGCCGTTGGCAGCTTCGGCACGCTGCTGCGCGAGCGCGGCGGGCGCTGGAGCGCCGACAGCATCGACGGCCTGACGGCCGAAGCGCAGCAGAAGCTCGTCTTCCGCGGCGTGGGCGGCAGCGGCCCAGACGACATCTACGCCGTCGGCGATGGCGGCGTCGTGGCGCGCTATGACGGGCAACGCTGGCGCCTGATGTCGTCACCGACGAGCCAGACGCTGCGCGCCGTCTCGTTCGGTCCGCGCGGCGCGGCCTACGCCGTGGGCGTGCAGGGCGTGCTGCTCGAGCTCGTCGACGGGCGTTGGCGAGCGCACGACGCCGGCACCACGCGGTCACTGTGGGGCGTCAGCGCGGGGGACGAAGGGCACGTCGTGGTCGGCGACCAGGGCACGATCCTGCGCCGCGACGCGCTGCGTCCAGAGCTTCGCCGCTAGCTTCCAGCCCTCAGGCAGCGCGCTCGGCCTTCGCAGCGCAAGCCGCACGCGCGGTGGCGATGGCCTCTTCGAGGATCTGCGGCTTGATCGGCTTCGACGCGTAGGCGTTCATGCCGGCGTCGAGGCAGCGCTTGGCGTCGCCGCTCATGGCGTGTGCCGTCAGCGCCACGATGGGCAGCGGCGACGCGCCTCGAGCTCCCTCCACGGCGCGGATCGCGGCGGTGGCCGCCAAACCATCCATCACCGGCATTTGCACGTCCATCAGCACGACATCGAAGTGCTCTCCGCTCTGCACCATCGCCACTGCCTGCGCGCCGTCCTCGACGCTGACCACGTGCCAGCCGCGCTTCTCGAGCAGCTTGGTGGCGAGCAAGCGGTTGACGCGGTTGTCCTCGGCAAGCAGCACGCGCCCCGCGGCCGCCAGGGCCAGCTGTTCCAGCGACGGCACCTTCGGCCGGCCCCAGCCGTCGCTAACGGAGCGGCGGCCGAGCGCGACGCCGAGCGCGGCGAGGACCTCAGCCGCCGTGGCCGGCTTGGGCAAGTAGCTCACCACACCGAGCTCTCTGCAGCGTCGCGAGTCGGCGGCGTCGGCGCGCGACGACAGCACCACCAGCGCGTCGGCGATGGCGAGCCGTCGCGAGCGCATCGTCTCGATCAGCTCGAAGCCGTCCATCTCGGGCATCTGGATGTCGAGCACGGCGGCGTCGAAGTCGTGCTCGAGCGCGAGCTGCAACGCCTGTGCAGCGGAGGACGCCGGCTCGACGTGCACGTCGAGTCGCGCCAGCAGCGCCTGCAGGATGGTGCGATTGGTCTCGTTGTCGTCGACCACCAGCACGCGCTTTCCAGCGAGCAACGCGGGGCTGACGAGGTCTTGCGGCGTGAGGGTCTCGTGGCTGCTCGGCAGGTGCGCGGTGAACGTGAAGGTCGTGCCCACGCCTGGCTCGCTACGCAGCGAGATCTCGCCTCCCATCAGGTGCACCAGCCGCTGCGAGATGCTCAATCCCAGCCCCGTGCCACCGTAGAGGCGCGTCGTGGAGCTGTCGGCCTGCACGAAGGCGTCGAAGATGCGCGCCTGCTTGTCGGGCGCGATGCCAATGCCGGTGTCCTCGACCTCGAAGCGCACCATCTCGCGCCGCGCGTCTGGCAGCACGCGCACGATGACCTCGCCCTTCTCGGTGAACTTGATCGCGTTGGCCAGCAAGTTGGTCAGCACCTGGCGCAGGCGGCCCGCGTCGCCGAGCGACACCGCCGCGATGGCGGCATCCATGTCGATGGCGATCTCCACCTGGCGCTGCGCCGCTCGGGGCGCGAGCGCTTTGCAGGTCTCTGCGATGGTGCGCTCGATGGAGAACGGCCGCTCTTCGAGCTCGAGCTTGCCAGCCTCGACCTTCGAGAAGTCGAGCACCTCGTTGACGATGTCGAGCAGCGCGTCTGCCGAGCTGCGCACCAGCTCGAGGTAGCGGCGCTGCTCGCGGTCGAGCTTGGTCTCGAGGCAGAGCTCGGTCATGCCGATCACGCCGTTCATCGGCGTGCGGATCTCGTGGCTCATGTTGGCGAGAAACTCGCTCTTGGCGCGGCTCGCCGCGCGCGCCGACTCGTGCTCGGCGGCGAGCGCTACCGTGCGTTCGTGCAGCGTCTGAAACGCCTGCTGCAGCGTCCTGCTCATGGAAGCGACGAACGCCATGAACACGCACACCATCGCCAGCACGTCGTAGTGTCCGCCCGACGCCAGGCCAACACCGGCTGGCAGCAGCAGCGAGATCGTGTAGGCGATGCTCAGTGCGCGCCAGGGGGCGAACGAGACCGAGCCGCCGGCGCTGAAGCCCGCGCCGGCGAGCATGAAAAGCAGCAGCGTGTGCGAAGGTCCGTAGAGGTGCGCCAACAACCCACCTACGACGCCCCAACAGAGGCTGACGACGAGCGTAGTGCCGACGAAGACGCGCCGCCATGCCGAGGGGTGCCGGGCGTAGCAGGTGCGATAGCGCCGGATGGTCAACGCGCGCAGCAACCCACCGAACACGGACGCCGCCAGCAGCCCCCACGCGATAAGCGGATAGTCGCGCCGCACCGGCGTGACCAGCACGACGGTGAGCGCCGCGACGGCATAGATCCACACGCCGGGCCTCGAGCGGGCCACGATCTCGGCATCTACTGCTGCTTGGTAGGCGCTCGGGCGCATCAATCCTCCCGATTCCTCGATCGGTCGATCTCGTCGACGGTTAAGGGGTGCTGGCGGCTGCGGCGCACTCGCTGTACGCTTGAGTCTGCGTGATACGCCTCGCCCTAGTGCTCCCGAGCCTGCTCGCGCTGGCGTTGCTGCCGAGCGCCGCAGGCGTCGCCGCACGCGGTGAGGGCATCGAGAAAAACGAGACATGGGGCATCGCGCAGCATTCGTCTCCCGCGGGCTTTGATCACGGACCGGCGCTGCCGGCCGAGGTCGAGACCGAGGAGGACGACAGCCGCGACGAGCGCGTGCGCGAAGAGATCTCGGAGTCCGAGAGCTGCGCGCCGCTCACGTCTCACCAGGTCGCCTTCGTCGCGGGCGTCGGCGTCGCTCGTCATCGTCACGCCACGCGCGCCTGTTGCGCCGTCCCGCGCGCCCCGCCTCTCGCCTGAGCTCCGAGGTGCTCGAGCTCGCGCGGCGTCTCGCCGCGTGACCCTCGGCTGCCCCGCGCGGTGCGCGAGGGTGGCTACGATGCGAACGCGCTGCGCCCGAAGCGCACGCGCTGGGGCGATTGGATGTCTTTGCTGCCCGGCGACCAGGTCGTCATCTGCCTGCTCTTGTTGTGGGCGACTATCGAAGCGTCAGCGGCGATCGCAGGTTGGTACGCCGCGCGGCAGCCGGCGCGCGGGCGTCTGCGTGACGCCGGCGAACAACGCTCGCGAACACGTGCTGCGCCTACGACCACGGCGCCGAGCCGTCGCGTGTCGGACCGCCGCCGCTGAGCGTCCGCGCTACCGGGAAGGTGTTGGCCGAGGGCGCGTACACCATACGTCACCCTACAAGGAGCCTGCGATGCGACGCCCCCTGGCAGCGCTTTTCGCCGCGGCGCTGACGCTGGCCGCCTGTGGCGGTGACGAGCGCGACCAGCGCCTCGGCCGCGCGAGCGCTCTGCTCAGCGGCAGCAGCTACGGCACTGGCCCGGCCTGCGATGACCCTCACGTCGTCTACCTTCGTGACGCCTCTGGCGGCCAGGTGTGCAGCGGCGTGGTGCTCGCAGCCGACGTGATCGTCACCGCGGCACACTGTGTCGCCGACGCCAACGGATCGCTGCAGGACATATCAGGCCTGACCGTGGGCGTCGGTGGTGCGGGCTGTCGCTATGGCGACGCGACGATCGCGGCGGCCAAGGTACATCCGGGCTGGCGCGGTCAGCTTGACGGCAACAACGGCCTCGACCTCGCCGTGCTGAAACTCTCGACCGCGTTGTCGGGCGCCTCACCGGTAACGCTGGCGTCGCCCGCGCTGGATATGCAGGCCACCGTATCGGCCTTTGGAACCAATGGACGCGACGACGTGAGCCAGACCTGCACGCCGGGCAAGGTCGTCATCGTCAACACGACCAAAGGCAGCGACGTGCAGAGCACCGTGGACATGGGCAAGCAGGGCGTCTGCTCCGGCGACAGCGGCGGCGGTGCGTTCGAGCAAGGCACCTCGAAGCTGATCGGCATCGTCAGCGCCGCCGCCAAAGAATCCGAGGATCAAGACTGCGGGCGCTACGCGCTCATCGGTGCTGACTGGGATTTCGTACGCTCGGCGATGCAGAGCCTGCCCGACGCCACGCCGGTAAGCTGCACACCTGGCCAGGCGCGCACCTGCCGGCCATCTAATAGCCAGTGTCCGAGCACCGACGACGACTGCCGCTTCGGCAGCAGCCAGTGCCAGAGCGACGGCAGCTGGGGCGCGTGCACCATGAGCACCATCCGCGTGTGGGACGAGACAAACGCGCGCTGCGTCTGCACCAACAGCTGCAGCGGCAACTTCGAGCAAGACCCCGAGACGTGTCTGTGCGTCGACCTGTGCGGCAACGGCTCGTGCATGGGCGGCGAGACGCATCAGAACTGTCCTGCCGATTGCCCTGATCGCTGCGGCGATGGCACCTGCGAGTTCTGGCAGGGCGAGACCGCCACCACCTGCCCGCAGGACTGCAGCCAGTGCGGCGACGGTCGCTGCACAGGCAACGAGACGCCCACGTCCTGCCCTGCGGACTGCGCCGGCTGCGGCGACGGTGTCTGCTCGATCACCGAGAGCGCGATGTCTTGTCCGGCCGACTGCGGCTGGGGCTCGGGCGGAGGCGCTGGTGGCGGAGGCGGCGGCGGAGGCAGCACCGACCCGTGCGACGACCCGCAGGACAGTTTCTGGACCGACCTTTTCGGCGAGTACGCCTTCGAGGCCTACCTCTTCTACTGCGGCGTGGAAGCCTAGCCTAGCTGCTGCGGCGGCGGCGGCGGCGGCGGCGAGCGAGCGCGAGCAGCGCTAGCGACAGCAGCAGCGGTGCCGCGTTCCTGGGGCTCTCGTCGCGAGCGCTGTCGGTGCCCGACAGACTGCAGCCGCCGCTGATGCTGGCGCCCGCGCTCGGGTCCGCCCCACCACCGACACCACCTGCACCGCCCGCGCCGCCAGCGCCTGCGCCCGCACCGGCGCCGCCGCTGCCCGGCTGACCCGGCTGCGGCGTCTCGCCCGGATCGGGCGGGTTGCCCGGCTGTCCAGGAGCGCTCGCGCCTTCGCGCGTGAAGACTACCCGCACGGGCTTGGAGACATTGCCCGCCTCGTCGCGCGCGAGCAGCGTGACGGCGTAGTCGCCGGGCTGCAGGTTGCTCAACGTGTGCTTGGTCGCGCCGCGCGCGAAAGGCTGCTCGCTGATCAGGCTCGCCTGCGCGCCGCTGATGCGCTCGAGGCGCAGCTCGACCTCGACGTCGGCGGCCGCGCTGCGGTTGTCATTGACGGTGACCTCGATGTCCGCGCTCGTCGCGTTGATACGCGCCGGCGGGGCCTGCAGCACCGAGATCGTCGGGGCGATGGCGTCGACCTCGAACTTGACGCTCGAGGGCGTCTTGTCGCTGTTGCCGTGCAGATCGACAGCGGCGACCTCGACCTCGTGCGAGCCGCTGCTGAACGCCTTGTCGTAGCTCTGCGAGTAGCTCGCCGTGGTCCAGCTGCCGCCATCGACACGCCAACGAAAGCGCAGCAGCTCGGTGGGCGTACCGCCGTCGCCGCCGGTGGCGACGAAGCGGAAAGACTCGGCGCCGATCAGCTTGGGTGGCTTTTTGGTCATGTTGGTCCACGGCGCGATGGTGTCGCTGCTGATCTTGCGAAACAGCTTGGCGTAGAGCTTGATGTGCGAGGTGGTGTTGGAGCGGCGCACGATGAACAGGTAGTAGGGGTCGAGCACGCCGCCGGTGCGGTGCAGCACCTGAGGCACCAAGCTGCGGCCGTCGATGGCCTCTTGCAGCGCGGGCAGTGCGATGGCGTCGATGGCCGCCTTGATCAGCGCGGCCTTGGGCAGCACCAGCTTGGGGTTGGTCGAGCTGAGCGTCACGGCGTCGCTCGAGACCTTGACCACGTCGAGCGTGAGCGCGCGCGTCAGCGGATCGATGGTCAGCTTGGTCTGCAGCGTGACAGTGGTCTTGGCGGTGACGGTCGCGTCGCCAACGGACGTCTTGCCTTTGGCCGTGATCGTGAATGGCGCTGCGATGTCCACCTGCCCGTCGCTGCCCGAGCGCAGCGTCAACTTGGGCGCCTGCGAGACTTTCGCCGACAGCTCGTCGGTCTGCGTGAAACCGAGCAGCGCGCCCGCTGACGTGGTCGCGCCGCCGACGGTTGATTTCAGCATCGAGCTGCTGAGACAGAACTTGCCGGCGCGCCAGGCTGCGTAGAGCGCCTCGGTGAGCGGCGCCTTGGAGACGGCAACACCGACGTGCTCGGTGAAGCTGCCGAGGCTCGGCGACGTGCTGACGCTCGGGATCGCCGGCGCGGCGGGTACGGCGCAGCTGCCCTTGGCGGTGGTGGTGTTGCTCACGCTGGCGTCAGCACCGAGCTCGAGCCCCGAGCTGCTGGCGCTGCTGCTGGCGAGCTCGGCGCTCATCTTGAAGCCCGAGAGCGTGCCGCTGTACTCGGTGAGCCCCGAGAGCGCCTTCTCGACGGCGGGCGGCACGTTGTCGAGAGCGACCTTCTCGAGCCAGCCCTCGATGCGATCGATGAGCCAGCCCTTGATGTAGGGCACGGCCGTGTTGACCACCGAGCCGATGGCGCCGCAGCCGCTGACGTTGATCTGCGCCGCGCTCGAAGGGGCGTCGAGCGTCACCTTGGGCGAGCGCAGCTCGACTTTGCCGGCGGCGATCACGGGCGTGAAAGTCGCGCGCGCCGTGACCTTGCTGGCGGCGAAGGTGATCGTGCAGGTGGTCTTGGAGCCGATGCAGACATAGAACGATCCGAGCGCGCTGCCGCTGCTGACGCGGGCGCTGATGTCGGCGGTGACCGTTCCGCTGCCGGGATTGATCGAAAGCGAGTCGACCTTGCCGTTGACCTTGACGCTCGTCAGCGACACCGACGCGCTGCTGCTGCTGAAGGGGCAGCCGAAGAGGTTCTTGTTGAAGCCCGCCCAATCGAACGAGGTCGGGATCATCGGCCGCACTTCTTGCGCGATGGCCTCGAGCCCGCTGGGCGAGACCTTGACGGTGATGTCGTGCGGGGCCGCGCGCGCGGCGCGAGGGCCCACGAACAAGGACAACGTGATGGTGACCGCGCAGATGATTCGCATGCAGCCGGGAGTGCACGGCTCGTGCCTCGGCCGAAGCCGTCTATGCACGCGAGATCCGGTGCGGTGCAACCTGTCGTTCGCGGCGTCTCGTCTGGTCGGTGCGGGATCTTCCCCCGGGCGCCGACGACGCTGGCGGTGCGGCATCTCCACGGGCCATGGCACAGGTTGGCCCAGATCCGGCACAACTTCTCGCTGACACAAAATGATTAATTACAACCGCTTAACCGATCTGTCCAGCTGGCGCGACAGGTGCAATGTGGCCCCGCGACCTACGCGACAACCGGCGAGACCTTCGCCGCCAAGCTACGGAGGACCGATCGATGAAGCGTTTTCTGATGAAGCTGCTCTTTGTTCAGCTAGGCGTCGGCCTGGTGATGCTGTCCAGCGCGCCACACGCGCGCGCGTGTGGCTGCCTATCGCCGCCGGCGCCCGCGCTCAACGACGACGACTTCGCCGTCAACCAACAGGCCGAGCAGATCATCTTCGAGGTCGGCAACGACGGCTACATCACGGCACACGTGCTGATCCGCTACGCCGGCAAGCCCGACAAGTTCGCGTGGATCGTCCCCGTGCCCAACAAGCCCGAGCTGGCGCTGACCCCCGCGTCCGTCTTCGGGCTGCTCGACGACGCCACCAAGCCAGCGATCACCGTCACGCAGAAAAACGTCTGCCCGCAGTCGGAGTACAAGTGCAACCAGCACCCCTACCCTGACTGCGATCCGCCCAACGCGCCCAACCCCAACAACATCCCCTTCGCCGACGCTGGCGCGGCGAGCGACTCGCTGTCGGGCAACACGTCACCGCCGCCCGTCAACGTCATCGATCGTCAGGTCATCGGCTCCTATGACACGGTGACCTTCTCGGCCGGCGACACCACCGCCGCCGTGGCGTGGCTGCAGAAGGAAGGCTTCATCGTCAACAGCAGCATGGCGCCGTACATGCAGCCCTACGCCGACGCCGGCATGCTCTTCGTCGCCAGCAAGCTGATCCCGGGCGCCGACACGTCGGAGATCAAGCCTCTGCGCATGCGCTACAAGGCCAGCGAGCCGATGATCCCGCTCTATCTGACGGCCGTCGCCGCCGAGCCGCATATGGCGATCCAGACCTACATCTTTGGCGACAAGGCCTACCAGCCCAAGGGCCTGCCGCTGGTGTCGCTCGACAGCGCTGACCTCTCGATGGACAACTCCGGCCGCAACAACTACCCGATGCTGCTCTCGCGCGCCATCGACAAGGCCGGCGGCAAGGGCTTCGTCGCCGAGTTCAGCGGCGCCGTGCCGCTGCCCGACTTCGACAAGGGCACCGGCTGCTGCGACAGCGGCTTCGACCAGTGCGGCGTGCAGTTCGACGGCGTCTGCTCGTGCCCCAACTCGCCGTTCGATCAAGAGGACTGCAAGCGCGACCAGCCCGACCTGCTCGAGGGCCTCAAGCTGCTGCAGGAGCTGCAGAGCAAGCACAAGACCGTCACGCGCTTGATCACGCGCATGTCGCCGCACGAGATGACAAACGACCCGGGCTTCGAGGCCGTGCCGAGCATCCCGCTGAGCGGTCGCCTCACGCTGAGCAACGCGGTCAACAGCCTCGCCAACTGCACCAACGACGTGATGGACAAGAAGGCCTTCGACCAGCTCACCGCCAAGCAGGCGTGCGCGACGACCTACTGCGGCCAAGGCGAGTGCGTCGTCACGCAAAACGGCGCAGGGTGCGTGTGCAAGAGCGGCTACACGGCGCGCACGATCACCGATCTCGACGGCAAGCCGTCCGTGACGTGCGTACCCGACAAGCACACGGTCGACCTGACCAACGGCGGCGCGCTGGCGTTGCCCGACGCCTGCAAAGGCGTGGCCTGCGGCAGCGGCGCCAGCTGCCTCGACGTTGGCGGTTTCCCCACCTGCCAGTGCAAGCAGGGTGACGCCGCGGCGCTGCCGACGACGGCTGACACGCGCACGCCCGTCTGTCGTCCGGTGGAAGGCACGACCTCGACACCGGGCGCCCAGGACTACAGCGCGCCGCTCGCCAAGCTCGCCGTCTGCGCGCCGCCGCCGCCCAACTGCGGCAAGTTCGGCTGGCTCGAGAAGATCAAGGTCGACCGCCCGGGCGTGATCTGCGACTCGTCGGCGACCCCGACGGCGGATCGTTTCGTGGTGCCGCCCAAGCCGACTTGCGGCGACCTCAACCTGCCCCCCGCCGGCTACTGGAAGGCGCAGCAGGACAAGGGCTGCAGCGTCTCGTCGGGCAGCCCGTCGGGCACCGCCGTGGGCGTGCTCGCGCTGCTGCTGCTCGCGGTTGTCACGGTCGGCGCGCGCCGCCGTCGTCGGCGCCGTCGCTAGGCGTCGCTTCTGGCCGTCGCCGCTGGACGCGTAGAAAGGTCGGGCCCTCCCGTCGTACCATGGGAGGGTGACCTTTCGCGACGACCAGGACGCGCTGCACGCGCGCGCCGACGCTCTCCAGCGTGAAAACGAGGCGCTGCGCCAGCGCGTGGCCTCGCTCGAGGGCAATGGCGAAAAGGCCGCCGCCAGCGGCAACGGCGGCGAGCCTGCGCCATCGCTCAAGCTCAAGGGCAGGATCTTCTTCATCGCCGGCGCCAGCCTGCTGGTGCTCGGCGCCATCGCCTCCTACTTCACAGACATCCCCGCCATCGTCGTGCCGGCAGCGGCCTTCGCCACGATGCTCATCGGCGCGGGTGTCGTCTCGAGCCTCATCGAGCTGGCGGCCCCCGACGAGGTGTTGATCATCACGGGGCGCCACTACTACGGGGCCGACGGTCGCCAGCTGCCATTTCGCGTGGAGCGGCGGCGCGTGCTGCGCATGCCGCTGATCGAACGGGTCGACCGCATGTCGTTGGGGGCGCGCTTCATCGAGGTCGCGGTGAGCAACGCCTACAGCAAGCTCAACATCCCGCTCGACATCACGGGCCACGCGATGGTGCGGGTCTGCGAGCACGCACCCGATATCTACGAGGCCATCGAGCGCTTCCTCGGGCGCGACCGCGAAATCGGCGTCGTCGCCGGTGAGACCCTGCAAGGCGTGCTGCGCGAGGTCGTTTCGGACCTCACGCTGCAGGAGATGCGCGCCAACCCGGACAAGCTCTCGGCCTCGGTGATGGCGCAGGCGGAGCGAGATCTGTCCCGCTTGGGGTTGTGCATCGACACGTTCACGATCGACGAGCTGTCCGACAGCCGCGAGAGCGACGAGGGCTAGGCTCGTTGGCGCCCGTTAGCGTAGCTGCGGCGGCGGTCGTGCTCGTCGCCGGCTGCGCCACCGCAAGCGAGCGCGCGCCGCGCAGCCACGGCGTCGCCAAGACGCGCGGGGCCGCGATGCAGGCGCTGCGCTGGCGCGATGGCTGTCCGCGGGGGCTGCGTGGCTGGCGCGTCTTTCGCGACGGGCTGATCGACATGCTGCTGGCGCCCAGCGAGACGTTCGACGATCCGCTAGCGGGCGGCTCGCGACGCTACATCTCGCTCGAGCGCACGCAGCGCGAGGCCGCGCGTGCTGGCCTGCACATCACGAGCTGCAGCGCGGCGCATCCGCTCGGGACCGCCGAGTGGCGCGCGACACACAACCTGCGGCGCTTCGTAGCGGCCGTCGGCCGTCCCGAACGACCGGGCCACAAAGGTGGCTTTTCGGTGAGCGACGCCGAGGTGCAGCGGCGCGCCGCGAGCGCGGTGGCGCTGCCGCCGCTTTTGGCCAGCCAGCCGTTCCTCGCGGCGCTCTCGCGACCCGCGACCTACCGGCGCGCCGTGGCGATGATCGACAAACACAACCGCGGTCTGCCGCGCACCGAGCGCTGGCGCGTGCTGCTCTTTCGCTCGCGCTTCCTCAAGACCTTCGACCGCGTGACCTATGGCCGGCTGTTGGTGGTCGTGCCCGGCGAGCGGACCGAGCGCTGGGTACAGTTCGGCATCCACGCGCCCGGCGCCACGCGATCATCACGCGAGGTACACAGCTTCTCGGTCGTCGCCGTCACCCGACCGGCGGCGCGGGCCAAAGACACGCGGCGCGTCGTGCACATCGTCGACTTTTGGCGCGACGTACAGCCCGACGGCGCCGTACGCGTTCGGACGCGACTCGACGCCGGTCACGAGAGCAGCAACTGCTACCACTGTCACAAGCTCGGCGTGGTGCCGCTTCGTCCCGACGCCGAGCTGCGCTTCGACAAGAAGGGGACGCTCGTCGTCGCCACGAGCGGGGCGCGTGCGGGCGACAAGGTCGGCGAGGTCGCGCGCGAGCTCAACCGGCGCGTGCGCGCGTACGGCGCGCCTTCGTTCGGCGGGCTGCTCGACACCGAGGCGTTCGGCCCGGCGCTGGGCCCGCCCGGACAGACGCGGGGCGCGGCCTTCATGCGCGACTGCACGCGCCCCTACCACCTCGACGACGACGCCATCGCGCGCGTCCGAAGCCACATGCGCTGCGCCAGCTGCCATGACGGCCGACAGCAGGGCGTGATCAACTACCCGCAGGCGCTGCGCACCGACCTCGACATGGCGGCCCTCGCACACCCGCGCACGCACGCGCCGCAGTCGCTGCTCGCAGCGTTTGTCGTCGACGGTGCCATGCCGCCGCGCTCGCACCTGCAAAGTCGCGCCGAACGCGCCGCGCTCGCCGAGTGCCTGATGCGCGAGTACTACGATCCCGAAGACCTCTCCGGCCTGCTCGTCGACTGGCTGCGCCAGGAGTAACACCTCACACAAAAAAAGGACCGCTGCCCGATGCCGATTCATCCCGCCGACGCTGTGCCCGAGAAGGCCCAAAAGGCCGTCGACCGCATCTTCAGCCCCCTTGCCAACGAGCACCTGGTTCTCGTCTACGACCGCACCGTCTTCGGCTCGGCCAAGAAGGGCATGCTCGTGACCGATCAGCGCATCATCGTCTACGACGACGAGGAGCAGCGCAGCGTGCGCTACGCGCAACTGACATACGCTTACTGGATCGCGCTCGACGCGCCGCACTACAAGCTCGTGTTGACGCACGACGATGGCACCAGCGAGCTCAACATCTACACCAACGACGCAGCGCATCTCGACCGCATCGTCGAGCTCATCCGCGCGCAGGCCGCGCCCGATGCCTGGCGCGACGCGGAGGCGGCCGCCAGCGACGCACGCGAGGAACGGATCGCCGAGGCGGCAGCTGTCGCGAGCGACGGGAGGCCGATCCGCGTCAACAGCGCGCCGCACATCGACCCGCTCTGTCCGCACTGCGAAGCGCCGCTGCAGAGCGTCAACGAACGCACGCTCGATGGACTGCTCGGTGTGCGCTACGTCTACTTCTGCCCGAGCTGCCGCAAGGTGCTCGGCATGTCGCATCGCCAGGGCTACCTGCTCAGCTGATGCGAAGCTCGTGCGCGCCGATCAGCGCGAGCAATCGGGACGCGAGAGCTTCTCGGGCCCGGCCTTGATAGGGCCGCAGCTGCGCTGCAGGTGCGCGAGCAGCGCCTCGCTGGCGCTGCGGATGCGCGCCAGGTATTGCGGTGCGACGCAGCTGCCCACGCCGCTGGTGGAGATCTCGACGCGACGAGGGCTCGCAGCCCCTACGCGGTAGTTGATCGCCAAGCCGACGCCGCGCAGGCGAAACCACACGCGCCGCGAGGTCGCGTCGCGCGACGACGTGCTCGCGACGACGCGCGTGGCGCCAGCTCGCGCCAGCGCGCCCTTGATGCAGTCGGTGGTGAGCTGCTTGCTCGGCAGCGCGTCGCGGCGGACCGACCACACGGGGTCGCAGGCGGCCGCGAGCAGCGCCGAGCCGGCAAGAGCCACGCTGACCACGAGCGCGGCCGCTGTCTTGATCTTCTTCATGGGCAGCACAACGCAGGCCTTCTAGGCGGCTTACAGCCTAAGCCCCATCGAGCGCCGCCGCGAGCTCGAAGACGTGCTCGTCCTGCGCGCCGAGCTCGCGCAGGGCGTCGGCAAGGCGTCGCACGTACTCGACGTTGTCGCCGCTCGGCCCGCGCGAGCGCCGCACGTGCGCCACCATCTCGGCCAGCGGCGCGGGGCCGAGGTAGCTCGGGTTTTGCGGCGTGGCGATATAGCACAGGGCGCTCACGGTCCTGCCGTCTGCGAGCGTGACGTCGAGCTCGCGCCGCTCGTAGCCGGCCACCTCGCGGACGTCGAGCCGCGCGAGCACCTCGTGCGCGCTCGCGGCCTCGAGTCGATAGGCCATGCCCCAGGTGCGCGCCCCCGGCTGCTCGAGCAGCGTCACCACACGTCCCGGCGCCGCGGGCACGCCGCGGTGGTCGGGCGATCCCTGGTAGAAGCGGCGCACGAAGCCCTCGATGGCTCCGCCCACGCGCTCCGCGAACGGAAAGGCCGGCCGCCAGACGAGCGATCCGTAGCCAAAAACCCAACTCACGGCGGAAATGTCAACACGGGCTAGGCGCCCTGCGATCTCGGGCGCTTGCGAAGCAGAGAGTGACCCCTAGTCAATCAGTGCGTGGAGGGGGCGCCGCTGCCTTCTTGGGCGAGGCGCCAGTCGAGGATGCGCGACGGCTCGGAGAGGAAGCTCTCCTGCCGCTCTTCGAGCCGCAGCGCGAGGCGCAGCACCTCGTCCATGTGCTTGACGGGGACGATCTCGAGCGAGCGCTGCACCGAGCTGGGCACGTCGCGCAGCTCCTTGGCGTTCTCCTCGGGGATCAGCACCACGCTCATCTCCGAGCGATGCGCCGCCAGCGCCTTCTCCTTGAGCCCGCCGATGGGCATCACGCGGCCGCGCAGCGTGATCTCGCCGGTCATGGCGACGTCCTTGCGCACCGGCACGTGAAGCAGCGCCGAGACGAGCGCCGTGGCGATGGCGATGCCCGCCGAGGGGCCGTCCTTCGGGATCGCGCCCTCGGGGCAGTGCACGTGGATGTCGACGTTCTTGTAGAAGTGCACGTCGAGGCCGAGGCTCGCCGCGCGGCTTCGCACGTAGGAGAGCGCCGCCTGCGCGGACTCCTGCATCACGTCGCCGAGCTTGCCGGTGAGCGAGAGCTTGCCTCTGCCGGGCACCACCGTGACCTCGGTGACGAGCTGCTCGCCGCCGTGCGACGTGACCGCCAGGCCGTTGACCATGCCGATGTCGTCGTGCTCCTCGCGTTTGCCCACGCGGTACTTCTGCGGGCCGAGATACGTCGCCACGTTGCCCGCGTTGACGCGGAACGACTTGCCCTCTTCGTCGTCGCCGCCCACCACCTTGCGCGCGATCTTGCGGCAGATGGAGGCCAGCTCGCGCTCGAGGTTACGAACGCCCGCTTCCTTGGTGTAGTGCTCGATCACCGAGCGCACCGCGCCGTCGGAGATAACGACCTCGCGGTCCTTGAGGCCGTTGCCCTCGAGCTGCTTGGGGATCAGATAGCGCCGCGCGATCTGCAGCTTCTCTTCGTCGGTGTAGCCCGACAGCTCGATGATCTCCATGCGGTCCTGCAGCGGCGCCGGGATCGAATAGAGGCTGTTGGCCGTGGTGATGAACATCACGTCCGAGAGGTCGTAGTCGAGGTCGAGGTAGTGATCGTTGAAGGCGTTGTTCTGCTCGGGGTCGAGCACCTCGAGCAGCGCCGCCGACGGGTCGCCGCGGAAGTCGGTCGACATCTTGTCGACCTCGTCGAGCAGGAACACCGGGTTGTTGCTGCCGGCCTTGCGCAGGCACTGCAGGATCTTGCCCGGCATCGCGCCGATGTACGTGCGCCGGTGGCCGCGGATCTCGGCCTCGTCACGCACGCCGCCGAGCGACAGGCGCACGAAGTTGCGCCCCGTGGCGCGCGCGATGGAGCGCCCCAGCGACGTCTTGCCCACGCCGGGCGGCCCGACGAAACACAGGATCGGCCCGCGCATCTTGTCGACCAACGTCTGCACGGCGAGGTGCTCGAGGATGCGCTCTTTGATCTTCTTCAGCCCGTAATGATCGCGCTCGAGCGTCTGCTCGGCGACGTCCATGTCGAGCGAGTCTTCGGTGTTCTCGTTCCAGGGCAGCGCGAGCACCACGTCGATGTACGTGCGCACCACCGTCGCCTCGGCTGACATCGGCGCCATCATGCGCATCTTGCGCAGCTCGCGGTCGAGCCGCTCGCGCGCCTCCTCCGAGAGGTTCTTTTCGCGGATGCGCTCCTCGAGCTCGAACATCTCGCTCTTGAACTCGTCGCGCTCGCCGAGCTCCTTCTGGATCGCCTGCATCTGCTCGTTGAGGTAGTACTCCTTCTGGCTGCGCTCCATCTGGCGCTTGACGCGCGTGCGGATGCGCTTTTCCACCTGCAGGATCTCGATCTCGCCCTGCATCACCTCGTAGAGCTTCTCCATGCGCTCTGGCACCGACTCCATCTCGAGCAGGTCTTGCTTCTGCTCGAGCTTGAGCGACAGGTGCGCGGCGATGGTGTCCGCCAGTCGGTTGGCCTCGTCGATGCTCTGCACCGAGACGAGCATCTCGGGCGGGATGCGCTTGTTGAGCTTTACGTAGGTCTCGAAGGTGGTCTTGAGCGAGCGCGTGAGCGCCTCGATCTCGACCGTCGGGTCGACCTGGTCTTCGAGCGCCGAGACCTCCACCGCGTAGTGGCGCTCGCTGTCGAGGAATCGCTCGACGCGCACGCGCTGCTTGCCTTCGACGAGCACCTTGACCGTGCCGTCGGGCAGCTTGAGCAGCTGGATGATGCTGCCGAGGGTGCCGACGTCGAACAGCTCGCTGGGCGTTGGCTCGTTGGTGCGCGCGTCGCGTTGCGCCACCAGCAGGATGTCTTTGTCCTTGCCCATGGCCTCCTCGAGCGCGCTGATCGAGCGCTCGCGGCCGACGAACAACGGCACGACCATATGGGGAAAGACGATGATGTCGCGAAGGGGGAGAAGGGGGACGACCGTCGGGAAGTCAGTCACTTTAGGCCTTTGTGATCACTGACGTTTTAGGGATACCGCGCCCGAGCAGGGTGCGCTCCGCTGGGGCCGCCTAGTATAGCACCCGCCCCTAGTCCGGCGCCAAGTTCGCCAACGGCCCGCTACAGCCGCCTCGCGCGTGCGAGCTGCTGCGCGAACCAGCGCCGTACCTGCGCCGCCGGCGAGCTCACCGACTGGTCGAGCGCCTTGCCGTTGCGCACCACCACGACCCTGGGACAGCGGGCCACACCGGCCGCGAAGACCTTGCTCGCCGAGCAAGTGCATCGTCGAACCGGGCCACAGCAGCAGCACCGAGCTCGGCTTCGCGCGCGCGCCACCGGACTTCGAGCCGTGCGAGCGCGATCGTTGTGCAACCACCACCAACTCGGCGCCGTGGGCGCGCAGCGCGGCAGGCAGGCCTGGTAGGCGGACGGGCTGACGCTGCTTTGCACACACTTCACGGCGCAGCGCGCGCTCGGCGTGCCTGACGCGAGAAACGTTCCCAGTTGGCGGGGCGTCGCCGTCGAGGGGGGTGCTACAGCACGTCGCCGAAGAAGGCGCCCGCAGACACGTTGTCGCCGAAGAGCTTCGCCAACAGCACCGCGATGGCCGCGCCTACGATCACCGACAGCGCAACGCGCCAGATCAAGGCGCGCTTGCGCGCGCGCGCCTGCTCGGCGGCCTCGCGTTCGAGCCGCTCGGTGGCGGCGGCGAACAGCACGTTGGCCTCGACACCTTCGGGCGTACGCGCCACGCGCTCGGCGTTGCGTCGCGCAGCTGCGTCGCGTCTATCCGCGTAGTCTCGGCGGGCCGCGCCCTCGGCGCGCATGCGCCTCGCCTCCTGCTGTGCGCTCGCCTTGCGCGCCTCGAGCTCGCGCTCCTCCAAGAGCTGCGCTCGCGTCGCTGCCCGCGCTCGCGCCCCAACCTGCGCGCGCGCCGCGGCCTGTGCACGCGCTCGCGCCTCGTGCTCGGCCGCCTCGGCTCGCGCTCGCGCCTCCCGCTCGGCTGCCTCGGCCCGTTCCCGCGCTTCCCGCTCGCGCTCGGCCGCACGCGCCTCGCGCTCGCGCGCCTCGCGCTCGCGCTCGGCCGCACGCGCTTCACGCTCGCGCGCTTCACGCTCGCGCTCGGCCGCACGCGCCTCGCGTGCTTTGGTCTCTTTGGCCTGACGTGCGCGCCGCGCGGCCTCTTCGCGCCGCTGTGACTCCGCGCTACGTCGCGACTGGTGGCGCGGGCCACGCCCTCGGGCATCGCCGCGCAGACTCAGATCGTAGGCCTCGCGCCGCACCGGATCGGACAGCACCTCGTAGGCCTCGTTGATGCGGCGAAACAACGTCGCCGCAATGGGCGTAGGGTGCTGATCAGGGTGGTACTTGAGCGCGAGCTGGCGAAAGGCGCGCTTGATCTCGTCGGGTGTAGCGTCGGACTCGAGGCCGAGGATCTCGTAGTGGGTGTCCAACTGCACTCCCCTATCGCTCGACCGCGTACTCGACGGCGGCCGCTAGGCTCGCTCTGCCCCCGCCGCCTCTTTGGCGTAGACGGTGATCGGCGCGGCGCTGTTCTCGATCACGTCCTCGTTGATCATCACCTCCTTGACGTTGTCCTGGGAGGGGATGTCGAACATGATGTCGAGCATCGAGTTCTCGAGCACCGCGCGCAGGCCGCGCGCACCGCTCTTGAGGTCTTGCGCCTTGCGCGCCGCCGCCTTGAGCGCGCCCTTGGTGAACTTGAGCTTCACGCCGTCCATCTCGAACAGCTTCTGGTACTGCTTGACCAGCGCGTTGCGTGGACGCGTCAAAATGTCGACCAGCGCGTCGATGTCGAGCTCGTGCAGCGGCGCGAGCACCGGCAGGCGGCCGACGAACTCCGGGATCATGCCGAACTTGAGCAGGTCCTCGGGCTGGACGTCCTTGAGGTACTCCCAGATCAGCTTCTCTTTGCGCGACTGGATCGACGCGCCGAAGCCCATCTGACGCACGCCGACGCGCGCCTCGACGATCTCCTCCAGCCCGGCGAAGGCGCCGCCGCAGATGAAGAGGATGTTGG
>JAGQIK010000659.1 GCA_020431405.1 Myxococcales bacterium
AGCCCGAAGTCGCCCACCTGCGGATGCGCGACCAGCAGCAGCAGCGGGAACAGATCCGTCGGAAAGACCACGTCCTGCGGCAGCACGAAGAGGCTGTCTGTCTGCTCGCGGGCGCTCTCGAGCATCAGGCGCAGCTCCGGCTCCGCCGCAACATCGAGCAGCGCGTCGGCGACGGAGCGACCGCGCGCGCGCGTGCGCAACGCCGACTCGAGCTGCCGCAGCTGCTCGCGCGTCGCCGCCGATCGCTCCATGGGCAGCGAGCCGAGCGTGAACCACAGTCCGGGCCGTGTGCAGTAGCGAGCCACGCCCGTTTGTGTTTCCGCCTAGGCCCGAGCAGACGCAGCAGTCAGGTCTGCGCCGAGCAGCGCAGGCTGGCCGGTGGAGTCCATCACGTTGCGCCAGAACGAGCCGTCGAGATCGAGGCGCTTCTGCGAGGCGATCACCGCCGCGAGCGGCACGTGCGTGAAGCGGTCGTGCCACAGCCCGAGCACCATCCCGGTCTTGCCGGCCATCGCCGCGTGCACGGCGTCCTCGGCGAGCTGGCCGCAGAAGATCGCGTCAGCCGCGTTGGCTGGCGCGGCGCGGATGATGTAGCTCGGGTCGATGTACTTGACCGTCACGTCGAGCTCGGCGAGGTCGCGCTTGAACCGATCGCGCAGGTAGCGGCCGATGTCGGCGAGGCGCTTGTTGCCCGACGCGTCGGTATCGCCGCTGGCGTCGAGCAAGTGCTGCCCCGCGCCCTCGGCGACGACCACCACGGCGTGGTCGCGCGCCGTCAGCCGCTGGCGCATGTACGCGATCACGCCGTCGGGCCCATCGAGCTCGAAGGGCAGCTCGGGCACCAGCACCAGGTTGACGTCGCGTGACGCGAGCGTCGCTGCCGCGCTGATGTAGCCCGAGTGACGCCCCATCAGCTTGACCACGCCGATGCCGTTGTAGGCGCTCTCCGCCTCGACGTGCGCCGCGCTGATCGCCTGCTCGGCGATGGACACGGCGGTCAGGTAGCCGAACGTGCGCTCGACGTAGGGGATGTCGTTGTCGATGGTCTTGGGGATGCCGAGCACCGCGATCTTGGCGCCGCGCGCCTTGACCTCGCGATGGATCGCCTCGCAGCCGCGCATGGTGCCGTCGCCGCCGACGCAGAAGAAGACGTTGACCCCCAAGCGCTGCAGACTGTCGACCATCTCCGATGCCGGCAGCGGCCCGCGCGACGAGCCGAGGATCGTGCCGCCGAGCCGATGGATATGCCGCACGGCGGTGGGGTCGAGCTTCATCGGCTCGAGCGCGTTTTGGCCCAAGCCGCGAAACCCGTAGCGCACGCCGAGGATGCGCCGCACGCCGTAGCCGAACCACAGCTGGTGCACCAGACCGCGGATCACGCTGTTGAGCCCCGGGCACAGCCCGCCGCAGGTCACGATCGCCGCGGTGACGTCCTCGCCGCGGAAGTAGTTGTGCGGCCGCGGCCCCGCCAGCTCGAAGCGCGAGCCCGGCGCCCAGGTCTGCCCGCCGCGCCCAGCGCGCTCGAGCGACGTCGGGTCGCAGAGGATCGTCGCCTCGTCGTTGGTGAAGTCGGCGATGCTGTCGCCGTGAGTGGTCGAGAGGCGCAGCGGCGACGGATGGCGTCGCTCGCCGAGCGTCTCGACCGCGAAGGCGGACGTCTTGGCGTCTCCTTCTCGCGTCACTAGCGTCTCCTCTGTGGGCCGGTGGTCTTGTTGGGGTTGGGCCCGACTTCGGTGCGCTCCTCGGAGGCGTCGCGCTGCGTCAGATCCGCGCGCGACTCGCCGCCTTCCTCCACCTCGAGTGACACCGCCGTCTGATCGTCCGCACCGTAGCTCGGCGCGCGGCTCGCGGCCACCGCCGTCGGCTCTTCGGTGCCGCGGCGCTGGCGGCGCTTCTCGCGCTCGGCGGCGAACCAGCTGTCGTCGCGCTTAGCCTGCACCGTCGTGCCCTCGGGCACGTCGGGCGTGAGCGCCGGCTCGGGCGTGAGGTTCTCGCTCTTCTTCTGCTGCTTTGGCTTTGGCTTGGTCGAGCGCACGCGGCGCTCGGCGCTGGCGGCGGCCATCGCCTCTTCATCGCTCGCTCGCGTGGGCGCGTTGAAGACGCCGCCCCCCGGTGGACGCGTGGTGCGACGTGGCGGTCGTGTCACCGAGTCGAGCGGCTCGGGCGGTGGCGGCACGGGGTCGGGCGGTTCGGTGGCGCCCACCGAGTAGAACGGTCGCCGGCCGTCGAGGGCGTCGCTCATCTCGGCGCTGCGCTCGGTGCGCATGTCGTCGAGGTCGTCGGCGTCGCGATAGCTGATCACGTCGTCGTCGCAGATCTCGAGCGAGCTCGGTGCGGCCTGAAGCGGCATGTCGACCATCGTGCTCGTGCCTTCGAGCCAACCCTCGCCGTCTGACGCGGCAAGTTGCCCGGTGGGTGACGTCTCGCCGGTTTCGAGCGGCTCGGGCGGCGGCTCGGCGAGCACCGCTTCGGCGACGATCGCTGGCTGGCTGAGGTTGGCATCGAACACGTCGACCGTGGTGCGCTCGGCGAAGGCTGCAGCGGTCGGCATCGAGAGCAGCCCGCGCAGCGCCTTGCGCTTGGCGTGCTCGCGCTGCGGGAACATCGAGTGCAGGTAGTCGGCGAGCGAGCGCATGTTGGCGGTGCTCTGGCGGCGCTGCGCGAAACCTTCGAGGTCCGAGACGAGCTCGCTGGCGGAGTGCTGCCGCATCGACGGGTCGGGCTCGAGCGCGCGCAGAATGATGCGCTCGAGCTCTGGCTGCACGTGCTCGTTGCGCAGCGTGGGCGGCACCGGCGTCCCTTCGAGCTTGGCGCGGCCGACCTGCTCGACGCTCTCGTGCGCGTCGTGCGGGTAGCGCAGCGTCAGCAGCGTGTAGAGCAGCACGCCTGCCGAGTAGACGTCACTCACCGGTGAAGGCGGCGCCCCGGCGAGCTGCTCGGGCGCCATGAAGTGCGCTTGCGCTGCCACCAGCGAGGGACCGCTCTCGCCATCACCGCGCCACCCCTCTCCGCGCGCTTCGGCCAGCCCGACGTCGACGACCTTGACGCAGCCGGCGTAACTGACGAGCACGTTCGATGGCCGCAGCGCGCCGTGCGCCAGCGCGCCGAGCCGGCCGAGCGGGTCGCCGCCGTCGTGGGCGGCGGAAAGCCCCGCGCAGCAGTCTGCAACCATGCGCACCGCGAGCGCCGCCGGCACCGGTTGTCCGAGCTTGGCCACCGCGGCGAGCAACGACAGCAAGCTCTCGCCGACCACGTACTCGTAGGCGACGCGCACGCGCCCGTCGCCGTCGGGCGGGGAGAGGTCGAGCACGTGCGCGACGTTGTGGTGCTCGACGTAGGCCGCTACGCGGCAGCGCTCGAGCAGCTCGGCCGCCGCGTGGGCGTCGGCCGGCGCGACCTCCTTGAGCACTGCGAAGCGTCGCAGCTCGGCGCCGCCTCGCTGGATCGCGAGGTACGAGCGCCCCAGCACGCCGTGTCCGAGCGCTCGGACGGGTGCGAATCGCGCGAGCAGCTCTGTGGTGCCGCCGCCTGGCGCAAGACCGGAGCTGTTGCCGTGCCCGCCGCTCATGGGTGCTCCACTATACCGCACGATGCAGCGCGTCTGCGCGGTGGGCTTGCGCCACGCGCACCTGACCGGCATAGTCGCGCGCCGTGGAGAGCATCGCAATCCTCGCGCTCGTCGCCGTGCTGCTCGCGGTCTACTCGCGCGCCGCCGGCAACCCCATCGATCACAGCTTCGCCTACCGCAAGCGGCGCATGTTCAACTGGCTGCCGCTCGGCCTGAGCTACGCGTTCCTCTATATGGGCCGCTACAACCTGACGGTCGCCAAGAACGCGCTCAAGCACCGCATGACCAAAAGACAGTTCGGCACGATCTTCGGCGCCGGCACGGTCACCTACGCGCACTCGTTCATCATCAACGGCCCGCTCACCGATCGTATCGGCGGCAAGCGCGCCATGATCATCGCCGTCTTCGGCGCGGCGCTCGGCAACATCGCGCTCGGCTACATCACGCGCGACGCGCTCACGAATCCCGACGCCACGACGAACCTCACGTTGCTCTACGCGCTGGCCTACGCCTTCAACATGTACTTCCAGAGCTACGGCGCGGTGGCGATCGTCAAGGTCAACTCGAACTGGTTCCACGTGCGCGAGCGCGGCTCCTTCGGCGGCATGTTCGGCGTGCTGATCTCGCTCGGCATCTACTTCGCATTCGACTGGGGCAAGGCGATCGTCGAGGCGTGCAAGGCCAAGCCCGCCGCGCTGACGTTCTTTCAGGAGCTCATCCGCGGTGCGGTCAAACCCACGGGCGACGAGATCTGGTGGGTCTTCTACCTGCCGGCTGGCCTGCTGCTGCTGTTCGGCATCATCGACATCGTCGTGCTGCGCGAGCGCCCCGGGCTCGCCGGATTCGAGGACTTCGACACCGCCGACGCCTCGTCCGGCGAAGAGAACGACAAGTTCGAGCTTTCCGCGGTGCTCAAGAAGATCTTCAGCAGCAAGGTCATGTGGACGATCATGCTGATCGAGTTCTGCTCGGGCGTGCTGCGAAACGGCGTGATGCACTGGTATCCGATCTATCTGACGGAGACCAAGGCGCCCAAGTCGTTCCTCTTCAAAGGGCACTGGGGCAAGGTGCTGGCGGTGGCGGGCATCACCGGCGGCATGGCCGCGGGCTTCGTCTCGGACAAGGTCTTCGGCTCGCGGCGCGGCCCGGTGGCGGCGCTGCTCTACGCGGTGCTGTTGGTCTCGACCCTGGCGGCGATGATGGTGCTCGGCACGCGCTATCCGCTCGGCATCGTGATGGCGCTGATGTCGCTCTCGGTGATCGGCGTGCACGGCATGCTCAGCGGCACCGCGAGCATGGACTTCGGCGGTCGGCGCGCTGCCGGCACCGCCGTCGGCGTCATCGACGGCTTCGTCTACCTCGGCACCGGCCTGCAGGCCTTCGCGCTCGGTCGCCTGACGACGCAGAGCTGGAGCTACTGGGCGCCGTTCATGGCGCCGTTCGCCGTCATCGGGCTCGTTTTGGCGATCAAGATCTGGCGCGCCTTCCCCGACAGCAAGCGCAAGGGCGCCTAACGCACGGCGCGCGCCGCGCGGGGTCTCGCTACTTCTGTACGGCCAGTGATTGGATCGGCTGCGTCGACTCGACGCCGATCTGTTCGAGCTTGGGCTCGTTGCTGGCGCCCACGTCGGCGAAGTAGAGCTTGTTGCCGGCGGCCACGTACAGTCGCGCGCCGCGCCCGTAGGACAGTGACGACGGCGCGGCGGGCACTGGGAGCGTCGAGACGGGCTTGATCTGGTCGCCGTCGAAGCCGACGGTCTGCACGCGGCTGTTGCTGGCGTCGGCGATGGCGAAGAGCGGGCCGAGCGACGAGGTGCCGACGTCGATGGCGACGGCGGAGGCCGAGTTGGGCGCGTTGCCTGGCCAGGCGATGCTGCGCACCTGCGGCGCCAGCGCGCCATCGATGGTGATGCCGTAGATGCGATCGCCGTCGGCGACGACGATCAGTTGTCGCTCGGTGCCGGCGTTGTCCACGGTGGCGATGGCGATCTGCTTGGCGCTCGGTGCGTTGTCGACGGCGATGACCTGGCCCAGCGTCGAGTTGGATCCATCGAGCGCGATCGGCCAGACGCAGTCCGAGTCGGGCTGCGTGTCGTTGTCGGTGTCGCACGACGAGAGCACCACGGCGCGCTTGCCGGTGGCGTCGGCGGCCACCGAGCTGACGTTGCCGACCACGAACGAGGCGTCCTGCTGCGTGCCGGCGCCTTGCTTGAAGCTGAGCACCAGCGCCTGCGCGTCCGTGCCGACGATGGCGCCGCCGTCGACGGCGACGACGGCCTTGGCGTTGCTGACGATCAAACCAGCGCCGCCGCTGCTCAGCTCGCGGCCAAGGTTGAAGACCTTGACGTCATCGTTGAGCAGCGTGACCAGCTGCGCGCCGGAGGGCGCGATGGAGGCTTGCTTGCCGGCCGGCCCGGCCTGCACCTCGGTGCGCCCGACCTCGCTGCCGGGCAGAGGCAGCGCTTCGACCTTGCCGAGCGAGTCGAGCGCCACGGCGAAGCGGCCGATGTTGAGCCGCACGTCGTAGGTGCCGCCGTCGGTGCGACCGACCTGAACGATCCCCGTTCCGGTAGCGGCGCCGGGTGGCAGCATCAGCGAGACCTTGCGATCGGTCTCGATGGCGCTGCGTAGGGTCGCCTTGTCGAAGCGCCGGCCCGACGAGTCGATCAGCTCGAGCGCGTCCGAGAAGGGCGTGCTGCCCTGCGTCAGCTCGAGCTTGACGGTCTCGCCGACAACGCGCGCGGTGGTGCCGCGCACCTCGAGATCGGGCTCGCCGCAGCCGAGCAGCGCCAGCGTCCACGCCGCGATCGCAGCGATACAGATCGCGCGCCTCATCGCACCTCGATGACCGGCCCGTCGGGGCGCGAGAGCGGGATCGCGATCGCCGCGGCAACGCCGCCGGCGGCCACGCCGATGAGCGTCCAGAACCACCACTTGCGCACGATCGAGCTCGGGCGCGAGCACTTGGCGTCGATGCAGCGCTCGTTGGGGCCGCACTCGGTGTCGTTGGTGCACTGGCCGAAGCCGCCGGCGATCTGCGTGCCGGCGCCGCCTCCGAGCAGCGCGTCGACGGCCGCCTTGGCGTCGCCGGTGTATGTCGTCTGAGACGACTTGGTCCAGGTCGCGCCCTTGCCGCGGCGCATGCGCACCGTACAGCGCGTCGGCGTGCAGCCGGGGTCGGCGTCGAGCAGCACGATCTCGTCGCCGCCGAAGCGGCCGAGCGCGGTCTGCACCCCCGCGCCGGGCGAGCTCTTGGCCTCGCGGCGCAGCAGCTTGGTCAGCCCCGACTCGCCGCTCACCGGCGCCTTCTTGAGCGCGATGGTCAAAGCGCGCGTCTTGTCGACGCGCACGCGGAACCACTTGAGCCACGGCACGTGGCCGGGGCGATAGACGTCGATCAGGTAGAGGCCGGCGCGCGCGCGCAGCGTGCCCGTGGCGGGCCCGATGAAGCGGCCGTTGAGCCAGATCACCGCCGGCGGCGAGATGCTGAGCTTGAGCGAGCCGGCGTGCTCGTCGCGCGACTGCGCCACCACCTTGCGATAAAGCCCCTGCACGGTGGGGTTGAAGCGCTTCTTGGAGGGCGGCGTGCGGCTGAAGATCACGGCGTCGTTCATCGCCTTGAACGCGCCGGCGTTGTCGCCGTCGAACAGGCACGCGGCGGCGAGCAGGTGCAGCGTCTTGACGTAGCCCGCGCCGCCCGAGCCGGCCTTGACCAGGTTCTTGTAGTGGCCGAGCGCTTCGCCGGCCGACTTGCGCACGTTGGCGAAGTCGAGCATCTCGAAGGCTTTGACGGCGGTGTTGTAGGCGGTCTCGGCGTCGGCCTTGGAGCTCTGCGAGGTCAGGCCGCTCTGCGGCGGCTGATAGGCGACCTTGGCGCTTTCGCCCCTCTCGCGCAGCTTGGCGGCGAGGGCGCGGGCGAGCGTTGCCGTCGGCACCAGCGCGTCGCCCTTGCCGGTGGGCACCACCACGACGGTGGGCGCCGCGCCGGCGGGCGCAGCGGACGCCACGCTCAGGACGAGCGACAGCAGCAGCGGGGCGGAAGCGCGCGGCATCGGCAGAGAATAACGACGAAATGCGCTGTTATCCAGTACGCCACGGTCCCAGCGGCGCCTTGACCGGGCCGATCGGCGCGGCTACCCTGCAAGTATTCGTAAATGCGCTTAATAGGACTTCTTCTCGCGTTCGCGGCCATGGCGCCCTCCACCGCGCACGCGCAAAACCTCCGCCTGCAGGGCTTCAAGGCCACCGCGGTCGATCAGACGGTGACCTACGAGGCCGAGGTCTGCGGCCAGGGCAGCACCAAGTGGGCGGTCTATTACGACCTCACCGCGCCGCCGACCCCTTCGACCACCCAAGACGGCTCGACCAACGCGCCGACCACCGGCTGCGGCCAGCCGCCGCAGTTCTCCAGCATCGTCTGGAACAACGCGCCGATCGGGCTCTATCAGAGCTACGCCTTCGTCGATCCCGACCAGACCACCTCCGAGAGCAACGAGAACGACAACGTGGCCGGGCCCATCGAGGTCTGCGTGGGCCCCGACGTGGTGCTCAAGACGTTCAGCATCGAGGCCATCGGCGCGTCGGTGACCTACAAGGTGCAGGTCTGCAACGAAGGCAGCATGGCGGCGCGCAAGTTCCGCGTCGGCTTCTGGCACGATCGCAAGGACGCGCCGCCCAACAACCAGCAAGGTGACGTCTTCAAGTCGCTGACGGTGCTCGATGCTGGCGCCTGCGAGGACCTGGTGGTGCCGGGCGGGCTGCGGCCCAACGGCAGCTTCATCGCCTGGGCGCGCGCCGACGCCGGCGACTTCGTGCTCGAGTGCCGCGAGAACAACAACCCCTTCGGCCCGCAGCCCTACTCGCTGTCCAACCCCGACCTGTACGTCAAGTCGTTCACGGCCGAGGTCAACGGCGCCAACGTCACCTACAAGGCCGAGGTCTGCAACAAGGGCACGGCGCCGGTGACGAAGTTCTTCGTCGACGTCTACTACCACCGCACGACGAAGATCCCGTTCA
>JAGQIK010000660.1 GCA_020431405.1 Myxococcales bacterium
CGCTGGTGCGGCCGATCAACACGCCTTCGGCCGGCGTGGCGCGCAAGATCGGCATGCAGATCGTCAGGCGCGCGATCTTCTCGGGGCTCGAGCACGACGTGTTTCGCGTCGACCGCTGAAAAGCAGACGGGCGGCGCCTCGATTTCGGAGAGGCACGTGACGTTGCCGCGCGCGCGTGTCGCGCCTACGCAACGTTACGCGCGCGCCACGTGGGCACGAGCCTTGCTGTTAGTGGGCGGCGGTCAGCGCGAGTCGCCTCGTCCGAGGTCGTCTCGGCGCTGCATGTCCTGAAATCCCCGATAACCCCGCCGGGTCGATTACCGGCCGTGGAACCCCTTCCGCGGCACAGGAGAGCTACGCCATGAAGACCACCAAGACGTCCCTGCTCGTCGCCGTCGTGCTGCTTAGCAGCGCCACCGCCTTCGCCGCCAACGGTGAGAACGCGCGCATGGTGATGCCGCGCCCGGCCTATCGGCAGGCGCGCTTCACCGTCGAGGCCCACGGCAACACCAAGGTCACGCCGCGCTGGGGCCACACCAGCGTGTCGCTGCAGAAGACGGCCAACACGCGCGCCGAAGCGCTGCGGCTGCTCAACCAGCAGGCCAATCCGCTCGAGCGTCGGCTCAAGAGCACGCTTGGCAAGCACGGCTCGATCGAGACCAGCCGCGTCAACGTGCAGAAAGAGTACGCCAACGGCGCCTACACCGGCCGCTTCACCGCGACCAAGTCGATCGAGCTCAAGGCACGCACCAGCAAGACTGGCCTCGACAAGCTCGGCAAGGCCATCGAAGCCGCCGCCTCCGCCGACGCCAACGTGGGTGGCCAGTACTTCCGCACCGACCCGAGCCAGGTGACGCGCGCGCAGGGCACCGCCAAGTCGCGCGCCCTCAAGTCGGCCGAGACCCAGGCCAAGCGCCTCGCCAAGACCGCCGGTCTCAACCCGGCCACCGTGCAGCTCGTCGAGGTCACGCCCATCGGCGCGCAGACGGGCGGCTTCGCCACGCGCAGCCTCGCGCTCGAGAGCGTTTCGCGCGGCGGCTCGGCCGACCAGCAGACCAACCTGACGGTCAACAAGCAAGACGTCAGCGCCGGCCTGCAGGCCGTCTTCACCGCCAGCACCGGCCGCCTGCAGCCGTTCCCCGGCCCCATCGGCCCGATCCGCCCGCTGCACCAGGCTGACGGCCAGCAGTAGCAGTAGGCGCCGCTCGGCGGCACGCCGAGACGATCAGGGTGCGTGTGCCAGTGGCACAGCGTCGCGCACGCGCGCCCACGCCCAAGCGCCGGTAAACACGCGGCGTCGTGCGTGGAACAAAACCTGCTCTGTCTATCGGTCGACCAACGCGGCAGCGAGTCCGCTGGGAGGCCGAACATGAAGACGAAACCGACACAGAAGACGCCACGCCTACATCTGCTGCTCTCGCTGCTGCTCCTGCTCGCGCCGCTCGGCGGGTGCGACGACACGACGCCCACGAGCACGGAGGCAGGCGCCGACATCGGCGCCGCGATGGTCCGGTCGCGACACACAAGCTCAACGGCGTGTGGGGATCGGGACCCAGCGATGTCTGGGTCGTCGGCGACGGCGGCACCATCTTGCGCAACCAGGGCAGCGGCTTCGAGCCGGTGGTCTCGGGCACGCAGGCCGATCTCAACGACGTCTGGGGCGTGTCCGCGACCGAGGTCTACTTCGTCGGCGACGGCGTCGCCCTCGTCTACGACGGCACGTCGGTCAAGCCGGCCTTCACGCCAACCAACTTCAACGGCAAGGCCGTCAACCTGTGGCGCATCGGAGGCGTGGGCAGCAACGCCTGGACCGGAGGCTCGGACGGCGCCGTCTTCAAGCTCGCGTCGGGCGGATCGTGGCGCTCGCAGATACCCTACGAGAGCCAAGGCCTGACCTTCACCGACGCCTGGGCCGCCGACGCCACCACCGCATACGTCGTGCTCGGCGGGCTCGCCGCCGGCGTTTGGAAGCACGACGCCAGCGGCTTCAATCAGGTGGTCATGCCGACGGAAACCCTCACCGCCA
>JAGQIK010000661.1 GCA_020431405.1 Myxococcales bacterium
ACAAGCAGCACCCGCGGCCTGCCAGCCGCGACGAGATCGCACGGCTGAGCCGCGAGCTCGACGACCTGATCGCGCGGCTCGGTCGCTACGAGACCGAGCAGGCGCGTCGCCGCCACGAGATCCAGCAGCGATTGGCCCTCGTGCTGCAAGAGATCGACGACGGCGTGCTGCTCGTCGACCGCCGGAAGCAGGTGCTGGCGATAAACCACACAGCGCGCCGCATTCTTGGCGTGGACGACAACGCCGTCGTTGACGACCCCGGCGAGAGCGGCGGCACGGCGCCGCGCCTCGCGCACGCCAAACTGCCGGCGGGCCTTTCCGCGTTGCTCGACGGCGCCAGCGTGTCTGCTGCTGAGCTCGCCGACATCGCACACGGCAGCGGCGCGGGTCGGCGCGTGTACCGCCCTCGAGCGATCCCGTTCACGGGTGACTCGCAGAGCACGAGCGGCGCGCTGGTGCTGTTCTGGGACGTCACCAAGGAGCATGCGCTTCAGCAGGCGCGCCAGTCCTTCATCGCCACGCTGTCGCACCAGCTCAAGACGCCGATCACCTCGCTCGAGATGGCTGTCAACCTGCTATGGGAGCGCTATCGTGGTCGCGATCCACGTGGCGACGAGCTGCTTTGCATGGCGCGCACGGACTGCCGCTCGGTCGGCGCGATGATCGCCGAGCTGATCGAGGCGTCGCGCAATACCTTGGGCGAGGTGACGCTGCAGCGCGAGCCGCTCGACATCGTCGATCTCACACACCGCACCCTCGCGCCGTTTCACGAGCAAGCGAAAAACCGCGGCGTGGCGCTCGTCAGGTCGCTGCCCGACGAGCCCGTGGTCGCCGCTGTCGACGCGAGCCGCTATCCATGGATCGTCGACAACCTCGTCGCGAACGCCCTGCGCTTCACCCCCGCGGGAGGACGCGTCGAGATCGCCATCGCGCGTGCCGGCGAGCACGCGGTGCTGTCCGTCGCGGACACGGGCGCAGGTATCGGTCCCGAGGCGCTCGCCCGCGTGTTCGATCCGTTCACGTCAGAGCGACCCGTGCGCGGAAGCCTCGGTCTCGGCCTGACCATCGTCAAACGCCTCGTCGAAGGCCACGGCGGCAGCATCAAGGTCACGAGCACGCCGGGACAAGGCTCCTGCTTCGAGGTCGTGCTGCCCGTAGCGCCGTCACGGTTGTACGAGCAGCGTGGGGAAGCCGCCGCGTGAGCGCGCTTCTGGTCGTCGACGACGATCCGCACATCCTGCGGACCCTCGAGATCATGTTTCAGCAAGACGGCCATGTCGTGCGCTGTGTTCGCAGCGCCGAACAGGCGCTCGAGGTGCTCGACGCTGACACCTTCGCGTGTGCGCTCGTCGACCTGCAGCTTCCAACATGAGCGGCATCGACCTGCTGCGGAGGATGCGCAGCAGTCGGAGCGAGATCGATGTCATCATCATCACCGCCTACGGAACGGTCGAGACCGCCGTCGAAGCGATGCGCGAGGGCGCCTTTGACTACGTCACCAAGCCCTTTTCGCCTGACGAAGTGCGCCATCGCCTGCGTCAGCTCGAGCGGGTCACGCAGCTGCGCGACGAGGTCCGCCGTCTGCAGCAGCAGCTCGGCCAGGACGATGACGGCGAGAGCGGACTCGTCGCACGCAGCACAGCAATGCAACGCCAACTCGCGCTGGCGCGGACGATCGCTGACACCGAAGCCACGGTGCTCATCTGCGGAGAGAGCGGCACGGGCAAGACGCGGCTGGCACGGCTGATCCATCGCTGGAGCCGACGCGGCGACGGCCCGTTCATCGTGGTCGACTGCGCGGCCTTCGCCGCGTCGCTGCTCGAATCGGAGCTCTTCGGCCACCGACGCGGTGCGTTCACCGGCGCGGTGTCCGACAAGACCGGTCGCATCGAGCTCGCGCAACACGGCACGCTGTTTCTCGACGAGATCGGCGAGCTGCCGCTGGAGCTGCAGGGCAAGCTGCTTCGCCTCGTCGAGGAGCGCTCGTACGAGCGCGTCGGCGATCCGCGCGCGCGCTCGATGAACGCGCGCATCGTCGCCGCGACGAACCGCGACCTCGATGCGATGGTCGCGGAGGGCCGCTTTCGCCAGGACTTGTATTTCCGGCTCAACGTCGTGGAGCTGACGCTGCCGGCGCTGCGCCATCGCGTCGAGGACATCGCGCCGCTGGTCACGCGCTTGATCGCACGCGCCAACGCGAAGCACGGGCGCTGCGCGGAGTCGCTCGAGCCGGCGCTGGAGCGTTTCCTCTATCGGCACTCCTGGCCTGGCAACGTTCGCGAGCTCGGCCACGCCATCGAGCACGCCGTCTTGGTGTGCTCCGATCACACCCTTCGACTCGAGCACCTGCCCGCACGACTTGCAGAGGCGCCAAGGCTGCCGCAGGGCACGGCAGCACTGCTCTCGCTCGCCGAGCTCGAAGAGCAGCACATCCGGGCTGCTCTCGCGCGCAACCTGCCGCTCGAGGAAACTGCGCGCCTGCTGGGTATCGACCCCTCGACGCTGTGGCGCAAGCGCAAGAAGTACGATCTCTGACCACGATCGTCTCGCAGCGCTGCCGCGCGTGCAGCGAAGGACGGCAGTGCTCGGTGGGCCAGCCCTGTGTACGTGGGCGCTGCGAGACTGTCGACGACAGGGATCTATTGGGAGCAAGCTCGCGCGATGGTCCGAGCGACGGCGGAGCCACCGCTGCGTGTATCGCGAACGCCGCGGCGTTCGATCGTCGAGAGCCACGCTGACGTCTTGTATCAGTGCTTCATGTGCCCGCCAGCTTTCCCCTGGTTGGCACCACCGATGATCTGACCGCATGCGAGCATCTTGGCGCCGTAGTAGGGGTTTCGGATCTTGGCGCTCTTCTGCAGCCAGCTGCCCTTGGCCATCGAGCAGAAGACGACGTTCACGCCCGTCGGTTTGGACATCGTCGCCCACATGGCCATCGGGCGTGAAAGCTCTTTGAAGGCGGTGCGTGCCTTGTCTATCGACTTGGCGCGCGCGAGCTTCTTGGCGGCGGCGCGGATCTTCTTCGGCAGCGAGGCGTAATGTGCTTTGTGCTTGCCCGTGACGGTCCCGGGCTTGACCTTGGCGGCGAGCTTGCCGATGCGCTTGGCCGCGGCGCTCACGCCGTCGAGCTTGTCTGATGCCAGCGCCGAGTGAACGCGCATGTACTGTGCGAGCACAGGGCCCATGGCCTGATCGAAGGCGGCGGTGCCCGCCGCGTGAGCGGACGGCGTCGGCGCCGTGAGCAGCGCGGCCGCGACGAGGGCGATTGCAAGCAAACGTGATGTCATCATGAGTCCTCCAGTTTGGCGTTGTCCGCCTTGCGTGGTGCGTGTGGTCTGGCATCGCCAGCGGGTGATGATGGTCGTGCGGCGAGCGAGCGGCGAACACCGACCCCACGCCACAGCAGATACAGCGCCGGCAGGATGACCAGCGTGAGAATGGTCGAGGACACGAGGCCACCGACCATCGGTGCGGCGATGCGCTTCATCACCCTCGCACCGGTCTCCGAGCCGAACATCACCGGCAAAAGACCGATCAGCGTGGTCGCCACGGTCATCAGCTTTGGGCGCACGCGGTCGACCGCGCCTTCGGTGATCGCGTCCTTGAGCGCCTGCAGATCGACGAGCCGTCCGGCTCCGGCGTAGCGCTGATACGCCTCGTCGAGATAGACGAGCATCACCACGCCCGTCTCGGCCGCCAGACCCGCAAGCGCGATAAAGCCGACACCGACGGCGACGGACATGTTGTAGTCGAGTATGAACATCAGCCACACGCCGCCGACGAGCGCGAACGGCAGCGTCAGCATGACGATCGATGTCTCGATGACATTGCGAAAGTGCGCGTAGAGCAGCAGGAACACGACGGCAAGGGTCAGAGGGATCACGATCGCGAGCCGCTTGTTGGCGCGCTGCATGTATTCGAACTGGCCCGACCACACGATCGACACGCCGGGTGGCAGCTTGACGTTCTTCTTCACCGCGGCCTTGGCCTTGCGCACGTAGCCGCCGATGTCGGACGTCTTGATGTCGACGTAGATCCAGGCCGTGCGGCGCGCGTTCTCGCTCTTGATCGCAGGCGGCCCCTTGACGACTTCGAGCGTCGCGACCTGCGCCAGCGGAACGGTGTGTCCCATCGGCGTCGGGATCGGGATCGCCTTCAGCTTGGCGAGGTTGTTGCGCAGCTCGCGCGGAAAGCGCACGTTGACGGGGTAGCGCTCGAGCCCTTCGACCGTCCAGGTCACGTTCATGCCGCCGAGCGCGGTCTTGATCACGTCTTGCACATCGCCGACGGTCAGGCCAAAGCGCGCCGCATCCCCGCGCTTGATCTTGATATTGATGAAGTTGCCGCCAACGACGCGCTCCGAGTAGGCCGAAAGCGTCTCCGGCAGCTCGCGCACCACGGCTTCGATCTTTTCGCCGACAGCCGATAGCTGCTTGAGGTCGGCGCCGAGCAGCTTGATTCCCACCGGGGTCTTTATGCCCGTGGCGAGCATGTCGATGCGTGTCTTGATCGGCATCGTCCACGCGTTGGTGACCCCAGGAAACTGCACCATCTTGTCGAGCTCTTTGATGATGTCCTCGATGGTCTTGCCCTTGGGCCACGTCTTCTTGTCCTTCAAGATGATCGTCGTCTCGACCATCGACAGCGGCGCGGGATCCGTTGCCGTGTCGGCGCGGCCGATCTTTCCCAGCACGTGCTTGACCTGCGGGTGCTTGACGATGAGCTTGTTGGTCTGCTGCAGAAGCTCTTTGGCCTTGGTGATGCTGATGCCCGGTGGCGTCGTCGGCATGTAGAGCAGGTCGCCCTCGTTGAGCGGCGGCATGAACTCCGAGCCGAGCTTGCCGAACGGGTAGATCGTCACGACGCCGATGACGACTGCGACCAGCACGGTGAGCTTGGGAAAGCGCATCACGGCGTGTATCAGCGGCCGGTAGCCCCAGATGAAGAAGCGGCTGATGGGGTTGGCGGCTTCGCTGCGGATCTTGCCGCGTACGAAGTAGTACATCAGCACCGGGATGATCGTGATCGCCAGCAGCGACGAGGCGGCCATCGCGAACGTCTTGGTGTAGGCGAGCGGCGAGAACAGGCGCCCCTCCTGCTGCTGCAGCGAAAAGACCGGCAGAAAGCTGACGGTGATGATCACCAGCGAAAAGAACAGCGCGGGCCCGACCTCGCGGGCGCTGCGAATAACCAGCTCGGCCTGCGAGAGGTTGACGTCGCGCTCCTTGTGCTTGTGTAAGTTCTCCACCATCACCACCGACGCGTCGACCATTACGCCGATGGCGATGGCGATTCCACCGAGGCTCATGATGTTGGCGTTGATGCCGAGCAGCCGCATGATCAGCAGCGACGCGAGGATGCCGACGGGCAGGGTGACGATCGCGACGAACGCGGAGCGGAAGTGCAGAAGGAAGATGACGCAGATCAGGGCGACCACCGCCATCTCCTCGAGCAGCTTGTGTTCGAGGGTGGTGACGGCGCGATTGATCAGCGTCGAGCGATCGTATGACGTATGAATGTCGACGCCCGCGGGCAACCCGGCTTTGAGCTCCTTGAGTCGCTTCTTGACGCGCTTGATCACCTCCAGCGCGTTTTCGCCGAAGCGCATCACGACGATCCCGCTGACGACCTCGCCCTGGCCGTTCATCTCGGCGAGCCCGCGTCGGATCTCGGGGCCGAGCTGCACGTTGGCAACCTGCGAGAGCAGGATCGGCGTGTGTGTCTTCATGTCGACGCCGACCGGCACCTTCTTGAGGTCGTCCACCGATTTGAAGTAGCCCTGGCCGCGCACCATGTATTCGGTCTCGGCCATCTCGATCAGACGACCTCCGACGTCCATGTTCGACCGAGCGATGGCGCGCTTGACCTTCGCTAATGGGACTTTGAACGCGCGCAGCTTCTCGGGGTCCACTTCGACCTGATACTGCCGGACGTGGCCGCCGAGGCTCGCGACCTCGGCGACGCCGGGCAGCGCCATCAGCTCGTAGCGTAGATACCAGTCTTGAAGCGAGCGCAGCTGCGCGAGGTCGTGCTTCTTCGAGACGAGCGTGTACTGGTAGACCCAGCCAACGCCCGTGGCGTCAGGTCCGAGCTGAGGCGTCGCGCCGTTTGGGAGGCGCTTCTGGACGAAGTTGAGGTATTCGAGAACCCGTGATCGCGCCCAGTAAAGATCGGTTCCATCTTCGAAGATGATGTAGACGAGCGAGAATCCGAAGAACGAATAGCCGCGCACCACCTTGGCGAACGGCACGGAAAGCATCGCGGTGGTAAGCGGGTAGGTGACCTGATCTTCGACGACCTGTGGGTCCTGACCCTTGTACTCGGTGAAAATGATCACCTGCACATCCGACAGGTCGGGAATCGCGTCGATGGGCGTCGTGAACAGCGCCCAGACGCCACCGAGAACCACCATCGCGGTGATGACGACGACGAAGAAGCGATTGCGCACCGAGCCTTCGATGATCCACTTGATCATGGCTAGCGCCCCTTGGGCTTGCTCTTGCCCTTCGGCGGCTTCTTACTGCCTGCGGGCGAGCGCTTGACGAGCTTCATGCCGCAGATCGGACAGTCGCCGGGCTTAGGCTCGCTGATCTGCGGGTGCATCGAGCAGGTGTAGTCGAGCTTGCCCTTCTTCGGTGCGCCCTGTGACGCGCTGCCGTGCTGGTGCCCCGCGTGAGCAGCAGATCCAGATCCCGAACCGGCAGCGGCGCCCGGCTTGCTCTTGCTCTTCTTGTGCAGTCGCGCGGCCAGCAGCTTCTGTACGGCCTCGCGCAGCTGACTTTCAGAGTCGAGCAGGAACTGGCCGGAGACGACCACCGTCTCGCCCTCCATCAGGCCCGAAGTGACCTCGGTCAGATTGTCGTCCGCCGTCAGGCCGGTGACGATCTGCCGCGCCTCGTACTTGCCGACGTCCCGCGCGACGAAGACGAGCTGCCGCTCGCCCGAGTGAATGATCGCCTCGGTGGGAATGGCGAGCACGTTCTTCTTGGGGCGCGTCTTGATGCGCACCGTGGTGAACATGCCGGGCTTGAGCCGCAGCTGGGGGTTGACGAACTCGAGGCGCACGGTGAGGGTGCGCGTGCGCTCGTTGAGCGTCGGGTAGATGTAGCTGACCTTGCCTTGATAGAGCTTTCCGCGCTGGAACGAGAGCTCCATCGTCGCCGGCTGAGCGACCTTGATCCACGGCGCCTGAAACTCGTAGGCCTGCACGTGGACCCAGATCGCGCTCAGCTTGCCGATGCGAAACAGGTCCTGGCCAGCCATGGCGCGCGCGCCCTGCACGACGTTCTTGTGCAGCACGTAGCCCGAGCGCGGCGCGCGGATCGTCAGCGTGCGCAGCGCCTTGCCGCGCTTGGCGATGGCGTCGATCATGCGGTCGGATAGGTCCCAGAGCTTGAGCTTGGTGCGAGCCGAGCGCGCTAGCGGCGTGTCCTTGCTGCTGCTGCGCACGGCGAGCAGATACTCCTCCTGCGCGGCGACCAGCTCGGGCGAGTAGATGCGAAACAACGCCTGTCCGGCGCGTACTCGCACGCCTGTCTGGTCGACATAGAGGCGCTCGATCCAGCCCGAGAACTTGAGGTTGACCACCGAGAGCTTGTCCTCTGCCACGACGACCTCGCCGATGGTTCGCACCTGCTGCGTCAGATCACGACGTTTGACCTTGGCCACGCGAACGCCCATGTTCTGCACGACGACCGGGTCGATGCTGACGGTCTTCTTGTCGACCTGGTCGGCGTAGACAGGCACGAGGTCCATGCCCATCGGCGACTTGCCAGGCTTTTTTCGAACGTAGGTGGGGTCCATCGGCGCGCGCCAGTAGAGGATCTTGCGCTTGCCCTTCTTGCCGCCGCCGCCGCCACCCGAGGTGCTCGACTTCATCGGCGTCAGGTTCATTCCGCAGATCGGACACTTGCCCGGCCCCTCCTGCACCACGTTGGGATGCATGCCGCAGGTGTAGAGCTTTTTGTCCTTGCTCTTCTGCGCGTGGGCGATGTTCTGGCCGGGAAGCGGCGTGGGCTCGCTGGCGAGCAGCTGCCACGCGAGCAGCACGGCAAGCGGTGACAGCAGCGCCAGCACCCACAGCGCGCGACGTTTGACGATCGAGGACATGTGCGTGCCTCCCTCGGTGTTCATGGCTACAGAGACTTTCCGACGAGCGCTTCGACGTTCGTGCGCGCGATCCAGGTCGCGACGCGGGCGCGTCGGATCACGCGCTCGAAATCGAGCAGCTGGAGCTCGGCCTGATACAGCGCGGCGAAGTCGGCTCGATCGACCTGGTAGGACGCGAACGTGGCGTCGAGCGCCTTGTGCGCCAAGGGCATCAGCGACTTTTCGTAGCTGAGCGCCTTCTGATACGCGCGGCGCCAGCGCGCGAGCTCGCGGCCGAGCGCGCCGCGGATGCGGTCGAGAGCCGCCGCGCGCCCAGCCAGCGCCGCGCGGGCCAGCGCTTCGTTTTCGCGCCGGTCGCTGCCCGCGCGACGATCGTACCAAAATGGGATCGGCACGGAGATCCCGAGGCCGATGAAGTCGGTGCCGCTGTCAGCCCCGCTTTCGATGCGCAGCCGGTATCCGAGCCACGCGGTGAAGTCTGGATAGCCCTCGCGAGCCGCGCTGCGGGCCGCGATGCGGCGAGTGCGGCTCACCTCGGACCGCTGGCGCAGATCGGGGCGGTGCTGGTTGGCCCGCTCAGCGAGGCGCGCGGCCGTGACTTTTGGCGCGGCGACCGGCGCGAGCGCCCCGGGGGTGACGATCGGCGTGGCCGGGCGGTGAAGCGCCGCATCGATGGTGGCGCTCAGGGCGTGCTCGTCTCGCGCGAAGTTCTTGAGGTCATCGCGCAGCTTCTTGGCCAGCACCTTCAGCCTGAGATAGTCCTGCTGGCCCGCCTTGCCAACCACGTACTTGATCCGCACCGCGTCGGTGAACTGGTCGACGAGCTTGATGTGCTGTTCGGTCACCACGCGCAGGTGGCGCACCAACACGAGCTTGTAATACGCGCGCTTGACCAGCGCGCTGAGCTGCAGCTTGACCTCGTCGAGCGCCGCGCGCGTCTCGCGCACGCGGCCGCGGCCGACGTCCTCGCGCAGGCCTACCTTTCCGGGAAAGAAAAATGTCTGCTGCAACTTGAACTGGATGCCTGCCATCGGGTGCGTTCCTGGACGCCACGCGTCGATGGGCATGTTGCTGTATTCGACGGCGACCTGCGGATCGAGCCACGCGCCAGCCTTGCGCACGCGCTGTTCGAGCGCGCCGATACGCGCTTTCACCGATTCGACGGAGGGGTTGGCGGCGACCGCGCGAGCCGCCAGCGCGGCCGCTCGTTGCTCGTGTCCCAAAGCTCGCGCCGTGCTATCTGGTGTCGCTTTGGCGGGCTGCGCGTGTGCGGCCGGGCTCTGCGCGACACCGCACGCGAGCGCGGCGAGCGCCGCGGCGGCAAACACGCGTGGGGACGGCGACAACATAGGGACTCGCTGGTTTGGCATGGTGAGTATTGGCTTTGCTTCAGGGGGTCGCGCATGCGCGTGCGCGCGCCCGCAACGTGGTGACGAACGCCGCCTTCGAGGTGGTGATCTCGATCGCCGCGCCCTGCTTCGCGAGCCGGATGGTAAGCGCGGGCAGGTCCAACGGACAGTCTTTCATCGCCGACCTGCCGGTCGCCTCGATGCGAGCGCGATGGCAGCGCACGCGCGCGAGCGTCGGCTTGTCGTGGTCCCGCTTGCGCAGCTGCAGGCGTACGCCCCCGGCGATGTCGGCGATACGAGCGACGCGGCCCGAAAGCGGACACGTGCCTCGTGTGCTGCCGGCGACATTGCGGCACATCGCGGCTTCCTGCTGGCGTAGGCGTGCCGCTGCGCGCGCGTGCTGAAGCGCCTGAGTGCCGTGTCGTCTCGCGAGCCAGTAGTGCTTTGCCGTTGGGTTGTGCTCGACAGTCTCGAAGTCGAACACGCCCCCGTCGTTGCCAAGCTCGAGCGACTTCGCGCGGGCGGTGGGGTCGTAACGCCTTTGGTGCGAGGCTGCGTCTCGCCGGTGCTGCGACGCGAGGGCTAGGTGCCCGTCGATGCCGAGCCTGTGCTTCGCCGTCATCGACTGCGTCCCGCAGCCGCTACCAGCCAGCGCGACGCTGACGATGAAGGTCGCGACCGACACGGTGTGCCCCCGACTGTTCATCGGCCAGCTCCCGTCACGTGGGTGCGCGCGCGCTTGCGCACTTCGGCGACGGAGGCCGAGTCCGAGGCGGTGACGTCGATGGCGTTGGCGTCGGTCACGCGGGAGATCGATAGGTGCTTGAGATACAGCGGGCAGGCGCTCATGCCCTCGCGACCCATGGTGCGGCCGTAGGCGTAGTGGCAACGCATGTGCTCGAGCAGGCTCGCGATGCGTACGCCCTTGACGAGGAACAGCCGCGCTCCCTTTTCGATGTCTTGCACCCGAGCGACCTGTCCGAGCAGGGGGCAGGCCGTGCGGACTTTTGCCGTGATGTGCTTGCAGCTTCGGTTTTCGAAGCGCAGAAGCGCTCGCGCGGCCTTTTCGTGCTGGCGAGCGTGCTCTCTGTGCTCGGCGGCTGCGGTGCGGTGCTGTTCGGTGGGGTTGTAGAGTACGTCGACGGCGTCGGCGTCAGCAGTCGCCCCACCGGTGGCCTGGGTCACGCCGGCGGCCTGCGCGTTGGGATCGAACTGCTTTTGGTGGCGGCGGGCCTTGTCGCGTTCGGCCTTTGCCGCCTGGCGGTGCTTCGCGGCGCTCATATCGTCGGGTCGGGCGCCGCGGGTCGTGGTCGCGCATCCAGCGAGCAGCGCCACGATGGCTGCGAGAAAAACGTGTCGGGTTAGCTGAGAGCTCATCGGCCTGCTCCTGTCTCGTGCCTGTCTTGACGTCGTAGCAACTGCGAGACCAGCCGAGCCGACGCTGGGGGCTGTTCCCGTTCACGTCGGAGGGGCGTCGTGCACTGCGCTGTAAGGCTTCGTGTTTCGGCCCGGGCCGGCTCTGCGTGTCGATGGATGGCGCTGGCGGCGGCGGTGTGAGGTGCGCAGTTACACTCGGCCGGATTGGTTACAGTCGGCCTCCGAAGGGTCTGGCGGGCCGTTTTCGCGGTATCTGGCTGCTCGCGGCTACGAGCGGGCGGTCTGCTGTGACGCTCGTGGTCACACGCAGTGGCGCTGGTCGCGAGCCGCCCCGCCGCCGAACGGCGCTGAACGAGCCAAGATCGACGCGTCGCAGCTGCGTGGGTCAACGGCACTTGCGTTGCATGGCACCACGGCATGCCCTCACGTGCGACAACCATGCCGAGAACGGCGCTCCAGATCGCCACCGCGCTGGCCAGCGTCGTGCTCGCCTGCGGAGCGCTGCTCGTGCTGATGCTCTGGACGTTGGCGCGACAGGAGCGCGCCGACGTTGGCGTGACCCGGCTCGATCACGCCAAGCACACCGCCCACCGAATCGAAGCACAGCTGCGCGAACAGTACATCCACCAAGCCCACAGCATCATCGAGCGCACGCTGGGGCACGTGGGCCACTACACGCACGCGGTCGGCGAGGCGCGCGCCGCCATCACGCAGCTCGCAGCGCTTGCCTCACCCGCTGACGCCGGAGACGTTCAGCGACTCAGCAAGCTCGCCGCGCGCAGCGACAAGCACTTCCGAGAGAAGATCTTGCCGGCGATCCGCGCCGGACGGGCGAAGGAGCTGGTGTCGCTACATACGCTGGCCGAGGCCACGGTCACGGAGGCGACCGCGATCAACGCGCGGCTGAGCGCGGCGCTAGCGCAGCGCAGCACGCTGGCCCGCCACAGCGCCGCCGCGCTGCGGCGACAGACGCGTACGATGGCGCTTGTCTGCTTCGCGGCGACCTTCACGGCGGCGCTGCTTCTCGCGGTGGCGATCACGCGCCGCATCGGGCGCCGCATCGTCGCCGTCCGTGACGGCGCCCGTGCGCTATCGCGCGGGGTGCTCGACGCGCGCGTGTCTCTGGGAGGCAGCGACGAGTTCGCGGAGCTCGCCGAGACGTTCAACGACATGGCGGCCTCTCTGGACACGCACCAGCGGGACCTCTTGCGCGCCGAACGGCTGGCGTCCATCGGCAAGGTCGCCGCGGGCGTCGCCCACGAGATCAACAACCCGCTCGGCGTGATCCTCGGTTACGTGCACCTTTTGCGGCGGCGAGCGCGCGAGGACCAACACGAGTCGCTCGAGATCATCGAGCACGAGGTCAAGCTCTGCCAGCGCATCGTCGAGGGGCTGCTCGACCTGGCGCGCCCGTCGGCGCTCGATCTCGAAACCGTCGACGTATGCACGCTGGCAGACGAATTGGTCACGAGATTGCGCGAGGGCGGGCGTCTCGGCAACGTCGAGGTCACCGTCCATGACGACGTCTCCAGCGTGCAGATCGACGCGGATGCCGACAAGCTCGAGCAGCTTCTCACCAACATCGTGGTCAACGCCGCCCAATCGGCGGCAGCACGCGTCGACATCAGCGTGGCGCGCGACGATGATGTCGCCGTGATCACGGTCAGCGACGACGGGCCCGGCATGAGCGACGAGGTGCGCGCCCGAGCACTCGACCCCTTCTTTTCCACCAAGCGCGATGGTGTCGGGCTCGGACTGGCCGTGGTCAGCGCCATCGTAGAAGCCCATGGCGGCGAGTTGCAGATCCACTGTCCCCGAGACGGCGGCACGCGGGTGCGCGTGCGTTTGCCCCAGCGAGCGAGAGGATCGCGATGACGCGAGGCCGGATATTGGTCGTCGATGACAAGCCCACGATGCGGCGGCTTCTGCACGACATTCTGTGCGACGAGCACGAAGTTACCGAGGCGCGCGACGGACGGCACGCGCTAGCGTTGCTCGCACCCGGACGCTTCGATGTCGTCGTCAGCGACATCCGAATGCCCGAGGTCGACGGCTATGCCTTGCTCGCAGAGGTTCAGCGCGTCGATCCCGAGGTAGGCGTCATCCTGATCACCGCGTACGCCTCGGTGCCTCTCGCCGTGCAGGCGATGAAAGAAGGCGCCTACCACTACTTGAAGAAGCCCTTCGAGCCAGACGAGCTGACGGTGCTCGTCGCCCGCGCGCTCGAGCGCAAGCGTCTCGCCGAGAGAGCGCGTGACCTCGAGCGCGAGCTGACCCACGCGACGCGGCTTCACAAGCTCGTCGGCGCCAGCGAGCCGATGCGCGAGCTGTTCGGCTTGATCGAGCGCGCGGCGAAGAGCGACGTCGCGGTGTGTATCACGGGCGAGAGCGGCACGGGCAAGGAGCTCGTCGCGCGTGCGATTCATGCCAGCAGCGCGCGCGCTCAGCGTGCGTTCGTCGCCGTCAACTGCGGCGCCCTACCGGAGAACTTGATCGAGTCCGAGCTTTTCGGCCACGTCAGGGGCGCGTTCACAGGCGCTTTGACCGACAAGCGTGGTCTGTTCGAAGAGGCGGCAGGTGGGACGATCTTCCTCGACGAGATCGGCGAGCTCCCGCTGCCGCTGCAGGTCAAGCTCACCCGCGTGCTGCAGGAAAACGCCGTTCGCCGCGTGGGCGACACGCGCGAGCGCGCCGTCGACGCGCGCGTGATCTCGGCGACCAACGTCGACCTCGAGCGAGCGCGCGATGAAGGGCGATTTCGTGAAGACCTCTACTATCGGCTGCACATCTTCGCCCTGCGCGTTCCGCCGCTTCGCGACCGCATCGACGACGTGCCCACGCTGTGCGCGCACTTCCTTCGCCGCCACCAGCGCGACGATGCCGAAGCCTCGGGAGTTTCTCCGGCGGCGCTGACCGCGCTGATGACCTACGACTGGCCCGGCAACGTTCGACAGCTGGAAAACACTGTCGAGCGCGCGCTCGCAGTCGCGGGCGGAGGCCGCATCGATGTCGAGCACCTTCCCCCGGAGGTTCGTGACCACGCAGGTTCTGGCTCGAGCGCGATGCGTTCTCACCTGACCCACAAGGAATTCGTCGACGTCGCGCGCGAGCGCGCATCGCGGCAGTACCTCACCGATCTGATGCGGCGCTTCGAGGGCAACGTGACCCACGCTGCGCGGCAGGCGGGCATCGAACGCGAGAGCCTGCATCGCCTGCTCAAACGCCACGGCATCCAGGCTGCGGACTTCAAGAAGGACGGCTCCCGATGAGCGAATGCGGACACTCGCACGGCCACGGCGCGCACGCCGACACGGCGCGCAGCAGCGCACCCGTCACGTCCGATACGCGATGGACTTGTCCGATGCACCCGGAGGTGGTGCGCGAGGCGCCCGGCAGCTGTCCGATCTGCGGCATGGCCCTCGAGCCAATGACGCCGCAGGCGGTCGACGATGACAGCGAGAGCGAGGAGCTCTCGAGCATGCGGCGCCGATTCTGGGTATCCGTTGGCCTCGCCGCGCCGCTTCTGGTCGTGAGCATGGGTGACATGCTGCCCGGCCACCCGATCTCGTCGCTCCTGACGGCTCGGCTGCGCATCTTCATCGAGCTCGCGTTGGCGACCCCCGTGTGCCTTTGGGCGGCGTGGCCGTTCTACGTGCGGGCTTTGCAATCGCTGAAGAATCGTTCGCTCAACATGTTCACGCTGATCGGCCTGGGTGTGAGCGTCGCGTACATCTACAGCCTCGTCGCTACGCTCGCGCCATCGATCATCCCGCAGACGTTTCGCCAGCGTTCGGGCGAGGTGCCGGTGTACTTCGAAGCCGCCGCCGTGATCGTGGCATTGATCCTGCTCGGGCAGGTTCTCGAGCTGCGCGCGCGCAGCCGTACCGGCGCCGCGATCAAAGCGCTGCTCGGAATGGCGGCGACCTCGGCGCGCCGCATCAACGATGACGGCGAGGAGCACGACATCGCCCTCGATGCGGTCGCGGTTGGCGACCGGCTGCGCGTGCGGCCCGGCGAGAAGGTGCCCGTCGACGGCACGCTGCTCGACGGCAAGAGCAGCGTCGACGAGTCGATGGTCACCGGCGAGCCGATCGCGGTGGCCAAGGGTCCCGGCGACACCGTGATCGGCGCCACGATCAACGGCACGGGTAGCTTCGTGATGCGCGCCGACAAAGTCGGTGCCGACACGCTCTTGTCGCGCATCGTCGAGATGGTCGCCTCGGCGCAGCGAAGCCGCGCGCCGATCCAGCGCGTCGCCGATGTGGTCGCCAGCTACTTCGTGCCCATCGTCATCGGCATCGCGGCGCTGTCGTTTGTCGTCTGGGCGCTGGTCGGGCCGCAGCCTCGCATGACCCACGCGCTGTTGAGCGCCGTCGCGGTGTTGATCATCGCCTGCCCCTGTGCGCTGGGGCTCGCCACGCCGATGTCGATCATGGTCGCCACCGGCAAGGCCGCCTCGGCAGGCGTGCTCTTTCGCAACGCGGAGGCCATCGAGAAGCTGCGTCAGGTAGACACGCTGGTGGTCGACAAGACCGGTACGCTCACCGAGGGGCGTCCAGCGTTGACCACAATCGTCTGCGCCGAGGGGTATGGAGAGTCCGAGCTGCTGCGCCTCGCCGCCGCGATCGAGCGCGGCAGCGAGCACCCCTTGGCCGAGGCCATCGTCACCGGCGCCAAGGCGCGCGGTGTCGAGGTCGAGGCGGCCTCCGCCTTCGAGTCGATCACGGGCAAGGGGGTGGTCGGCGAGGTCGAAGGTCGTCGAGTCGCGCTCGGCAACAGCAGGCTGATGCAAGAGCGCGACATCGATACGACGGCGCTCGACGAGCGTGCCGAGGCGCTGAGAGCGCGCGGCGAGACGGCGATGTTCGTCGCCATCGACTCCGAGATCGCGGGCATCTTGAGCGTCGCCGACCCGATCAAAGCAAGCACACCCGAGGCCATCGCGGCCCTCAGAGCCAGCGGCTTGCGCGTGGTGATGCTCACCGGCGACAGCGAGGCGACCGCCCGCGCCGTGGCCGCCGAGCTCGGTATCGAGGACGTGATAGCGCAGGTGCTGCCCGACCAGAAGGCCGACAAGGTCGCCTCGCTGCAGGCCGACGGCCGCGTCGTCGCGATGGCGGGCGACGGCATCAACGACGCGCCGGCGCTCGCGCGCGCCGATGTCGGCATCGCCATGGGAACGGGAACCGATGTCGCGATGGAGAGCGCCGGCGTCACGCTGGTCAAAGGTGACCTGCGGAAGATCGTGGTCGCGCGGCGACTGTCCGAGCTGACGATGAGGAACATCCGCCAGAACCTGTTCTTTGCCTTTGCCTACAACGCGGCCGGGGTTCCCATCGCCGC
>JAGQIK010000083.1 GCA_020431405.1 Myxococcales bacterium
CGTCGAGCGATGGCGGCGGCAACAGCCTGCGCGGCGATGACGGCTGCGCGATGGCTGGCCGCGGCGGCCGCGGCGCGAGTGCGTGGCTGCTGCTCGCGCTGGGCCTGTTCGTCGGTGGTGCCGCGCTCGGGCGCCGGCGGCGACGACGCGCGAAGCCGCGGAGGCGCGTTGGCTAGCACGCGCACGATCACGTGGTGTGCTCGCTGCGCTGGCGCGCTGGCGCTGGCGCTGCTGCTCGTCGGCTGCCCCGGCGCGCGCCGCGAGACGGGCGCCGACACGCAGGTCACGTCGGCCGACGTCGGCCCGGCGTTCGGCGACATCGGAAGCGGTGACAGCTTCGTGCCGGTCAAAGTCGACAGCGGCGTGGAAGCCGGCCCGGCGTGCAACGCCGCGAGCTGCGCCGGCGGCTGTTGCGCCGCCGACGACACCTGCCAGCCCGGCAGCGTCGACACCGCCTGCGGCAAGGGCGGCGCGCAGTGCGCCAACTGCACGCTGGTCAGCGGCAGCTGCTCGAGCAACTACTGCCTCGGCTGCTCGCCCAGCTGCAGCGGCAAAAACTGCGGCAGCAGCGACGGCTGCGGCGGCACCTGCACCGACGGCTCCGGCTGCTGCACGCCGGCCTGCAGCGGCAAGCTATGCGGCGCCAGCGACGGCTGCGGCGGAAGCTGCGCCAGCGGCTCGGGCTGCTGCACACCGAGCTGCGCCGGCAAGACCTGCGGCTCGGGCGATGGCTGCGGCGGCACCTGCGGCAGCGGCTCGGGCTGCTGTACGCCGAGCTGTCAGAACAAGATCTGCGGGGAGGCCGACGGCTGCGGCGGAAGCTGCGCCGCCGGTTCCGGCTGCTGCGTCAAACAGACCGAGGTCCTCGACGGCAAAGACAACGACTGCGACGGCGAGATCGACGAAGGCTACTGGGCCAACGCCCACACCGTCAGTTACGCCACGCTCACCGCCGAGCATCCGTCCTGCACGCAGTCGAGCGCGCACAGCGACAACTGCATGGCCGCCGCGCACCGCTACTGCACCAAGCAAGGCTTCAAGTCGGGCATCGGCCCGGTAGAGTTCGGCCCCAGCGACGCCGTCGTGATCTGTCTCGCCGACGCCAAGACCTTCCCCGTGCCCATCGGCACGCTCACCGCCGAGCACGGCAGCTGCACCGCGCAGACGTTCTTCTCGCTGTGGTGCAACTCGTCGATCCACCGCTGGTGCGGCAAGCAGGCCGGCTACCAAACCGGCGCCGGCCCCGTCGAGCACTCCGCCACCGTCTCGCACGTGGTCTGCCTAAAGCACACCAAGACGTATCAGGTCAGCTTCGCCACCCTCGCCTCCCACCACGCCGGCTGCAGCGCCGGCGCGAGCTTCTCGCCCGCGTGCAAGGCGGCGATCCACCGCTACTGCACGAGCCAGGGTCACGAGTCGGGATGGGGTCCGGTGGAGCAGAACGCGGACGCGTTCGTGATCTGCCTCGACGCCAACTAGCGAAGGCGCGAACGCGAGCGCGAGCGCGGGCGCTTCGCGGGCTACCAGTTGGCCTTGCCCTGCGCCTCGGAGAAGTTGTCGAGCAGCTCGGCCGACATCACGCCCATCACGGTCATGCGGCCGCTGACGTTGTTGTCGAAGAGCCGGTAGGCGTGGCCGACGACGGCGCTGGTCTGCACGCCGGTGTAGGGGTGCGCCCAGTAGGTGAGCCAGTTGGTGCAGTTCTGGCCGTTCCAGGGCGGCGAGCCGCCACCATAGCGCCACGGGCCGTTGGGCGAGTCTTTGATGTAGCGCGAGAAGTCGGTGATCTCTTGCTGCGTGAGCGACACCGGGAACGCGCTGCGATGCGAGCGCGTGGTCGTGTGGTAGTCCTCGCCGCGCCCGTACTCCATGTAGCCGCGGTCGCCGATGCGCAGCATCGACCAGCCGGGCTTGCTCTTGTGGTTGTTGTTGAAGAACGGCTCGATGAAGCACTGCTCCTTCGAGAAAGCCTGGGTCCAGGCGGCGATCTTGGCGCTGGGCACGTTGACGAGGATGCGCGGCTGGTTGCCGCGCGTGACCGTCACCACCGGCAGGTCGTGCTCGCGCGCGAAGGCCAGCGCCGTGTTGTAGGCGCGCTTGCCGTGCTCGTTGCTGATGCTGTTGACCAGCCGCGCCGCGGCGTCGTGCTGCGTGGCGAAGCGGCGCGTGACTTGGGCGCGGCCGCGGTCACGGCGGCGCACGCGGTGGCGCTCGGCGTGGGCCAGCTGCGAGGTGAGCGCGACGAGCGCGCAGATGACGAGCGACAAACGAAGTGGGCGGCGGCTGTTCATGAGGCTATGCCAAAGCAGCCCACGTGCCAGCGCAACCTCGCGAGATCACGTAGGCCTCAACCGCTGTCGGCGTCTGATTTGGCCGCCTGATCCTCGCGATTTCGAAGAGCTGCGTCGACCGCCCGCGCGCGCGGGGCACGCTCGAGCAGCATCAGCAGCGCGAGGAAGAACAGGATCGAGGCGGCGAAGGTGGCGGTGATGCCGATGATGGAGAGCCAGCCGAGGGTGTTGACGCCGTAGTGCGCGGCGACGACGGTGCTGCCGAAGCCGATCGCCGTCGTCACCGAGGCGAGCAGCGCGGCCGCGCCCGTGGTGGAGAGCACCTTGGATATGGAGCCAGGCCCCTCGGCGTCGTAGCGGTGCTGCATGTGCACCGCGTTGTCGATGCCGATGCCTAAGATGGTCGGCAGCACCGATTGGTTGAAGATGTTGAGCTGGATGCCGGTGATGTACATGCCGCCGACGATCCAAGCGAAGCCGACGCCGAGCGACAGCACCAGCAGCGCCACTTTGCGCGGGCTGCGAAAGTCGATCAGCAGCACGATCACCACGGCGATGGTCGCGTAGGCGAACACGTAGGGCCACTCGCGCTTGGTCTCGCGGATCGCGCGCGCGCCGACGCGGTTCTCCTCGAGCACCGTGACCTTGATGCCGGCGGCCTTGATCTCCTTCTCGCGCGCCGACAGGAAGTCAGCCCAGGTCAGCAGATCGGCGTCGAGATACAGCTCCGAGACCGACCACGCGAAGACGAACGTGTTCTTGCCGTCCACCGAGACAAAGCGCCGCCGGTAAGGCTGCGGCACGTCGTCGACGCTCCAAGGCGGCACCGTCACCAGCGCGAGCGCCTTCTCGGCGCGCTCGAGGTCGCGCTTCTTGAGCCGGCGCCGCTTGCGCAGCAGCTTACGCAGGCTCGCTTCGATGCGGCGCATGATCTTCTGCTTGCCGCTGACCTGACGTGGCACCAGGTCGGCGAGCGACATCACGCGCTTGAGCTGGCGGTCTTTGCCGTGCGTGTAGCGCTCGAGGATCGCCGCGGCGCGGCGCGCCTGATCGATGTCGTCGACCATGAACGCCGCCGGCGAAAGCGACGTCCCGAGCTGTGCCTCGACGTACTCGTAGAAGTCGACCGCTTCGGACTTTCCGCGCAGCTGCTTGAAGTCGTTGTGCCAGCCCACGTTGGGCAGCACGACGCAAGAGAACACGAAGAACGCGCCGCTGGCGATGACGATGACCCACGCCATACGCGGCACCAGCGGCAGCCGCAGCGGCTTGCGCGCCTTGGCGTCCTCGCGCGGTAGGCGCGTGACGAGCATCGCCAGCGGCGGCAGCGCGACAAACGTCGCGACCAGCGTGAACAGCACGCCGAAGCTGGCGATCTCGCCGTACTCGCGGAAGCCGCGAAAGTCCGAGATCGTCATGCTCAGAAACGCCGCCGCCGTCGTCGCCGCCGCGGTGAAGCAGCCCGGGAAGGTGTAGCCCGCCGCCGCGATCATCGCCTCGCGCTTGTCGCCGCTGCGACGCAGCTCCTCGAGAAAGCGCAGATAGAGGTGCACGCCGAAGTCGATGCCGAGACCGATCAGCGCGCTGACGAGAAAACCCGAGACGAGGTTGAGCCGCCCGATGGTCAGCGTCGTGATGGCGAGCGTGGTGGCGAGCCCCACCAGCAGCGGCAGCGCGAGCACCACCGTCGCCGCGGCGCGCCGGATGTACGCCGTGGTCAGTAGCAGCACCAGCACCAGCGCGATGATCGAGGCGCGCTGGATGTCGGCCGTCATGCGCGCGTGCTGCTCGACGTTGACCGGCAGCGCGCCCGCGTAGCGCACCTCGAGGCGGTCTTTGTGCGGATCGAGGCGTTTGACCACCGCCTTGACGTTGGCGAGGATCTTGGTGATGCGCGACATCTCCGAGCCCATCACGTTGGGCTTGACGCGCAAGAAGAGCCACTTGCCGTCCTTGGAGGTGTAGATGCGCGGCAGCCGGTCGGTGACCTCTTTGCGCGTCTTGTTGATCTGCGCCCAGTCGTCCGGCTTGCTCTGCTTCTTTTCGTCGTCGTCCTCGAGGTCGACGTAGAGCGGGTTGGCTCGTGCGCGCGCGCGCTGGATCGCGACGTCGATCGACTCGGCGAGCTTGCCGAGCTTCTTCAGCGAGAGGAACCAGGCGCGGCGCTTGATGAAGAAGTCGACGGGATACTCGAGCTCGGCCCAGCGGATGCTGGGCAGCTCGCGCAGTGCCGTGACCAGCCGCCGCGCGAACTCGAGGCGCGGCTCCTTGGGGCCGCCGACGGCGATCACGAGCTCGATGGTGCCGCCGAGCTTCTTGCCGACGACGTCCACCTCGCGCGTCTCGGGCGCGTTTTCCGGCAGCAGCGCCGAGAGCGCCGTGTCGACCTCGAGCCCGCGCGCCAGCCACGCCGAGCCGGCGAGCACCACCAGCACGAGGCCGAGCGTCAGCAGCGGTCGCGCCACCACCGCGCGCGCCAGGCGCTCGGCCAGCGTCGCCACTGCCGACTTGGGCGGGCTCTCGGACATGCCGGGGACGCTATATCAGGTGTTGTTGTGGCCGTTGAAGAGCTTGCGCGTCCACGCGCCCACCTTCTCCGTCGCCGCTTCGATCTCGCTGCGCAGATAGGGCAGCCCGGCGTTGCGTACGCCGCGCAGCTTGGTCTCGGCCAGCCACAGCCCCTTCTGCAGGGTGCTGGCGCCGGTCGAAACGCCGCTGGGCAGAAGGTCGAGCATCGGTCCGATGGTGGCGAGCGCCTCGAGCGTATAGCCCATGTCCGCCTTGCTGTGCGCCGCCGTCACGTTGCAGCGCAGCCGCTCCTGGCCCGGCGGAACGCCCGGCGAAACGAACGGCATCATGATCACCTTGGCACCATGATAGAGGTAGGCGGCGAACTCGAAGGCCTTCTTCTCCTCGCGCACCATGATCGGCAGGATGTGCGTGTCGCTGTCGCCGAGGTCGAAGCCGAGGCGCAGCAGGCCCTCGCGAAACAGCGCGCCGTTTTCCGCGAGCTGCTCGACGAGCTTGGGCCCGTCCGCCTCGATGATGTCGAGCGCCGCGATGGCGGCGTTGACCTGCCCCACCGGAAGCGCCGCCGAGAAGACGAACGAGCGCGCGCGCAGCTTGAGGTAGTCGATGATCGCGCGGTCGCCGAGGATGAAGCCGCCGATGCCGCCGAACGACTTGGAGAACGTGCCGAACATGATGTCGACGTCGCCGAGACAGCCCTGCAGCTCCGCCACGCCGCGGCCGGTGGGGCCGATGGCGCCGAGGCCGTGCGCGTCGTCGACGACGATCGGCGCGCCGTGCTCGTGGCAGACCTCGATCAGCTCGGGCAGCGGCGCGAGATCTCCGTCGACGCTGTAGAGCCCCTCGACGACGACGAGCTTCTTCTTCTTCTCGGTGCGCGAGAGGATGCGCGCCAACGCCTTGGCGTTGTTGTGCTTGAAGGTGCGCATCTCCATGTCGGGGTTCTGCCCGAGCGCCATCAGACAGCCGTCGATGATGCAGGCGTGGCTGAGGCGATCGATGACGACGCAGCAGTCGTCGTCGAGGTAGGTCGACAGCAGCCCGACGATGGCTTGGTAGCCGCTCGGGAAGACGGCGCAGGCGGCGAAGTCGAGCCAGCGCGCGAGGCGAAACTCGAGCTCGCCGTGGCGATCGGCGCTGGCCTGCAGGCGCGAGCTGCCCATGCCGGTGCCGTAGCGCTCGACGCCCTCGACGGCGGCGCTGACCAGGCGGCGGTCCTGCGAGAGCCCGAGGTAGTCGTTGGAGGTGAAGTTGATGTAGCTGCTGTCGCCGATGTTCACGCGCGTGCCGACGTTGCGAAAACGCCGCATGAACGGAAAGGCCTTCAGCTCCTTCGCCTCGCGCGCGTCGGCAAGCAGCTTCGTGGTCGCGTCGTGTAGCCAGGACATCTCACCCTCGCCGCCGTCTGCCGCCGCCATCGCGACGAAAAACGCTTTGAGAAAGACAGGTTAGAGTCGCAAGGACTCCGCGCGCGAGACGGTACGTGGCCGCTGCGGCGATGTCAAGCGAGGGGCGGATCCGCGGTTCTTCGTTTTGCGGCGAGGGTTTAAGCCCCTCGGTGGTACCGTCGCGGCCATCGCCAAGCTGTAGCGGGTGAAAGATGTCCAGGGGTCAGGCGTATACATACGAACCCCGCAGATTTCTAAACGACCCCCCACGGAGCTTCGATGGCTCGAGCAAGCCACCGCGTGCTGTCCATCCCGCTGGCGCTGCTGTTATGCGGTGCGTTAGCGGACAGCGGCGAGGCGACAGCGCCCGCCGCCCCGACCGATGCCCAAAGCACGCGCATCGATGACGTTCTCGTCTACAGCAACGCCGCGCGCATCACGAGGCGCGCGCGCGTACGGCTCGGGCGCGGGCTGACGCGCGTACGCGTCGCGACGCTGCCCAACCTCGCGCGCCGCGCCACGGTGCAGGTCAAGTGCAACAGCGCGCGCGTGCTGCGCGTGGAGGTGATCCGCTCGCGCGGCGTGCTTCCGCGCCAGAAGAAAGCGCGCGAGCTGATCAAGAAGCTGCGCGCCGCGGCGGCGCAGCGGCGCGCGGTCACCGATGAAAGCTCGACGATCCAGAGCGAGCTCGGTTTTCTCGACGGGCTGCGCCCGAGCACGCGACGGCCCGTGGCGGGCGAGCGCCGTCCGCCCGCGGGCATCTATGTCGCGGCCTGGCAGCGCATCTTCGGGTGGGTCGAGACGCGCGCCAGCGCGCTGCGCAAGCGGCTGCTGGTGCTCGCCGAAAAACGTCACGCGGTCGATCGCGAGCTCTACCGGCTGCACGTCGAAGGCAAGGCGCTCGACCTGGCGAGCTCGGCGAGCGGCGCCTGGCAGGTGGTCGCCACCATGCGCGGCGGCGGCGCACACGACGTGACCGTCAGCTATCTTGTCGCCGGCGTGCGCTGGGTGCCGAGCTACGACCTGCGCTACCTGCCGAGCAAACGCGCCGTGCAGGCCGACTACTACGCGATGGTGCGCCAGCGCAGCGGCGAGGACTGGAGCGGCGTCAAGCTGCGCTTCTCGACGACGCTGCCCACGCGACTGCTCGCCGTGCCGGAGCTGCCGACCTGGACGGTGGGTCGCAAGCGCGATTTCTTCCCCACGCCGCGGCCGCGCTACGAGCCTGCGCCCGGGCGCTGGCGCCCGCGCCGACGCGGCTATCGCGTGCCGCGCGTGCTGCGCGAGCTGCGACGTGCGATGAGCGCCGCGCCGTCGGGCGCGCGCCCGCGCAAGGTCGCCAAGAAGCTCGCCGAGCTCGAGCGCAAGGTCGAGCAGCTCAAGCAGCGTGTCTACCGCGGCAAAGCCGGCGGTTCCTACGGCTTCGCCGGGCTCGGCGGTCGCGCAGACGGTGACTCTGACGACGCGCCGCCCGCCGAGCCCAAGCCGGCGGTGAAAGCGCCGCCGCCCGCCCGCGACATCGCGCGCTCCGAGGACGCGGGCGGCTCGTACCACCTCTCCAAGCGACGCTACAAGCGCCGTCCCAGGCGCCGTTTTGACTTCGACGGGCGCACCATTAGCGGCCAGATCGCCAAGCCGTCGGGCAGCGCGGCCGCCGGTCCAACTCCCACGTCGGTGCCGTGGACCGACGTCGGCTACGTCGCGCCGACGCTCGATCCCGACCTGCCCGCCGCCGCCGCCGAGGGTTATCGCTTCGTGCTGTGGGCGCCGGGGCGCCACGACATCGACTCGGACGGCAAGGATCGCCGCGTGCCGCTGCTCAAGAAGCGGCTCGCCGTGCAGCTGGTGCATCGCATCGTGCCCGGCCGCAGCAAGGCCGCCTACCTCCAGGGCAAGCTGACCAACACCACCGGGCGACCGATCCTGCGCGGTCAGGCCAACCTCTTCACCGGCAGCATGTTCAGCGGGCGCAGCTTCCTTCTGACGTCGCTGCCGGGCAAGTCGATGCGCCTTCCGCTGGGCGTCGACGATGGCGTCAAGGTCGCGCGCCACACGCGGCAGTCGACGGTGAGCAGCGGCGTGGTCTTCAAGGACGACGTCACGCGCTACACGGTGTCGATCGAGGTCAGCAACAACCACGGCTACCCGATCAACGTCGAGGTGGTCGACCAGGTGCCGGTCAAGCTGGGCCAGAAGGTCACGGTCCGCAACTTCGCCAGCAAGGCGCAGATGGATCAGCCCGACAAGCAGGGGCGCGTGCGCTGGCGCGGGCGTGTCAAGAAGCGGTCGGTGCAGAAGATCGAGTTCTCCTTCGAGATCGTGCGACCCAAGGATTGGGAGCTGCGACAGCAATGAACAAGCTCACACTCTCCACGCTTTCTCTCGTCTCGGCGCTGGCGCTGCCAGCGAGCAGCTTCGCCGCCAACGCCGCACCGATCCGTTCCGTGGTGGTCTATCGCGATCGCGCGCAGGTCAGCCGCCAGCAGAGCGTCAACTGCTCGACCGGTGAAGCACGCTTCGAAGGGCTGCCTTCGACCATCGACCCCAAGACGCTCTCGGCGACGCTCGAAGGCGGCGGCGGCGAGGTGGTCGGCATCAAGTACCGCGAGGTCGCTAGCGGGCCACGGCCGCAAGCCAAGGCGCTGCAGGCGAAGATCCGCACCATCGACGTCGAGCGCACGCGCCTCTCCGGTGTCATCTCCGACGCGTACGTCATCGAGCGCAAGCTCTCGAGCTTTCGCGGGCACATGAAGCGCGTGTGGTCGCAGCAGGCCATCGGGCGCACGCCGCCGGTGGGCACCTGGAACGCGGCGCTCGACTTGCTGATGAAGCGCGCGCTCGACGCCACCAAGCGGCGGCGCGCAGCCGAGGCCAAGCGCGCCGAGCTCGGACGCGAGCGCGCGCAGCTTTCGCGCGAGCTGCGCCAGATCAAGCGCAAGAGCCGGCGCACGACGATGACGGTGAGCGCCGTGCTGCGCTGCCAGGGCACGCGTCGGGTGACGCTCGCCTACGTCGTGCCGGGCGCGACGTGGCGCGTTTCCTATCAGGCGCGCGCGAGCCAGGGCGGCAAGCGCGTGCAGGTCATCGCGCAGGCGATCGTGCAGCAGGGCACCGGCGAGGACTGGAGCAACGTGCGCCTCGCCGTCTCGACGGCCAACCTGCAGCGCAAGAACACGCCGCCGGACATCCGCAAGATGTACGTCAGCACGCACAAGCCCTACGACACGCGCAAGATCCTGTCGCGACGCTTCGAGCGGCGGCGCCACCTCAAGGTCGCGACGGCGACGACGCGTGCGCCGGCGGGCGGCAAGAACGCGCCGGCGGCGGGCGGCGGCGGCGGACGGGCGGTGCCCACCGGCCTCGCCTTCGAGCTCACCGCGGCCAAACGTGTCGACGTGCCCGCCGACGGGCGCGAGATCGTCGTCGAGCTGGCGAGTAAGGCCGGCCGCGCGACGGTGATCTACGAGACGGTGCCCAAGCTCTACCCCTACGTCTATCGCAAGCTGACGCTGCCCAACCCGTTCGGCTTCACGATGATCCGAGGTCCGATCTCGATCTACTCGGGGCGCACGTTCCTCGGCCGCGCGCGCGTCGACCAGCCGCGCTCGAGCGGCGAGCCGATCGAGCTGTCGCTCGGCGTAGAGAATCAGATCCAGATCAAGCGCTACAAGAAGGAAGAGAAGCTCGAGGGCTCGGGCGTGTTCGGCTCCAAGAAGAAGCTTCACCACAAGTACGAGATCATCGTCGGCAACTGGACGCGCTCGAAGAAGACCGTGACGGTGGTCGAGAACATTCCGGTGGCGCGCGTACGCGAGATCAAGGTCTGGACCACGCAGGACACCACCAAGCCGACCAAGGTCAGCAAGGAAGACGGCATCGTGCGCTGGACGGTGACGCTGTCGCCGCGCAGTCAGACGACGATCAAGATCGGCTACACGATCTCGCTGCCCAAGAGCTATGTGGTTCATGGTTATTGAGGCCACAGGCTCAGGGCCACGGGCCACAGGGGGGCTGGCTCGCTCGCTTCGCTCGCTTCGCGGCTTGGTATGCGTAGCTGTGTTGCTCGTGGCGGCGCGGGTGGAGGCGGCGCCTTTGTCGGCCGCGGCGATGGCGCCGGTGGGGGCGAAGGTCGATCGCGTGCGCGTGTTCAGCCAGTACGCGCGCGTGTATCGCAAGAGCTGGGTGCGGCTGAGCAAGGCCGATACGGAGACGCGCTTCGCGTTGGTGGATCTGCCCGAGGCGGCGCGACGCAGCAGCTTGCGCGTGCAGAGCAAGAGCCAGGGCGCGCGGGTGGTGCGCGTCGAGAC
>JAGQIK010000084.1 GCA_020431405.1 Myxococcales bacterium
CCGACGTGCCCGCCGCCGCGCGCGCTGTGGCCGCCGTCGACCGCGCCGAGCACGACGCGTCGCGCCGCAGCGCCAGCGCGTTGATCGCCGATCTGGGCGCGATCGCACCGGCGTCGTTGCTCGACAACGCGCGCAGCTTCGGCCTCAGCGGCCGCCCGCCGCTGACGCTCGACTGGCTGTATCGCAAGGCGCACCAGCTGTGGCGCGGCGCCGGACAGCTCGCCGGGCAGACGCCCGCGCGTGCGCCCGTACACGCCGACATCGTCGCGCGCCTGGTTCGCGAGCGCCCGCTCGACACGCTCGCCGCGGCGCACCCTGACGCGGACAGCCGCAGCGACCAGCCGGCCCTGCGCTTCGACAGCGGCTCGCGCCGCCGCGCTATCGTGCGTCACCAAAGCCGCACGCGCAGCACGCGCGCGCTGGCCGACCGGCTCGCCATCGTGGCCGCGATCTTCGACGGCTCGCGCGTCGAGCTGCGCCACGCGCGCGGCCGGCGCGCCGCGCGGCGCGTCATCGCACACGCCTGCGAGCGCTTCGAGATCGCGGGCGCCAGCGCGCGCCTCGTCGCCGGATCCAAGATCGAGCGCGCGGCGGCGACCATCACCGTGCAGGCCCACGGACACTAGCCGCTCGCCCAGCCGGCACTTCGCTGATCGAGCGCCCGCCTGACGCATCGCGCGCCGGCCGCGATGCGTACATGTATGCCTACACTCCGCGCCGCATCTACCGTAGATCTAGATAGCGTGTCGTTGCTCGTCTTGACGCAAGGCCTGCGGCTCGTGCTCGCGGGGGCGATGATCTTCATCATCGCATTCCTCGTCTGGGTGCGTGCATCCTCCGCCCAGCGGGCTCCGCAGGGCGGCGTATCGCTGACGCTGCTCATCGGCTGGTTGCTGTTGGCGTTGCTGGGCGTGGCGGGCCGCTTCATCCAGCACAGCGGCCACAGCACCGCCGCGGTGCTCTTCGGCCTGCGGCTCTGCCACACCGCGTTCTTCTTGCTGATCCCCTGCATGACGCTGGCGGTCCATCGCCTCACCGGCCTGCCGCCGCGCCGCTTCTTCGTGTTCGTCGTCGTCGCAGCGTCGCTCTTCGTGGTGTTCACGTGGGCCAGTCAGCTCGTCATCAGCGACGAGCTGGTCACGCTGCACCTGCTCGACGGCACCGCGATCAGCGGCCCCAAGCCGGCGCCTCTCGCGCCGCTGGTCTTCCCCGTGGTGGTGCTGCTGATCGGCTACGTGGGCTACCTGTGGCGGCGCGGGCCGCGGCGCACCGAGCCTGTCGAGCGACCGGTGCTCACGGCCTTCCTCGCCCTCGTCGCGCCCGCCGTGATCAACGACGCGCTGCTATACGCGGGCGTGATGCCATCGATCGAGGTCTTCGACTCGGCGCTCGCGCTGCACGCCGTCGCCGGCGCGCTGATCGCGTTGGCCTACAACGCGCGCCTTCACGGCCGCCTCGAGGAGGCTGTCGAAGCGCGCACCGCGCAGCTGCTCGAGCGCGAGACGCAACTCGAGCACGCGCTCGCCATGCGCCAACAGCTGCTCGCCGCGATGCCCTACGCCGTGCTGGCGCTCGAAGGCGAGCGCGTGAGCTACGCCAACACCAACGCGCACGAGTTTTTCGGACGCCAAGGGCAAGCGCTCGTCGGGACTCGGCTGCGCGAGCTCGTGCTGCCAGAAGACCGCTTGCGGATCGACAACGAGCCGCGCTGGGATGCGCCGATCGAGGCGCGCTTTTCCTGCGGCGAGCGCGAGCGCATCGGCGAGCTGTGGCAGCTCGAGGTCCCGCGCGAGCACGACGACAGCAGCGCGCCCGCGCGGCGCCTGGTGGTGATCCGCGACCTCACCGAGCGACGCACGCTGCAGCGCCAGCTGCAGGTCAGCGAGCGATTGGCCGCCATCGGCACGCTCGCTGCGGGCGTCGCGCACGAGATCAACAACCCGCTGATGTACATCCGCGGCAACCTCTCGGTGCTGCAGGAGGCCGACAAGATCATCGAGCCCGCCAAGCTGCCGCCAGCGCTCGCGGAGCTCGGCGAGATCGTCGACGAGTGCATCGAGGGCGCCGATCGCATCGCGCGCATCGTCAGCGACCTGCGCTCGCTGAGCCGTGTCGATGACGAGATGGGCGTCGTCGACGTGCGACAGCCGCTCGAAAAGGCCATGCGCATGACCATCGCGCGCTACGGTCATCGCGCGCACTTCAGCAGCGAGCTCGCGGACAACGTGCCGCCCGTGACGGCCGAGGAGGGACGCATCGGGCAGGTTTTCCTCAACCTGCTCGTCAACGCTGCGCAGTCGCTGCCGGAGCAGCTCGACGGCGGCGACCTAGGACGCGTGTGCATACGCTGCCGCGGCGACGATGACGGCAACGTGGTCATCGAGATCGAAGACAGCGGCAGCGGCGTGCCCGAGTCGCTGCGAAGCCGCATCTTCGAGCCGTTCGTCACGAGCAAGCCCGTCGGCGAGGGGACGGGGCTCGGGCTGTCGATCTGCGCCAGCATCGTACGCTCGCTCGGCGGATCGCTCGAGCTGCTGCCAGCCAAGCCGCGCGGCACGCTGGCGCGCGTCGTGTTGCCGGGCGCCAGCGACGACGACCGACTGCGCAGCGCCAGTCGTCACGTCACCGACTTCAGCCACGAGCTGAGCACGCCTTCGCTCAGACAGCGCGTCTTGGTCGTCGACGACGACAAGCTGCTGGTGGCTGGCCTGGTGCGCCTGCTACGCGACGTCTACGACGTCGAGGCGGTCGACAGCGGCGGCGAAGCGCTGCAGCGTATCGCCGACGAGCACTTCGACGCCGTGGTCTGCGACGTGATGATGCCCGGTATCTCGGGCGTCGACGTCTACGAGCGCGCCTGCGTCGATGGCTGGCAGCACAAGATGGTGATGATCACGGGCGGCGCGACGACGGCTCGCGCCAGCAAGCTGCTCGAGCGCGAAGAGGTGATCTGGCTCGCCAAGCCCGTCTCGCGCAAGCAGCTGATGACCGCCATCGAGGCGGCGCTCGAGCGCGGCGAGGCGTTGCAGGGCTGAGCGGGGGCGCTCGGCGACGGCGCGGACTATCTCGCGCCGACGTTGGCGTCGACGCGAACCTCGATCCAGCCGTCGGGATTGTGCTGGTAGCCGTGGGCGCGCGCGAGCCACAGCGCGATGTCGGTGAGCGAGACGATGCCGACCAGACGGCCGTCTCCGTCGAGCACCGGCGCGCGATGCAGCCCCTCGTAGACCATCACCGCCGCGACGCGCGCGACACTCGCCACGTCGCGAACCGCGTAGACCACCGGCACCATCACGTCACGCACGGTGGTGTCTTCCTCGAAACCGACGGCGGCGCCGTAGAGCTCGACGAGCTCGTGCTGTGCGCGCACCACGTCGCTCTTGGTGACCAGCCCGACCAGCCGATCGTCGGCGTCGGTGACGGGCAGCGCGCTCAGGCCCTGACGTGTCATCACGTCGAGCAGCACGGTGAGCGACATGTCGGGAGAGGCCGTAACCACGGTGCCGCTGATGATCTCTCCGACGGCTACGTGCTCGGCGTTGGTGGTGTCTGTACCGCGTGGTCTCATGTCTGTAGCGTCAGCAATGCGCGTACCGCCGGCAAAGGCGCGGTGATCACTTGCAGGCTGCCCGAGCGTCGAGCCGAAAGGCATCGTTTGCCACGCGCCACGCACAGCCTCGGTGTGAGTTTGGCCCGCTGCGACTTGTCATAGGGCGCATCGTCACCGCGCGGGAGCATGGATGACCCACCGACATCGGGGAGGTCCGAGCATGCGTGTCGTCCTGGTCGGAGCGGACTTCGAGGAGAACCTCGGCGTGGGCATGATCGCCGCGAGCGCGGCGCGCGCGGGCCACGCCGTCGAGATCGTGCCCTTCAACGAGGCTTGCGAGGGCCCGCAGCTTGCACGCGCCGTGGCGCAGCACCATCCCGAGGTGGTCGGGCTGAGCATGCAGTTTCAACACCGCGCCCACGAGTTCATCGAGCTGGCGCGTGCGCTGCGCGCACATGGCTTCGGCGGACATATCACCTGCGGCGGGCAGTATCCGACGCTCGCTGATCTCGAGCTGCTCGGCCACGTACAAGAGATCGACAGCGTGGTCCTGCACGAGGGCGAGCACAGCTTCGTCGAGCTGCTCGACGCGCTCGGCGGCGCGCGCCCGCTGCGCGAGGTGGCCGGCCTGGCGCTGCGCGACGACGACGGTGCGCCGTTTCGCACGGCAGGGCGCCGTCTGGTCGCCGATCTCGACAGCCTGCCCGAGCCGCTGCGCTATCGGCCGCACGCACGGCACGCGGGCGTGCCCTTCATCCCGATCATGGGCAGCCGCGGCTGCTGGGGCGCGTGCACGTTCTGCTCGATCACCAGCTTCTATCGCGACGCGCGCGCGCGGGCGCCGCGCTCGAAGATGCTGCGCCAGCGCAGCGTGGGCAACATCGCCGACGAAATGGCGCGCCTGTGGCATGGCGCCGAGGGGCGGGCGGTGTTCTGTTTTCACGACGACACGTTCTTGCTGCCGCGCCCCGAGGCGTCGCTCGAGCGGGTGCGCGCGCTGCGCGCGGCGCTCGACAAGCGCGGCGTCGGCGCGCTCGGCATCGTCGGCAAGGCGCGGCCCGACTCGTTGACGCGCGAGCTGGCGCTCGAGCTGCGCCGGCTCGGCGTCGTGCGCCTCTACGTCGGCGTCGAGAACGTCTCCGAGCGCGGCTCGGCCAACCTGCGGCGCGGACTGCAGACGCGCGCGGTGCACGAGGCGCTCGCCGCCTGCCACGAGGCGGGGATCTTCTGCTGCTACAACATGCTGCTCTTCGAGCCCGACGCGCGACTCGAGGACATCGAGCACAACCTCGCCTTCATGCGCGAGCACGCGCGGCACCCGGTCAACTTCGGCCGCGTCGAGGCCTACTACGGCACGCCGATCCACCAGCAGCTCGCCGGCGCGCGCAACCTCACGGGGAGCTTCCTCGGCCACGGCTACCGCATCGCCGACGATCGTGTCGAGCTTCTGTTTCGCGTCGTGTCATCGGTCTTTCGCCAGCGCAACTACGACTGCGCCGGCGTGCACAACCGCGCCATGGGCCTCGGCTACTTGGCGACGTTGCTCCACGATTTTTACGAGGACCACCCGCGCGGCCGCCGCACCGAGCTCGCCACCGCAGCTGAGGCGCTGACGCGCGAGATCGTCTGCGAGTCAGCGGACGTGCTCGAGGCGGCGCTCGAGCTCGTGCGCGCGGTCGGCGACGGCCCGCACGACGTGCGCACGCGCGACCGCATCGAGTCGGCCACCGTGCAGCTCGGCCTGCGCGTGGCGGGCGCCGACGCCGTGCGCCACGCCGAGCTCGACGCGCTCTACGAAGCCATGAATGGCTTCGCGCGCGAGGCTGGCGACGCGCGCGACAAGCCGCGGCGCTCGGCACTGGGGCGCGCGGCGCGGCGCATCGCGCGCGGCGTCGCGGTGGGATCGCTGCTGGCCGGGCTCGCTGGCGCCGCCTGTGACGATCACAACGTCGTCGATCCCGACGCGGGGCCCATCGATCGCGGCTTCGAGACGCTCGATCTCGATCCCGACGTCGGCCCGCTCGACATTCGCTTCGAGGCGGTAGACCCGGATGTCGGCCCCCTCGACCAGCGCGTCGACAGCCCCGATGGCGGCGACGCGGCGCCGGCCGACGGCGGCGTCGACGCCGACGGCGCCGGCTCCGATGGCGCGCTGGGCGACACGACGCGCCTCATCGATCAGTGGCGCGACTCGGCGCCCAAGCGAGGCGCCACCCGCAGCGACGATCTGCCGCTGTTCGATCCGCCGCAGGTGCAGCTCGCGCGCGCTGCTGCCGCCGGCGGCGACGCAAACGAAGGCGACGGCGACGGCGCCGCCGGCACCGACGACGGCGGGACGCTGCGCGTCGAGCTCGCGTGCTCCGCCGGCGACCCGCTGATCGCGCGCTGGCGAGCCGAGGGCATGCTCGAGGTGCTGCCGGGCGCGCGCAGCGTGCGCTGGCGACCGCGCTCGGCCGCCGATCACCTGCGCGTGGCAGTGCGCACGGCGGGCGGCGTGACGGTGGCGGCGCTGCGCGCCAGCGACGTCTCGTCCTCGTCTTAGCTCTGCTGCCGCGGCGAGGAGCGATCGCGGAACGCGGTCGTGGTACTAGCTGCCGCCGGGCGAGACGCTCAGCGCAGCGTTGACGACGCCGCGCAGCGTGAGCCGAGACGTGTTGATCCGAACGCGACCCGCGCCGCCGCCGCCGCCGCCGCCGTTGCTCTGGCCGGAACCGCCCACGCCGCCCGGACCGCCGCCGAACGAGCCGAAGCCACCCACGCCTTCGTTGGGCGCCGCAGCGCCGCCCTTCGCGGGTGACTCGATCGATCCGCGCTCGCCGGGCTGGCCGACGTTGGTAAATGACGGCGATCCGCCGCCCCCGCCGCCGCCCGCGGCGATGGCGCCGCCAGCGCCGAGCACGACCTCGGGCGCTTCGATCAACACCGCGCCACCCG
>JAGQIK010000662.1 GCA_020431405.1 Myxococcales bacterium
CTGCCGCCGTTCGCGCCGAGCCCCGGCGGCCTGTCGCGGCTGACCGTCGTCGAGTACCACAACACCCTGCGCGATCTATTCGGCAGCGCGCTGGCGCTGAAGACCGTCATCGAGGCCGACGCCGCCGCCACCTACAGCAGCATCGGCGCCGCCACCGCGGTGACCTCCGAGCGCGGCCTCGAGCTCTACGAAGCCGCCGCGCGCGAGGTGGGCGAGATCGTCTTTTCCGACAGCACGCGCCGCGAGGCGCTGGTCGGCTGCGCGCCCACCGACGTCAAGGACAGCTGCGTGCGCGACTTTCTGCGCCGCTTCGGCCGCCGCGTCTGGCGCCGCCCGCTGTCCGACGCCGAGATCGACGCCCTCGCCGGCGTGGCGCAGAGCAGCGCGCAGGCCTACGGCAGCGTCTGGAGCGGCGTGCAGTGGGCGGTCGTGACGCTGCTCGCCTCGCCCTACTTCGTGCACCGCGTCGAGCTCGGCCTCGACGACGCCAAGAGCGGTCGCCGCCGCTACAGCGGCTACGAGATCGCTTCGCGCATGTCGTACTTCCTGTGGGCCAGCATGCCCGACGACGCGCTGCTCGACGCCGCCGAGCGCGGCGAGCTCGACAGCGCCGACGGCGTGCGCGCGCAGGCGCGCCGCATGGTCGAGTCGCCCAAGGCGCGCGAGGCGGCGCTGCGCTTCTTCGCCGAGGACCTGCACCTCGACGCGCTGATCGACATGAGCAAAGACCCCGTGCGCTACCCGGCGTTCAGCAAGACCATCGGCGCCGCTATGCGCGAAGAGATCCGCCGCGTGATCGCCGACAACATCTTCGATCGTCGCGCCGACTTCACCGAGCTTCTCGACACCCGCACCACCTTCGTCAACGGCGAGCTCGCCGCGCTCTACGGCATTGCGCTGCCCGCCGGCCAGAGCGGCGATACGTTCGTTCAGGCCACGCTGCCCGCCGCCGGCGGCCGCGCCGGGCTGCTCGGGCTGGCCGGCTTTCTCGCGCTCAAAGCGCGCGTGACCAAGACCTCGCCGACCATTCGCGGCAAGTTCATCCGCGAGCGCCTGCTGTGCACCAAGGTGCCCGACCCGCCGGCCAACGTCGACGCGCAGCTGCCCGAGGTCGATCCCAACGCGCCGCCGCAGACCATGCGCCAGCGCCTCGAGCGCCACCGCACGGACCCCGCGTGCTCGGGCTGCCACTCGCTGACCGATCCGCTCGGCCTCAGCTTCGAGCACTTCGACGGCATCGGCAAATACCGCCCCGACGACCAAGGCATGCCGCTCGACGTGCGCGGCAGCCTCGACGGCATCGCCTACGAGGACGCCGGCGAGCTGGCGGCGCTGCTGCGCACCGATCGCCGCGTGCCCGGCTGCGTGGTCAAGCACCTCTACAGCTTCGCCGTCGGCCACGAGGTGCAGAGCGGCGAGCTTCGCGTCGTCGCCGATCTCACCAAGCGCTTCGTCGACGGCGGCAAGCGCTGGATCGATCTGCTGGTGGACGTCGTCGCCAGCGATGGCTTCCGCCTGCTGGAGGGACTCAAGTGAGCAAGGCCGCAGCGATTCGAACCGGTGCGCGCGGCCTGAGCCGGCGCACGCTGCTGCGCGGCGTGCTCGGCGGTGTCGCCGCCAGCGTGGCGCTGCCGCCGCTCGAGGCGATGTTCAGCAGCAACGGCAACTGCTACGCGGACGGCAGCCCGATCCCGCGCCGCTTCGGCGTCTGGTACTGGGGCAACGGCGTCAAGGCCGACAAGTTCTGGCCCGCGGCCACCGGCGCCAACTGGACGCCCGGCGCCTCGCTCGCCTCGCTCGGCGCGCTGACGTCGTACGTCTCGCTGATCCGCGGCACCGAGGTGCTCTACGACAAGGGCAGCGGCCATCACGTCGGCGCCAAGACGCTGCTCACCGGCACCTACGACCCCAACGCCAGCACCTACGGCTCGCCCACCAGCGCCTCGATGGATCAAGTCGTGGCCAAGGCGATGTCGGGCCAGACGCTCTACGACTCGCTGATCGTCGGCGTCACGCGCATGAACTACGAGGGCTCGACCAACAACGGCAAGACGGCCTACGACTTCTCGGGCAAGACCATCCGCGCCGAGCAGTCGCCGCAGGCGCTCTTCGATCGGCTCTTCAAGACCGGCACGCCACCCAAGACCGGCCCCGATCCGGCCAAGGTCTCGCGCCTCGCCGTCGCCGACATCGTGCTGGCGCAGTCCAAGGCGCTCAAGCAGCGCCTCGGCAGCGGCGACAAGCAGACCATCGACCGCTGGATGGAGGGCATCTTCACGCTGCAGAAGAAGGTCGAGGCTGCCGAGTCGGTGCAGTGCAAGGTGCCCGGTGCGCCCGGCATCGGCATGGCGCAGGACAAAGCCAAAGAGCCGCTGCAGCAGATCGCGCGCGCCATGAGCGACCTGCTCGCCGCCGCGATGATCTGCGATCTGACGCGCGTCTTCTCGTTCGAGTTCACCGGCTGGCAGTCGTCGACGATCTTCAGCGAGATCGGCGTCAGCGAGCAGCTGCACAACCTCACGCACGACGAGCCGGGCGATCAGCCGCAGGTGCAAAAGACCATCGAGCACACCTTCAAGCAGTACGCCTATCTGCTGCAGAAGCTCAAAGACACCCCCGAGGGCGCCGGCAACCTGCTCGACAGCTGCGCCATCGTCGCCACATCCGATGTCGCCGACGGCCGCTCGCACTCGACCAAAGACATCCCGATCCTCATCGCCGGCCGCGCCGGCGGTCGGCTCAAGCCGGGCCGCTTCATCGATCCGCAGCAGAGCGGCGGCAGCCGCATCAACGCCTGCCGCGCGCCGCTGACCGCCATGCAGGCCGTGGTGCCCACCATCCAGAGCTTCGGCGCCGGCATCCCCAAGGCGAGCGCGCCCATCACCGACCTCCTCGCCTAGCGCGGCGCCAACACTGTTGACGCCTCGCCAACGTTCTTGGCAACGCCCGCGTCAAGTCAGATCCAAATAATTGCAGCGACTTGGTGATTCCGCCGCGTCCGACCGCCGTGACGCCAGCGTCACGCCGCGCGCGAAGCGCAGAGAAATCCACGTCGGCCCGCGCATTGCTCATAGGCGCGCGCATGAAAACCCGCTTCACATATCTCCTCTGCTCCGTGGCGCTGCTCGCCGGCTGCGACGGCGCGCTCTCGGGCGGCCGTATCGGCGCGCCGCCGATGTCGTCGGATACGATCGCCGCGGGCGACGCCGCGGTCGCCGCGGATACAACCGCCGCGGCCGATGCGCTCGCCGGCAGCGACGGCAGCGCGACCACGCCGCCCGCCGTCTCGAGCGATCCCCTCGAAGGGCTGCCCAGCGGCGCGCAGCAGCTCGCCGCGCTGTGCGCCAAAGGCCACGCCGACACCGTCGCCAAGGCCTTCTGCAACGCGGCCACGCCGCCCGTGCTGAGCAGCCTCGCCGATCTGCAGAAGCTCGTCGGGCTCGAGATCAAGGGCGCCAACCCGTCGAGCGGCCAGAACGGAAATCCCGGCTTCGCCACCGTGCATCACTCGACGGCGCTCGGCACGCGCAAGGTCAACGAGCTCGTACCGCGCGTGATCTTCTTTACGCCGGCGCTCGGCGCGCTCAACCAGACGCCGCTCAAGCCCAACCCGACCTACGACATCCTCGCCTTCTCGCGCGGCGAGCTGTTCGTCGAGCTCGCCTCCAAAGACACCATCAGCGGCGAGCCGCGCTTCTATCTGCTGCGCATCCACCACGCCTGCGAAACCAAGCCGGGCGGCTGCACCAACGCCGATCTGCTGACGCACAGCATCGAGTCCTCGTGGACCGGCTACAGCCTCTACGACGACGACGCGATCAAGAACACCACTGTCGACTGTCTGCAGTGCCACCAGCGAGGCGGCCCCGGCACGCCCAAGCGGCTTCTGATGCAAGAGTTCTCGCTCTACTGGAACCATTGGTTCTTCAACGAGTCGCCCAAACAAGACGCCGTGCGCGCCAACTTCGGCGCGGCGCACGCCGGCGAAGCGTCCTACGCGGGCCTGCCCATCGCGACCTATACCGGCAAGCGCCTGACACACCCCGGCCACCTGCAGGCGCTGCTGCAGCACAACGGCTTCGGCACGCAGGCAAACAGCTTCGACTCGATCCAGATCGACAAGGAGCTCAAGACCGGCACCAAGCCGTCGTGGGACGCGCTCTACGCCAAGACCGTCGCCGGCCAGGCGATGGCCGCGCCCTTCTTCGACGTCACGCCGAGCGACCCGACGCTCGTCGCGCAGATGACCACGGCCTACCAGGCCGTGCTCACCGGCGCCAAGCCAGCCTCGACGCTGCCCGACATCACGCAGACGGTGCCGCAGGCAAACTGGCCCAGCATCTCGGTGCAGCCCGCGGCGGGGCTCGACGGGCGCGGCATCATGACGCACATCTGCCGCCACTGTCATAACTCGACGCTCGATCAGAGCATCAGCCGCGCCGGCTTCAACGTCGACACCCTCGACACGCTGCCGCGCGCCATCAAAGACATGGCCATCGACCGCCTGCTGCGCCCCGACAACGACCGCCGCAAGATGCCGCCGCTGCGCTTTCACGAGCTGACCACGGCGCAGCGCGATCTGGTGATCAAGGAGCTGCAGAAGTAGCGGTCAGCGGCGTGCCGGCGGCTTGTTGCGGCCGTGGTAGTAGCGCCGCAGCCGCGGCCACATCACGCGCAGCGGCTGGCGCGGCTTTCGACAGACGAAGATCGGCACGTCGCGCTCCATCGCCAGCGCGTGACGGATGCGCCCGCGCTCGCGCACGTCGCCGAAGTAGGCGAGCAACGCGCGGCGCGGCATGCCGTAGGCGATCACCACCTCGCCGCTGCGGCGCGCCGGCGCCACGTCCGACAGTCCCCACAGCCAGTAGGTCATGTGCCCCGACACGGCGCGCGGCAGGCCGTGGCGCGGGCCAAAGAAGTTGATCGCCGAGGCCTCGCCGTAGTTGCTCGTCAGCACCACGGCGCGGCGCCGCTCGGCGGCGGGCAGCGCGCGGTAGACGCGCGCCACGGCGGCGGCCTGCTCGGGCCAGCCATGCTCGTCGTGTAGATCGTGCGTCAGGTCGGTGGGCTTGACGATCGCGCCGAGCAGGCGCTCGAAGGCGCCGTCCATCGCCGGCAGGCGTGCGAGCGGCAACGACAGCGCGGCCAGCGGCGCGCTGGCGCCGATCTGCAGCGCCAGCATCGCGCCCGCCACGGCACGCGGCCGCGCGCGGCGCGCCACCCAGCGCGCGATCACCACCGCACCGATGGCGAAGAGCAGCGGGTAGGCCGGCGCGAGGTAGTACGGCTTGGCGTGCGTGACGAGCAGCGCCGCGGCCTGCACGACGAACGCCCAGCCGAAGAGTCGATACGGCTTTCCGCCGGCGCGAAAGAGCCACACCAGCGCCGTCAGCCACAGCGGCGCCGCGAGCGGACCGAGATACAGAAACTGCCCCGCGACAAACAGCGCGCGCGGGATCTGCGCCAGCGTGGTGCGCGACATGTTGGCGAGAAACTCGACGGTGGCAAAGCCATGGCGCAGCTGCCAGGCGGCGTTCAACGACAGCAGCGCCAGCGCGATGGCGACGCCGATCCAGGGCCACGGCCGTCGAAGCTGCGCGCGGTGCGGCGTCAGCACGAGCCCAGCGCCCGCGCCCGCGACCCACAAGAGCATCGAGTGCTTGTCGAGCAGCCCCACGCCGACGACGAGCCCGAGCGCGATCCAGCGCCCGCGCCGCTCGGGCGTCTCGAGCGCGCGCAGGAGCAAGAGGCTCGCCGAGGTCCACAGCAGCGGCTCGAAGGCCGGGATGCACAACATCTTGGCCGTGCGCAGATACACCGGCGCCATGATCAGCGCCACGCCCGACAGCGCCAGCGCCAGCAATCCCCCGCGCAGCGCACGTACCAGCTTCGCCGTCACGAGCAGCGTCGCCGCGCCGGCCAGCGCCGGCAGGAGCCGCAGGCCGAGCAGGCTGTAGTCGAACAGCCGCGCGAAGGTGCCGGCGATCCACGGCACCAGCGGCGCGTGATCGACGTAGCCGAGCGCCAGGTGCTTGCCGCACGCGATGAAGTACAGCTCGTCGCGGTGGTAGCCGTAGCGGGTCACCAGCGCGAGGTGCAAGAGCAGCTTGATCGCGGCGAGCGCCAGCGCCAGCGTGTAGAACGCGCGCTCGTCAACGCGATCGCTGGCCTCGCTCATCGCCGTGGCTTGTACCACGCCGCCGGCACTGGCCGCGCCCGCCTGGTATCATCGGCGCCATGCAGAACCGACAAATCCGACGACGCTCCCGCGCGACGATCATCCCCGCGCTGCTGCTGCTGTTGCTGGCCACGGCGCAGCCCGCCGACGCGTGTCACCGCATCGTGCGCCACCCCACGGCGCGCGGCGTGACCCTGATGAGCTTTCGCCTGCTGGACATGCGCACAGCCAAAGACCGGCACAAAGTCAAAGCGCGGCTCTCCAAGCTGACCGGCGTGCACAGCGTGCAGGTCGCCGCCGGCGGCTACGTCAAGCTGTGGAACCGGCGCGACAAGTTCGCCGCCGACAAGCTGGTTCGCCGCCTGCGCGCGTGGGGCTACAAGCAGTACGTCACCACCTGGCGCTTCATGGTCGCGAAGGGCAGTCCCAAACGGATCGAAGCGCTGCTGCGCAAGATCAAAGGCGTGCATCGCGCCGACGTGAGCCACGGCAGAGCGACCGTCGAATATCTGCCCGCGCGCGTCTCGACGTCGACGATCTACAAGCGTCTGTCGAAGGCGGGTATTCGCGTCATGATCCCGCGCTGCTGATCGGCGCGCGCCACATATCGCCCAAGGTTCGCGCGCCCCGCGCGTATCACTCTGCGTCGCCAACCAGCCGTAGAGGTGCTCTATGCCCGATGGTCCGCGCTCGTGAGCTATCGCTCCGAAACCACGGCCCTGCGCGCCGAGAGAGACGCGCTTCGCGCCGAGCTTCGACAGCAACGCCAACGCAATGACGCCCTCGAGCGCGCCCTTCGCGGCGAGCCCGAGCCCGAGCCACCCGAGCCACCGCCCGAGCAGCGATCCGCCAGCAGCCAGGGCGCCTCGGGCCCCCTCAAGGCTGGCCTCGCCGTGATCCTCGCGCTGCCGATACTCTGCGGTGGCGCCGCGGCGGTGCTGCTCGTGATTCAGCCCAGCGCGGC